>NZ_CP074133.1:4800000-5142098 GCF_018316655.1 Nocardiopsis changdeensis | reverse complement strand
CGCCTCGGCGCACACCACCACCGTGCCGCCCGGGCGCACCAGCGCCGCGGCGCTCAGCCACCGCCGCAGCGTCTCCTCGGCCGCCCGCAGGTCCAGCCGGTTGAGCAGTGCCCAGCCGTCCAGCAGCACCGCCGCCGCGTACCCGCCCTCGGCCACCGGTTCGGCCCCCGGGGTGGCCACCACCAGCGACGGCGTCCCCGGCACCGCGGGCAGCACCTCGTCGCGGCCGGAGGTGCGCACCGCCACCGACGGGAACGCCCGCCCCAGCTCCTCGGCGGTGCGCCGGTCGCCCACCACCACCGCGCGCATCCGGTTCACCCCGCACTCGGGGCACGCCCACGCGCCCGCCACCCGGCCGCACCACCCGCAGGAGGGCAGGGCGTGCGAGCCGCGCACCGCCAGCGGCCCGTGGCAGGCGTCGCAGCGCGCGGGCTCCCGGCAGCCCGCGCAGGCCAGCGTCGCCAGGTAGCCGCGCCGCGGCACCTGGAACAGCACCGCGCCCTCCCGGGACGCCTGCCGCGCCACCCGCAGCGCCAGCCCCGGCAGCCGCGCCGAGCGCGCCGCCCCGTCCCGTTCCAGCTCGCGGTCGTCCCCCGCGGCCCGCACCACCGGGGCGCGCCTGCGCAGCACCGCCCGGTCGGCGACCAGCTGCCCGGCCCAGCCCGAGTCCACCAGCATCTGGGCGTCGGTGGTCCGGGTGTGCCCGCCGATCAGCGCCCCCGCCCCCGCCCGGTGGGCGCGCATCGACAGCACCGTGCGCGCGTGCGGGTAGGGGGCGTGCGGGTCGGCGTGCACGTCGTCGCCGTCGTCCCACAGCACCACCAGGCCCACGTCGCGCACGGGGGCGAACGCCGCCGCCCGTGTGCCCACCACCACCCGCACCCGGTCGCGCAGCACCGCCAGCCACCGCCGGTACCGCTCGGCGGGGCCCAGTCCGGCGGTCAGCGCCACGTGCCGGTCCGGGCCCAGCACCGCGGTCAGTGCCGCGTCCACCCGCTCCACGTCGCGCCCGTCGGGCACCACGACCACGGTGCCCCGCCCGGCGGCCAGCGCGGTGCCCGCGGCCACGGCGATCGCCTCGGGCCAGTCCGGCCCCGGCAGCGCGTTCCACACGGCCCGGGGCGCCCTCCCCGCGGCCAGCTCCGCCAGGAACGCCGGGCCGTCGGGGTAGTCCTCCCACGGTCCCGCCCCCGGTGCGGCGAACCCCCCCTCGGCGCCCCCGGCGGGCTCCTCCTTCTCGGCCCGGGCGTGCCGGGGCGGCACCGCCAGCCGCAGCACGTCGCTCAGGGTGCCCGCGTACCGGTCCGCGACCGCGCGGGACAGCCCCAGGACCTCGGGGGTGAGCACCGGCTCGGGGGAGACCACCGAGTCCAGGTAGGCCAGCCGGCCGGTGAACTCCGACGCCTCCACCCGCTCGGCCAGGAACCCGGTCAGCTTCCGGTTGTTGAACCTCACCCGCACCCGGCAGCCCGGCACCGCGGCCTCGTCCATGTCGGCGGGCACCCGGTAGTCGAAGTACCGGTCCAGGTGCGGCAGCGGGGTGTCCACGACCACGCGCGCGACCGGCAGCCGCTCGGCGGGCGTGCGCGGGGCCGGGCGGCCGGACCGCTTCTTCTCCTGCTCCTTCTCCGCCGGGGGCGCGGCGGGAAGCTCGAAGAGGACCCCCTCGGGTCCGGTGGGCTGGGATGTCATCACCCTCTGGTGTACCAGAACCCGGCGACACCGGCCGTGGGGCGCCCGGTACGGCTGGTAGAACTGGGAACCGCGGCGGTGGGCCGCGGACCGCACAGCCAGGGGGGACCCGCATGAAACTCGTCTTCGCCGGAACACCGCAGGTCGCGGTTCCGTCCCTACAGGCGCTGATCGACTCCGACCACGAGGTCGCCGCCGTCGTCACCCGCCCCGACGCCCGCTCCGGGCGCGGGCGCAAGGTGTCCCCCAGCCCGGTCGCCGAGCTCGCCGAGAAGGCGGGCATCGAGGTCCTCAAGCCCGCCAAGGCGGGCGACCCCGACTTCCTGGCCCGCCTGGCCGAGATCGCCCCCGACTGCTGCCCGGTGGTCGCCTACGGGGCGCTGCTGCCCCAGGCCGCCCTGGACATCCCCCGCCACGGCTGGGTCAACCTGCACTTCTCCCTGCTGCCGGCGTGGCGCGGCGCCGCCCCGGTCCAGCACGCCGTCCTGCACGGCGACGACGTCACCGGGGCCTCCACGTTCCGGATCGTCAAGGAGCTGGACGCCGGCCCCGTCTACGGCACCCTCACCGAGGCCGTGCGCCCCACCGACACCAGCGGCGAACTCCTGGACCGGCTGGCCGACGCGGGCGCGGGGCTGCTGGTCCGCACCGTCGACGGCATCGCCTCGGGCGAGCTGTCCCCGGTCCCGCAGCCCGACGCCGAGGTCTCCTACGCCTCCAAGCTGGAGCCGGCGGACGCCGAGGTCGACTTCACCGCCCCGGCCCAGCGCGTTGACCGGCTGGTGCGCGCCTGCACGCCCGCCCCCGGCGCCTGGACGACCTTCCGCGGCGCGCGGCTCAAGCTCGGCCCCCTCGTCCCCGTCACCGACGCCGACACCCCGGCCCTGGACCCGGGCCGCCTGCACGCCGACAAGAAGCGGGTCCTGGTCGGCACCGCCACCCACCCGGTGCGGCTGGGCGAGGTGCAGCCCCAGGGCAAGCGCGCGATGAACGCCGTGGACTGGGCCCGTGGCGTGCGTCCCACCGCGGATGACCGCCTGGGCGACTGAGCTGCCGTAGGCTCGACCGGGTGGGGCCGCGCCCCACCCGGTCACGTCCTTCAGGCCCAGGAGCAGCACACCTTGAGCGAGCAGTCCCGATCCCCGTACCGCCGTCCGCGCCGCGGGCCCCGCCCAGGCGGGGCACGGTCCGGCGGGGCCCAGGGCGCTGCCGCGAAGCCCGGCGCGCCCCGCGACCCGGCCCGCCGGGTCGCCTACGACGTCCTGCGCGCGGTCCAGGACCGCGACGCCTACGCCAACCTGCTGCTGCCCTCCCTGCTCAACGAACGCGGCATCGCCGGCCGCGACGCGGCCCTGGCCACCGAGCTGACCTACGGCACGCTGCGCCTCCAGGGGACCTACGACGCGATCATGGAGACGTGCGTGGACCGCACCCTGGCCTCCGTGGACGCCGAGGTGCTGCCGCTGCTGCGGCTGGGCGCCCACCAGCTGCTGTCCACCAAGATCCCGCCGCACGCCGCCGTCAGCGCCACCGTGGACCTGGCCCGCCGGGTGGTCGGCCAGCACCGGGCCAGGTTCGCCAACGCCGTCCTGCGCAAGGTGTCCGCCCGCGACCTGGACGAGTGGACCGGGGTCGTGGCCCCGGACCGCGCCGTGGACCCCAGCGGGTACCTGTCGGTGGTGCACAGCCACCCGCGCTGGATCGTCAAGGAGCTGGCCCGCGCCCTGGGGGAGCGGTCCAAGACGGGCCTGGTGGAGACCGAGCGCTTGCTCGCCGCCCACAACGAGCGGCCCAGGGTGACCCTGGTGGCCAAGCCGGGCCGCGCCACCGTCGAGGACCTGGTCGCGGCCGGGGCCGAGCCCACCCCGTACTCGCCGTTCGGCGCGCGGCTGACCGAGGGCGACCCGGCGGCGATCCGCGAGGTCCGCCAGGGCCGCGCCGCGGTCCAGGACGAGGCCAGCCAGCTGGTGGCGCTCGCCCTGACCCGGGTCGACGTCCAGGGCCGCGACGAACTGTGGCTGGACATGTGCGCGGGCCCCGGCGGCAAGGCCGGGCTGCTCGCCTCTCTGGCCGGGCGGCGCGAGGCCCGCCTGGTGGCCTCGGAGGTCCAGCCAGCCCGCGCCGGGCTGGTCGCGGGCGCGGTGCGCCGCGCCCCGCGCGACGCCGGCCGGGCGATCGCCGCCGACGGCACCCGGCCGGCCTGGCGCCCCGGGACGTTCGACCGGGTCCTGGCCGACGTGCCCTGCACGGGTCTGGGCGCGCTGCGCCGCCGCCCCGAGGCGCGCTGGCGGCGCACCGAGGACTCCGCGGCCGAGCTCGCCCCGCTCCAGCACGACCTGCTGGTCAGCGCCGTGGAGTCGGTGCGGCCGGGCGGGGTGGTGGCGTACGTGACGTGCTCCCCGCACCTGGACGAGACCGACGCGATCGTGCGCCGCGTCCTGGCCGAGCGCGACGACCTCACCCTGCTGCGCGCCCCCGACCTGCTGGACGAGGTGCCCGGCCTGGCGGCCGGGGAGGACGGGAACTACGCGCAGTTCTGGCCGCACCGGCACGGTACCGACGCCATGTTCCTGGCCCTGCTGCGCCGGAACTGACGCGGCGCCCGGCGGCGCTCCCGCCCGGAGCGCCGCCGGGCTTTCCCGGCAGAACCGGACAAGCGTGATCTACATCGTCAAGTTGGTGCTTTTCGCAAAAGCACCCAGGTCCGACCGGGCGCCCCGGCACCGCGGCCGCCACCGCCCTGGCTACACTGCCAGGCGTGGCAATCCAGATCTCACCCAGCATCCTCAGCGCCGACTTCGCGCGCCTGGCCGACGAGGCCGCCGCCGTCCCCAACGCCGACTGGCTGCACGTCGACGTGATGGACGGGCACTTCGTCCCCAACCTCACGCTCGGCCTGCCCATCGTCGAGTCCCTGCTCAAGGCGACCGACACCCCCCTGGACTGCCACCTCATGATCGAGGACCCCGACCGCTGGGCGCCCGCCTACGCCGAGGCCGGGGCCGGCAGCGTCACCATCCACGCCAAGGCCGCGAGCGCCCCCGTGCGCACCCTGCGCGAGATCCGCCGCCTGGGCGCCCGCGCCGGGCTGGCCCTCAACCCCGCCGAGCCGGTCGAGCCCTACGCCGACCTCGTGGGCGAGATGGACATGCTCCTGCTCATGACCGTCGAGCCCGGCTTCGGCGGCCAGAAGTTCCTCGACCTGGTCCTGCCCAAGATCCGCCGGGCCCGCGAGATCCTCGACGGCCGCGAGGCCTCCGTCTGGCTCCAGGTCGACGGCGGCGTCAGTGACGAGACCATCGAACGCGCCGCCGAGGCCGGGGCCGACGTCTTCGTCGCCGGGTCCGCCGTCTACGGCGCCCAGGACCCCGCCAAGGCGATCGACTCCCTGCGCGCCCAGGCCGTCGAGGCCGCCGCCCGGGGATAACGATCCCGGTGCGGCCGGGGCCCCGACTGGCCACCGCCCCGCCGCACCCCCTAGGCTGGCGCACCGTAGTCGTCGATTCAGCTTGGTCGCGGCTCCGTCTTCCCCCCGCGCCGGCGGTCTGGGGGAGCGGCGCGGCGTGAGCACGTAGCCAAGCGCGGACACCTGGGGTGCGCGCTGTGATCATGGACGTGCTGTGGGACGCGGAGACCGCGCCCATCGAGTGGCTCCAGGGCCTGGCCGACTGGCCGGTCCTGCCGTTGACCGCCGTCACCGGCCTCGGTGCCCAGGCGGTCGTCATCCCCCTGCTGGCGCTGGTCTTCTGGTGCGTCAGCCCCGGCCTGGGCGGCCGGCTGCTGGTCCTGGCCATCTCCTCGTCGGTGGTCAACCACCTGCTCAAGCTCTTCGTCCACGGGTCGCGCCCCTCCTGGTACAGCGCGCAGATCGCCCAGCACACGAGCGAGTCGAGCTTCGGCATGCCCTCGGGGCACGCTCAGGGCGCCACGGTGGTCCTGGGGTACGCGGGGATCAGGTCCGGCCGCCGCGGGCTGCTGTGGGCCGCGCTCGCGCTGGCCGCCCTCATCTGCTTCTCCCGCGTCTACCTGGGCGCGCACTTCATCAGCGACGTCGTCGTCGGCGTCCTGCTGGGGGCGCTGATCCTGTGGGCGTTCCTGCGCTGGGAGGACCGCGTCCTGGCCTGGTGGCGCGGGCTGCCGACGGCGCGCTGGGCGTCCCTCGCGGTCGCGGCGGCGCTGGTGCCCTGCGTCCTGGCCGCACTGTGGCGCTACACCGCCCGCGGCGACTGGACCGTCCCCGCCGGGTGGATCGGGGCCGTCCCGCCCGACCCGGCCGGGTACACCCTCTCCGGCGTCTACTCCACGTCGGGCGCGCTGCTGGCCGTCCTCGTCGGGCTCACACTGCTGGACCGCCGCGGCTGGTATTCGGCCCGGGGGCGGATCGGCGCGCGCGCCGCCCGGTTCGTCCTGGGCCTGTCCGTGGTCCTGTGCATCGAGGTCCTCTCCCGGCTGCTGTCCGGGCCGCTCACCGGGATGGCCGACGCCGTCGCCTCCTTCGCCGCCTCCGGCGCGATCCTGTTCTGGATCACCTTCGGCGCGCCGGAGCTGTTCGTGCGCAGCGGGCTGGCGGAGCGCCCCGGCACGCCCCCCGGCCAGGGCGGACACGCGCGGGACCGGCTGGACGACCTGCCCGGGGCATGATCCCCATCACACGAACTATGCGCTGTTGCTACTGCGGCGTTAAGATCGTTGGCGTCTCAGACATCAGTTGAGAATGCGTGCTCCGGGGTCGGTGAAAGTCCGAACCGGCGGTGACAGTCCGCGACCCGGCCGAGTCCATCGGCCGGTTGAACCGGTGGAATTCCGGTACCGACGGTGAAAGTCCGGATGGGAGGCAGCACGCGTCGGGACGGTCTGTGTGCCGTGGTGCCCCCGTGCCCGCGGCCCTTCGCCGACCCGCCGTGGACGCATGTTCCGCACACGCCCCGGAGCCGTACCAGGCGATTGGGAAGGCAAGGGCGTGTTCACAGGAATCGTGGAAGAGCTCGGCGAGGTCGTCTCCCTCACCCCCGCGGGCACCGCGGGCGAGGCCGTTCGGCTCACCGTGCGCGGCCCCCTGGTCTCCTCCGACGCCGGCCACGGCGACTCCATCTCCGTCAACGGCGTGTGCCTGACCGTCGTCGACCGCGGCGAGGGCACCTTCACCGCCGACGTCATGAAGGAGTCCCTGGACCGCTCCTCCCTGGGCTCCCTGGCCGCCGGCTCCCCGGTCAACCTCGAACGCGCCGCGCGCGTCGACTCGCGCCTGGGCGGGCACATCGTGCAGGGCCACGTGGACGGCACCGCCCGCCTGGTCTCCCGGAATCCGGGCGACAACTGGGATGTTCTACGGTTCGAGCTGCCCGCCGGGCTGTCCCGGTACGTGGTCGAGAAGGGGTCGATCACGGTCGACGGCACCAGCCTGACCGTGTCGGCCGTCAGCGACCCGGGCGCGGCCCGGGGGTTCTTCGAGGTCAGCCTCATCCCGGAGACCCTGCGCGCCACCACTCTGGGCTCCCTGGCCGTCGGCGCCGCCGTGAACATCGAGGTCGACGTGGTCGCCAAGTACGTGGAGCGCATCACCGCCGTGGCCGCCGCCGAGGGCCGCGCGCACACCTGACCCCCGCCGGAGCGGACCCCGACGGGCCGCCACCGATCCCACACCACACCCACCGACACCTGGAGCGGGAATGACCGTCACCGACACCACCCCGGCCGCGGCCGACGCCGAGCGGCCCGTGGTCCTCGACCCGATCGAGGACGCCATCGCCGATTTCGCCGCCGGACGCGCCATCGTGGTGGTGGACGACGAGGACCGCGAGAACGAGGGCGACATCATCTTCGCGGCCGAGCTCGCCACCCCCGAGCTGCTGGCGTTCATGATCCGCTACACCTCCGGCGTGGTCTGCGTGCCCATGGAGGGCCCGGACCTGGACCGGCTCGACCTGCCGCTGATGACGGCGCGCAACGAGGAGAGCCTGCGCACCGCCTACACCGTGACGGTGGACGCCCGCGAGGGCGTCAGCACCGGCATCTCCGCCGCCGACCGGGCGCACACGATCCGCCTGCTGGCCTCCGCCGGGAGCCGCCCCACCGACTTCGTGCGCCCCGGGCACATCCTGCCGCTGCGCGCCCGTCCGGGCGGCGTGCTGGCCCGGCGCGGCCACACCGAGGCGTCGGTGGACTTCGCCAGGCTGGCCGGCCTGCGCCCCGCCGGCGTGCTGGCCGAGGTGGTCGAGGACGACGGCACCATGGCGCGGCTGCCGCGCCTGCGCGAGTTCGCGGACGAGCACGGCCTGAAGCTGGTGTCGGTGGAGCAGCTGGCCGCGTACCGCCTGGCGCTGGGCGAGTCGCTCACCGAGGAGGAGGCCCACCCGCCGCTGGTGACCCGCCTGGTGGAGACCCGCATGCCCAACCGGTACGGGCAGTGGCGCGCCGTCGGGTTCAAGGGGACGGCCGACGGCGCCGAGCACGTCGCCCTGGTCATGGGCGACCTGGGGGACGGCACCGACGTCCTGGTGCGGCTGCACTCGGAGTGCCTGACCGGCGACGCGTTCGGGTCGCACCGCTGCGACTGCGGCCCGCAGCTGGACGCGGCCATGGCCGACATCGCCCGCGAGGGCCGCGGGGTGCTCGTCTACCTGGGCGGGCACGAGGGGCGCGGCATCGGGCTGCTGCACAAGCTGCGCGCCTACGCCCTCCAGGACGAGGGGATGGACACCGTCGACGCGAACCTGCGGCTGGGGCTGCCGGCGGACGCCCGGGAGTTCGGCGCCGGGGCGCAGATCCTCGCCGACCTGGGCGTCTCCTCAGTGCGGCTGCTGTCCAACAACCCGGAGAAGGCCCAGGGCCTGGAGCGGCACGGGGTGCGGGTCAAGGAGCGGGTGCTGATGCCCGCGTTCCTCACCGCCGACAACGCCGCCTACCTGCGGACCAAGCGCGACCGGATGGGGCACGACCTGTCCGGCGTCACCGACTGACCCACGAGAACGAGACGACTGGAGCGAAGAAGCGATGAGCGGTGAAGGACGCCCGCAGGGGCAGGACGTCGACGCCTCCGGCATGTCGGTGGGCATCGTGGTGACCCGGTGGAACGCGCCGATCGTGGAGCCGATGCTGGCCAACGCGCTGGCGGTGGTCAAGGGGTCGGGTGCCGCCGAGCCGGTGGTGGTCCGGGTGGCCGGGGCGGTCGAGATCCCGGTGGTGGCCCAGGAGCTGGCCCGCCGCCACGACGCGGTGATCGCGCTGGGCGCGGTCATCCGCGGCGGGACCCCGCACTTCGAGTACGTGTGCCAGTCGGTGACGCAGGGGCTCACCGAGGTGGCGCTGCGCCAGTCCACCCCCGTGGGCAACGGCGTGCTGACCTGTGACACCCTGGAGCAGGCGCGGGACCGCGCCGGTCTGCCGGGCAGCGCGGAGGACAAGGGCGCCGAGGCGGCCCTGGCCGCGCTGGAGGCGGCCGTGGTCCTGCGCGGACTGCGGAGCTAGGCCGTTCGGGGAGTGGGAGTCACGAGTGCGGACGAGGGAACAGACCGTGGACGAGGCGGCGCGGCGGCCTGAGGGGCCCAGGGTCTGGCGTCCCCGGGCGGTGCGGATGGTCGCCTACGGGCTGGGGCTGCTGATCGTGGCCACGATGGCCGTCCTGGCGTCGGTGCTGCCGGGCGACTGGCGGTTCATGGACCGGCTGCTGCTCGTGGGCGTGGGCCTGGCGATCGCCGCGACCCTGCACCTGCTGGCCCGGCCCAGGCTGGAGGCGTCGCGGGACGGGGTGACGGTGGTCAACAGCATCCGCACGCACGTGCTGTCGTGGGCGGAGATCGTGGACGTGCGGATGCCCGAGGGCGAGCCGTGGCCGTCGGTGGACCTGTCCGACGGGACCACGCTGGCGGTGATGGGCATCCAGAGCGCCGACGGCGACCGGGCCCGCGCCGCCCTGGAGGAGTTCCGGGAGCTGCTGCGCGAGCGCGGCGAGGCCGCGGAGCCGGACCGGGACTGACCCCGGGACCCGCGGTCCCGCCCGCCTTGTGCGAACGTCCAACGGGAGCCTTCGTTTCTTGACGGAACGGAGGCTCCCGTCATGCCGGGCGGAGCACATAGTTTGGTGGTGAAGGCCACAGGACGTGGCAGCCGACGGGGAGCGGGGGACCGCGTGCGCGATATCCGAGAGGCCGTGGCGGAGATGTACGCCTCGGGGGAGAGGTTCGCCGTCGCGACGGTGATCGACACCTTCAAGAGCGCGCCGCGCCCGGCCGGGGCGGCGATGGCGGTGAGCGCCTCGGGGGAGGTCGTCGGGAGCCTGTCGGGGGGCTGCGTGGAGGGCGCGGTCTACGAGGAGGCGATGGAGGCGATCCGCACCGGGGTGCCGGTGCGCCGGACCTACGGCGTCGCCGACGAGGACGCCTTCAGCGTGGGTCTGACCTGTGGCGGGACCCTGCACGTGTTCGTGGAGCCGGTGGACCGCGGGCTCCACCCCTCGCTGGGCTCGGTGCTGGGCGCCCTCGACGAGCATCAGCCGGTGGCGGTGGCCACCGTCGTGTCGGACCCCTCCGGCGGGGACCGGGTGGGGCGGCGCCGGGTCGTGTGGCCCGGGCACGCCGAGGGCGACATGGGCGGCGACCGGCTGAACGACGCCCTGGACGACGACGTGCGCGGCATGCTGGCCCAGGGCACCACGGGCCTGATGCGCTACGGCGCGGACGGGCAGCGGCGCGGGGACGAGCTGGAGGTGTTCGTGCAGGCGTTCGCGCCGCCGCCGCTGATGCTGGTCTTCGGCGCGATCGACTTCGCGGCGGCGGTGGCCGGGATGGGCGCCTTCCTCGGCTACCGGGTGACGGTGTGCGACGCCCGCCCGGTGTTCGCCACCGCCAAGCGGTTCCCCGCCGCGGAGGAGGTGGTGGTCAAGTGGCCGCACGTGTACCTGGACGAGGTGGCCGACCGCGTCGACGAGCGCACGGCGATCTGCGTGCTCACCCACGACCCCAAGTTCGACGTGCCGGTGCTGACGGCGGCGCTGCGCACCCGCGCCGGGTACATCGGGGCGATGGGGTCGCGGCGCACCCACGAGGACCGGATGGCGCGGCTGCGCGAGGCGGGCCTGTCCGAGGGTGAGCTGGCGCGGCTGCACTCGCCGATCGGCCTGGACCTGGGGGCGCGGACCCCGGAGGAGACGGCGGTGTCGATCGCCGCCGAGCTGGTGCGCTCCCGCTGGGGCGGCAGCGGCCGGGCGCTGAGCGAGACCACGGGCCGGATCCACCGGGACGTCACCGTGGCGCCCTTCCTTCCGGCCGGATTCGGTCACGTCGACAGGTGAACCGGAACACGGGGACGGGCGGAACCGCAGGTCGTCCCCGGCGCCCGGACCGGGACGGGGAAGACTTTCGGACGGGGTCGCCCGGGCGGCCGGTGCGCGGTGCCCGCGCGTGGCATCATCGCGTCATGGGAAGCGGCACGGGGGAACACGGCCGGGTGGCGGGGCTGCTGCTGGCCGCCGGTTCCGGAAGCAGGCTGGGCAGGCCCAAGGCACTGGTCGAGGTCGGCGGCGAGCGCCTGGTCGACCGGGGGGTGCGCACCCTGCGCGCCGGCGGCTGCGCGCCCGTCGTGGTGGTGCTGGGCGCCGCGGACACGGCGGTCCCCGACGCCTGGACGGTGCTCAACCCGGAGTGGGCCTCGGGGATGGGCTCGTCGCTGCGGGCCGGGATCGACGCCCTGCCCGACGGGGTCGACGCGGTCCTGATCTCGCTGGCCGACCAGCCGCTGGTCACGCCCGAGGCGGTGGCCCGGCTGGTGGCGGCGCACGCCGACGGCGCCCGCGCCGCGGTGGCCACCTACCGGGGCAACCAGCGCAACCCGGTGCTCATCGGCCGCGAGCACTGGTCCACGGTGCACGCCATGGCCGTCGCCGACGTGGGGGCGCGCCCGTTCCTGCGCGCCTACTCCCACGTGGTCACCCCGGTGGCCTGCGACGGCGTCGCCAGCCCCGAGGACATCGACACCCAGGAGGACCTGCTGCGCCTGCGCGACCTGATCGGCCGCTAGAGCGGCGTTCTTTCGAGCCTCCGCCGCGCTGCGGCCCGCCCGCCGCCCCCGGACGTCTCCTCCGGGCCTTCAGGACCCCGCCGGGCGCCTCACGGAGCGGAGGCGGTGATGCCGAAGGCGTGCCGGGTGGTCGCGCCGGGTTCCAGGACGATGAGCCCGGTGCCGGTGTTGAACGCGTCCGGCGGGCAGGTCATGGGCTCCACGGCCAGGTGGGCGCGGCGGTCGGCGCCGGCGAGGGTGTCGGAGCTGAACAGCTGCAGGTACCCGAAGCCCGCGTCGCACCACACCGAGACCCGGTGGCGGGGCCCGTCCACGTGGGTCCAGGCCCGGCCGTCGGCGTCGCGCTCCCCGATGACGAAGGCGGTGTCCAGGACGGTGTCGCCGAGCCCGCGGCCGGGCGGGCGGAAGTCCATGCCGGTGCCCTGTACCGGGACCGGCTCCCCGACCGGCAGCAGCCGGTCGTCGACGGGCTGGCGGGCGGCCACCGGGGCGCTCAGCGTGAGCTCCCCGCGGTCGGCCAGGTCCCGCACGGGCTCGCCCAGGTCCAGGTAGGGGTGGAAGCCCAGCCCGAACGGCGCGGGGGAGTCCCCGGTGGCGCGCGCGGTGGTGGTGACGGTGAGGCCGTCCCCGTCGAGCCGGTAGGCCAGGTCCAGTGCCAGCGGGAAGGGGTAGCCGGCGGTGGCGGGCAGGTCCAGGTGCAGCACGGCCTCCGCGTCGGAGGTCCGCACCGGGGTCCACACCCGGTCGTGGACCAGGCCGTGGATGGCGGACCCGGTGGCGGGGTCGTTGACCTCCAGCGTGTGCTCGCTCCCGCCGAACCGGTAGCGGCCCCGGCCGATCCGGTTGGGCCAGGGGGCGAGCACCTGTCCCTGGAACGCGGTGGGCGCTCCGGTGTAGGGCCACACCAGGTCCCGTCCCCGCCAGGTCAGCGCCTGGAGCGCGGCGCCTTCGACGGCGACGCGCGCGCCGAAGTCCCCCGAGCGCAGTTCGATGGTCTCTCCCACGTGCGGCCTCTTCCTCGTGCCCGGTTCCCCACCGTGGTCCGGCCCCTTGCCGAACCGGGAGATCTTAACCGAGCAGGCCGTCGAGCGGGATGAGCACACCCGAGCCCAGCGCCAGCAGTCCGGTGGACAGCAGCACCACGAGCATGAACACCGACCCGGCCACGGCCATCCGGTACGCGGCCAGGCGGCGGCGCGCCCGCGAAGAGTCCTTCTTGCTCGCCGCGGTGCGGCCCATCGCGATGAGCGCGACGGACAGCAGCACCGGGAGCGGCCAGGAGGCGCCCAGCTCCCCGGGCAGCAGCCCGGTGACCGCGCCGGCGGCGTCGGCCAGCGTCCCCAGGAGCGGCCCGTGGGCGGCGTCGAGCAGCCCGGTGTAGGCGTCGGTGACGAACGGGCTCTGCGGGTAGAAGCCGTCCTCCGGGCGCAGCGCCCGGCCCAGCCCGTCGACTAGGCCCAGCAGGGCGGCCGGGTAGGCGAAGCGGCGGCACCTGCCGGCGGACATGGCCTTCTGGATCTGGGTCATGGTGCGCTGGACCCGTTTGGCGGCGCGCTCCTGCTGCCTGCGGGCGGCGCCGGGGTCCTGCGGTCCCGTGTTCCGGTCGTCGGGCCGCTGCGCGGCGCCCCACCGGTTCCAGCGGGGGCGGGCGGCGTCCTGCGGCGCGGTGCCGCCGACCACGGGGGTGTCGCCGGTGGCGGCCTCGGCCCGGCGGCGGCGCGCGTCGGAGACCCGGCCGCGGGTCTCGTCCCAGCGGGCCCGGGCCGAGCCGGTCAGCGCGGCCCACCGGTCCTGGCGGCGGGCCCGGCCGTCGGCGCGTTCGCGGTCGGCGATGGAGCCGCCGATGCGGACGGCCTCGGGGAGGAGCAGCACGGCGGTGAGCAGGGCGGCGCGCGGGGCGATCGGGTCGCCGCCGCCGTCGCGCAGGCCGGTGCGGCGCTGCTCGTTCCACCAGGGGGCGTGCGGGGCGGGGCTGCGCTGGGCCGGGTGCCAGGACTGGCGGCGCAGCAGGGCGCGGTGCCGGGAGGCGGTGTCGGGTTCCAGGACCAGTTCGACGGCGCGCGCCCAGGTGGTGTCGATCTCGTGGGCGGCGGGCCGGTCCGGCCGGTCGGCCCCGGGGCCGGTGACGCGGTCCAGGGTCTCGGTGACCCGGCGCATCAGCAGGGGGACCTCGTGCTGGGCGCGTTCGAGCAGGACGCAGCGGCCCGAGCCGTCGCTGCGGCAGCCCGGGTGGGGGCACCAGTGCTGGGAGGCCAGGCCCACCGCGCCCGACTCCAGGGCCTCGCGCACCACGGCGTGCCGGCTGGCCTCGCCGGTGGCCAGCTCCAGCAGGCCGTCGGCGCTGATCTCGTGGCCGCGGTAGCGCGGCGGCATGCCCGGCACGTAGCGGGCGGCCAGGGCGCTGATGGCGATGTGCGCGCGCTCGGGGTGGCCGTCCAGGCCGGTGAGGTAGGCGCGGTCGAAGGTGTGGTCCTTGACCTCGCGGTCGAGCCAGGTGCGCAGCTCCGACCAGTGGGTGCGCAGCCACAGGGCGCCGGTCTCGGAGCGGTCCAGCAGGTCGAAGGCCAGGCTCGGCGGGTCCTCGTGGGAGGCCCCGGCGAACACGATGGGGCGCAGCCGGCGCGCGGTGCGCAGGGCGGGCCGCTCCCCGGCCAGCCATTGGGCGACCTCGGCGTACCCCCAGCGGGCGGCGGGGGAGGGGGCGAGCAGTCCGCGCACCAGCAGCCGCCAGTGCTCGTCGGTGACGGCGGAGATGTCCACCTCGGAGTTGCGGGCGGTGAGCCAGTTGCCGCCGCGGTCGGGGCGGCGGCCGGCGACCAGCTCGTGCGCCATCACGCCCAGGGACCACCAGGCGGCCGGGGCCTCGCGGCGGCCCTCGACGACCTCGGGGGCGGCGTAGTCCTCGGTGATGGCCAGGCCGCCGTAGACGCGGCTCATGGTGGCGCGGACGGCGCCGCCGAAGTCGGTGAGCGCCAGTACCGGCGGGTCCAGGGAGCGGACCAGCAGGTTCTCGGGCTTGACGTCGGTGTGGTTGTGCTGGAGGTCGTCCTGCCAGTGGCGCAGGCACTCGGCGACGGCGGAGACGACGGCGCGGGCGCGGGCGTCGTCCAGCGGGGCTTGGTCGATGACGGCGCGCAGGGAGCCGTGCTCGAAGTACTCCTGGGCCTCCCAGGCCAGGTCCTCCTCCCAGGAGCTCTTGGCGTGGCCGTAGCCCTGGACGGCCGGGGTGTGCGGGGAGGCGGTGCCGCGGGCGCGCAGCCGGTCCAGCAGTTCGCGGTTGATGTCGTGGCCGGGCCGGTACACCTTCAGCGCCAGGCGGCGGCCGGGGGAGTCGGTGGGTTCGACGAGGTAGACGACGGCCTCGCCGCCCGCGCCGATGCGGTCCAGGACCTGGTAGCGGCGGCGCAGCTCGGCGGGGACGGCGTAGTCCAGGTCGCTGGCCGGGCCGACGACGACCCGGGAGACGAGGCGGGCCAGCCAGTCCAGGAAGGGGCCGAACAGGGTGCGCCACCAGGGGGTGCGGGCGTCGCCGCCGGGGCGCGGGGCGCCGGGGCCGGCGGTGGCCGCGGCGGGCCGGTCCACCCGGGTGGGCGGGGCCGCCGGGCCGGGGCCCTGGACGCGGGTGGGAGGGGTCGCGTCGCGGCCGGAGCCCGGCCGCAGGACACGGGTGACCCACCGCGTGGCCCGCGGGGCGGGGTCCGCCTTGGCGGTGGGCGCGGTGGGTTCGATCCGTTGCGTCGGCGCGTTGTCGTCACCGGTGTGGGGCGTGACCATGGAGGTCGGTGCCGTCCTTCGGTTGCGTGGGTGTCGTGGCCGGGATCGGCGGGCCGTCTCCAGGTTAGATGCCCGGCGACGGCCGGTGTCGACCGTGCGCCCGCGGACCCCCGTCGACGATGCGCGCCTCTCCCCGTCTTTCACCCTCTAGGACTCCGGTCACGCCCTCCGGGTTCCCGCTGTACGGGTCCGTTCGCTCACAGGCCGTCAGTGGCCGCGCGGGGTGACGCCGAGCTTCTCGCAGGCCTCCTGGTACATCCGCACGACCTCCTGCCGGATCTGGGGGCGCTCGGTGAGCGGGTGGGCCCAGGGGATCCGCACGGTGTGCTCGGTGCCGCCGACGGTGACGGCGTACTCCCCGGCCTCCCCGTCCAGGCCGGTCATGCGGGCCCCGGTGGCGTCGGGGTGCCCGCCCAGGGCGCGGCAGATCAGCAGGGTGTCCTCGGGGTGGTCGCCGTTCATGTGGGCGGTGACGGCGGTGACGACCTCGGGGGAGAAGGGGCCGGACATGGCGGGCCTTCCTGTCGGGCGCGGGTGCGCGGGGCGAGGGGCGGGGACCGTCCCGCCCCGGTCGACGATAGCCGAGCCCTCCCGAAGATGGCGACACGGTGTCGTCAAAGTCCGGTGCCGTCAGAACCCGGTGTCGGCCCCGGCGGCCGGGCGCGCGGACCCCGGGAAAGGCGAAGGCGCCCGCGGGACGGACGTCCGCGGGCGCCTTCGGAGGGCGGCCTCCCGCCCCGCCCCCGAGGGGCGGGTGGCCGCACGGCGCGTCCGCTCCGGCCGGCGCCGGCCGGAGCGGACGCCGGTCCCCGGGGTCAGGGGGGACAGGGCGCCGGGCCGGTCAGGCCTGGCGGGTGAACTCGGCGTCGATCGTGATGGTGATCTTGTCGCCGACGACCACGCCGCCGCCGTCCATCGGCATCTCGATGTCGACGCCGAACTCCTTGCGGCTGATCTGGGTGGTGGCGGAGAAGCCGGAGCGGTCCAGGCCGTAGGGGTCGAGGGTGGAGCCGTTGAACTCCAGCTTCAGCTCGACGGGCTTGGTGTTGCCCTTGATGGTCAGGTCGCCCTTGAGGACGAAGTCCTCGCCGTCGGCGGCCAGGCCGGTGGAGCGGAAGGAGAACTCGGGGTGGTCCTCCACGTGGAAGAAGTCCGCCGAACGGATGTGGTTGTCGCGGTCGGCGTTGTCCGTGTTGATCGAGGTGGCGTCGATCGTGGCCTCGACCGAGGACTGCGCGGGGTCCTCGGGCACGGTCAGGGTGGCGTCGAACTTCTCGAACCGCCCGTGGACCTTGCTCACCATCATGTGGCGGACGGAGAACCCGACGGTGCTGTGAGCGGCGTCGATCTTCCAGGTGCCGGCCTTGAGTTCCTGCGCTGCCATCTGACTGTCTCCCTGTCGCGGGTCGGGGACCCGGTTCTCGGGCCCTTCTGTTGCCTAGGAACAAGGTACCTTAGAAATATCTTCCTGGGAAGAATCTAATGTGGTCGACACCCCACACGCAACCTCCACCACTAGAATCGCCCCCATGGAGAACCCGGCATGGCTCGACGACGGCGAACAACGGGTCTGGCGGAGCTTCCTGCGCGTCAACGCCTGGATCTACGACGAGCTCGAGCGCGACCTGCGCGGGCGCGGCGGCCTCGGCCTCATCGAGTACGGGATCCTCGTGCACCTGTCCGAGGCCCCCGGGCGGCGCATGCGCATGCGGGCCCTGGCCGACAGCGTCATCGTCTCCAAGAGCCGCCTCTCCCACCAGATCGCCCGCCTCGAACGCGACGGCCTGGTCGGCAAGGAGGAGTGCACCGACGACCGGCGCGGCCTGTGGGCCGTCCTCACCGACGAGGGGGCGCGCCTGCTGGCCGAGGTCGCCCCCGGCCACGCCGCCCGGGTCCGCGCCCTGATGTTCGACCGCCTCGGACCGCTGCGCACCGCCGAACTGGAGGGCCTCCTCGCCGCCCTGGAGCCGGCCGGTGACACCCCGGCGGCCGCCGGGCGGCGCCCCGGTGTCCAGCGGGCCACCGTCGGTGACGGGTGAGCGCGACGCCGCCCCGCCCGGACCCCCGCCCGGGTAGAGTCGGGGGTCGTGAGCAGACCAACGATCATCGGCGCCCAGAACTTCCGTGACGACGACGGGAGCGCCGACCCCGAGGTCGAATCCCGCCTGCGCGCCCACGCCGCCGGCGAGATCGGCGACCGCCAGGTGCTGGCCGCCCTGAGCGGCTCCCGCGTCCTCATCCCCGTGGTCGCCGTGGCCACCGAGACCGAGGAGGGCGTCGGCGGGCTCACCAAGGACAAGAACAGCGAGGTCGCCGTGCCGGTCATGACCGGCAGGGACGGCCGCCGCGGCGTGCTGGCCTTCACCTCGGTCGACGCCGTCCGCCGCTGGCGCTCCGACGCCCGCCCCGTCCCCTTCACCACCAAGGACGCCTGCCAGGCCGCCGTGGAGGAGGGCGCCGACGCCCTGGTCATCGACGTGTCCGGCCCCGTGCCCTACACCGTCCAGGGCCGCTTCCTGACCATGCTCGCCGAGCAGGGCACCGTCCCCGAGCCCAAGGACGACCCCCAGGTCCTGGCCCTGGTCTACCGGGTCACCCACACCGAGTTCGGCATCGAGCGCGTGCGCATCCACCCCTCCCAGCGGGCCGACATCGGCATCCGCCTGGAGCTGGAGGAGCGCGACGACGAATCCCTGCGCCGCGTCGCCGAGCGCCTGGCCGCCGAGCTCCGCCACGTCCTGCCCGGCGGGATCGAGCTCAGCGCGGTCGTGCGCGCCAGGCGCGAGACCGACTGAGGGCCCCGGAGTTCTCCACAGGCGGCGCCCGGGCCTGTCGGCGCGGCGCGCCGACGGGTAGCTTCGCATCATGCCCACCCCCTCGGCGCTCGCGCCCCTCGCCGACCACTGGGCGGTCGCCGTCATCGCGGTCACGGCCCTGGCCGGCCTGCTCGCCGGACACGTCGGCGGCCGCCTGGTACCCCTGTTCGGACCGGCCGGCCCGGCCGACCCGCACACCCGCGCCCCCCTCGACGCGGCCGCCACCAGGGACGGCGCCGCACAGGCCCGCGCCGGGCACGCGGGCGCGCCGGAACCGGAGCCCGCCCCGGGCGAGGACGGACCGCCGCCGCCGCGCTGCCCGCACTGCCTGGCCGAGCTCCGGTTCTGGCGGTGGTTCCCCCTGGTGGCCGACCGCGCCTTCCGCGGCCGCGGCAGCTGCCCGCACTGCGAGCAGACCGTGCGCTCCCACCCCGGGGCCGTCCTGCTGGCCGTTCCCGCCGCAGCCCTCGCCGGGGCCGCCGCCGTCCTGCACCCGGACTGGACGCCCCTGTGGCTGCCCGCGGTGCTCTGGCTCGTCGCGGTGGGCTCCGCCCTGTCCGTCGTCGACCTGCGGGTCCAGCGCCTGCCCGACGCCCTGGTCCGGCCCGCCTACCCGGTGGCCGCCGCCCTCATCGCCCTGGCCGCGCTGACACCGCCGGACGGACCGGCCCCGGGACGGCTCCTGGACGCCCTGCTGGGCATGGTCCTCGTCACGGTCCTGTACTGGCTGCTGTGGCGGATCCACCCGCGGGGGATGGGCCTGGGCGACGTCCGCCTGTCCGGGCTGACCGGCCTGTACGCCGGGTGGGCGGCCGGGCCGCTGGGCGCGCTGACCGCCGTCTTCTGGGCGTTCGCGGCCTTCTCCGCGGTGGGCCTGGTCCTGATCGCGCTGCGCCGCGCCTCCCCGGGCTCGACCTTCCCGCTGGGGCCCTTCATGCTCGCCGCGACCCTCGCCACCGTCCTGGCCGCCGGACCCCTGCTGCCCGAACTCTGAGACCGGATGCCACCCCTCGGACCGATCCGTGAAAAGATCGGTCCATGTTGCGTTGGCTGACCGCAGGGGAATCCCACGGGCCGGCACTCGTCGCGATTCTGGAGGGCCTCCCGGCCGGTGTGTCCGTCACCTCTGACGACATCGCCGCCGCGCTGCTCCGCCGCCGCGCCGGGTACGGTCGTGGCGCCCGGATGAAGTTCGAGCAGGACCAGGTCTCCGTCATCGGGGGCATCCGACACGGCCGCACCCTCGGGGGCCCGGTCGCGATCGAGGTCGGGAACACCGAGTGGCCCAAGTGGGAGCAGGTGATGTCCCCCGACCCGGTGCCCGCCGAGGTGCTGGACGGCATCGCCCGCAACGCCCCGCTCACCCGCCCCCGGCCCGGCCACGCCGACCTCGTCGGCATGCAGAAGTACGGGCACACCGAGGCGAGGCCCATCCTGGAGCGCGCCAGCGCCCGGGAGACCGCCGCCCGCGTCGCCATCGGCGAGGTCGCCCGGCGGTTCTGCCGACAGGCGCTGGGCGTGGAGATCCTCAGCCACGTGGTGTCCATGGGGCCGGTCTCCGTCCCCGACGACGCGCCCGAGCCGGGCCCGCAGGACCTGGCCGCGGTCGACGCCGACCCGCTGCGCTGCTTCGACCCGCAGACCAGCGCCCGCATGGTCGAGGAGGTCGACGACACCAAGAAGTCCGGGGACACCCTCGGCGGCGTCGTCGAGGTCCTCGCCTACGGGCTGCCCCCGGGCCTGGGCACCCACGTCCACTGGGACCGCCGCCTGGACGCCCGGCTGGCCGCCGCCCTGATGGGCATCCAGGCCATCAAGGGCGTCGAGGTCGGCGACGGGTTCCGCACCGCGGCCCGCCGCGGCTCGCAGGCCCACGACGAGATCGAGCCCGGACCCGACGGGGTCCGCCGCCGCACCAACCGCGCCGGGGGCGTCGAGGGCGGCATGAGCACCGGCGACCCGCTGCGGGTGCGCGCCGCCATGAAGCCCATCGCCACCGTGCCGCGGGCGCTGGACACCATCGACACCGAGACCGGTGAGCCCGCCCGGGCCCACCACCAGCGCAGCGACGTCACCGCGGTCCCGGCCGCCGGCGTGGTCGCCGAGTCGATGGTCGCCCTCGTCATCGCCGAGGCCGCCATCGAGAAGTTCGGCGGCGACTCGGTCGAGGAGACCGCCCGCAACCTCCGGGGCTACCTGGACTCCCTGGAGATCCGCTGACCCGCCCGGGGCCCGCCGCCGGCGGGCCCCGGGACCGAGACGAAGGTGGGAAGTAGCGTGTCACGAGCGATCGCGGTCCTGATCGGGTCGCCCGGCTCGGGCAAGTCCACGGTCGGGGAGGCCCTGGCCCGCCGCCTGGGCGCCGACCTGCTGTGCACCGACACCGAGATCGAGAAGCGGGCGGGCAAGCCCGTCGGCGACATCTTCCTGGAGGACGGCGAGGAGCACTTCCGGGCGCTGGAGCGCGAGGTCGTCGCCGAGGGGCTGCGCTCCTGGGAGGGCGTCATCGCGGTCGGCGGCGGCGCCGTCCTGGACGAGGACACCCGCCGCGACCTGGCCGACCACCACGTGGTCTACCTCCAGGTGGAGTTCGCCGAGGCCGCCAAGCGCGTCGGCATGGACGCCGCCCGGCCCCTGCTGGTCGGCAACCCCCGGGCCCGGCTGCGCAAGCTCCTGGACGAGCGGCTGCCGGTCTACGAGTCCCTCGCCACGGTGACGGTGCCCACCACCGGATTCCACCCCGAGGAGATCGTCGACGCCATCGTGCCCACCCTCGACACCGGGAAGGCCGCCCCGTGACCACCACCCGCATCCGCGTCGGCGACGACGCGGGACGCTACGACGTCGTCGTCGGCAGCGGCGTGCTCGCCGAGCTGCCCTCCCTGGTCGGGGAGGCCTCCCGCGTCGCGGTGATCCACCCCGAGGGCCTGGACGCCGTCGCCCGCCCGGTCGCCGGCGCCCTGCGCGCCGCCGGGTACACCGTCCACCCCATGCCCGTCCCCGACGGCGAGGCCGCCAAGACCGCGGCCGTCGCCGCCGACCTGTGGACCCGGCTGGGGCTGAACGGCTTCACCCGCAGCGACGCCGTCGTGGGCGTGGGCGGGGGCGCCACCACCGACCTGGCCGGGTTCGTCGCCGCCACCTGGCTGCGCGGCGTGCGGGCCGTCCTGGTCCCCACCACCCTGCTCGGCATGGTGGACGCCGCCGTCGGCGGCAAGACCGGCATCAACACGCCCGAGGGCAAGAACCTCGTCGGCGCCTTCCACCCCCCGGCCGGGGTGCTGTGCGACCTGGCCACCCTGCCCACCCTGCCCAGGGCCGACTACATCGGCGGGCTCGCCGAGATCATCAAGGCCGGGTTCATCGCCGACCCCGTCATCTGCGACCTGGTCGGGGACGACCCCGAGGGGGCGGCCCTGCCCGAGGGCCGCCATACCCGCGAGCTCATCGAACGGGCCATCCGGGTCAAGGCGGAGGTGGTCTCCGGCGACCTCCGGGAGAGCGGCCTGCGCGAGATCCTCAACTACGGCCACACCCTGGGGCACGCCATCGAGCGCGCCGAGAACTACACGTTCCGCCACGGGTACGCCGTCTCCATCGGCATGGTCTTCGCCGCGGAGCTCGCCCGGCTCGACGGGCGCATCGACGCGGACCTGGTGGCCCGCCACCGCGAGCTGCTCACCTCCGTGGGCCTGCCCGTCTCCTACGGGGCCGCCGCCTGGCCGGGGCTGCGCGCCTCCATGAGCGTCGACAAGAAGGCCCGCGGCGCCACCCTGCGGTTCGTGGTCCTGGACGGCCTCGCGAAGCCGGCCATCCTGGCCGGGCCCGCGCCGGAGCTGCTCGACGCGGCCTACGCCGCCGTCGCGGGCGACGCCCCGGTTCCGGGGAGCCACTAGACTGGCAGCCAGGCGGCCTGTGCACAGGCGCGCCCGGGACGGCTCCCGGGGCGCCCTCGGCCCGCCCCACCGAACCGCCGACCGGGCCCTGCGAGGTTCCGGTCCCCGACGTGTCAGACCCCTGGGAGAGACGACCGAAGTGGCCACGACGAACGACATCAAGAACGGCACGACCCTGCGGATCGACAACGTTCTGTGGAACGTCCTCGAGTTCCAGCACGTCAAGCCGGGCAAGGGCGGCGCGTTCGTCCGTACCAAGCTGAAGAACGTCCTCACCGGCAAGATCGTGGACCGGACCTTCAACGCCGGCGCCAAGGTCGAGTTCGCCAACGTCGACCGCCGCGACATGGAGTACCTGTACCACGACGGCGAGTCCTACATCTTCATGGACACCCAGACCTACGACCAGCTCCCGGTCCCCGAGGCCGTCGTCGGCGACGACAGCAACTTCCTGCTGGAGAACACCAAGGTCACGGTGGCCACCAACGAGGGCAACCCGCTCTACATCGAGCTGCCCGCCGCGGTCGAGCTGGAGATCACCCACACCGACCCCGGCGTCCAGGGCGACCGCTCCACCGGCGGCACCAAGCCCGCCACCGTCCAGACCGGCGCCACCATCCAGGTGCCCCTGTTCATCTCCACCGGCGAGCGCGTCAAGGTCGACACCCGCACGGGCGACTACCTCGGGCGAGTCAACTGATGAGCGGAGCACGGCGCAAGGCGCGGCGGCGCGCGGTCGAGGTCCTCTACGAGGCCGAGGTGCGCGGCATCTCGGTGGAAGAGGTCATCCGCCGCCGCCGGGCCCAGCCCGAGCCGCCGATCAACGAGTTCACCGAGCAGCTGGCCCGCGCCGTCGACGGCCACCGGGACCGCATCGACGAACTCCTCGACACCTACGCGATCGGCTGGACCCTGGAGCGGATGCCGGTCGTGGACCGCAACATCCTGCGGATGGGCGCCTACGAGCTGCTGTGGGCCGAGGACATCCCCGACGCGGTGGCGATCGCCGAGGCCGTGGGGGTCGCCAAGGAACTGTCCACCGACGAGTCTCCCAACTTCGTCAACGGGCTGCTGTCCAGGCTGATGGAGAACAAGGCGACGCTCGCCCTGTAGGCGGGCGCGGACCGGCGCGCGCACGGGGTGCGGGCGCCGGGTGGGACGAGCACGGTGGGGGACCGGTGGGCGACAGGAGCGAGGCGGCAGTGAGCGGTCTGGGAGAGGGCGGGGCCACCGGCCCGGGCCGGGCGGCCAACACCGCGCGGACCGCCGTCGTGTGGGAGGCCCTGGCCGGACTGCTGGACCGCCTCGGCGGCGACTCCCCCCTGGACATCGTCGACGCCGGGGGCGGGACCGGAGGGGCCGCCGTCCCGCTCGCCGAGCTCGGCCACCGGGTCACCGTCGTCGAGCCCAGCCCCGACTCGCTGGCAGCCCTGGAGCGCCGCGCCGCCGAGCGCGGGGTGCGGGTGCGCGGCGTGCAGGGCGACACCGGCGACCTGGCCACGCTGTTCCCCGAGGGGAGCACCGACCTCGTCCTGGTCCACAACGTGCTGGAGTACGTCGACGACCCCGTCGCCGCCCTGCGCGACGTGGTCGGCATCACCCGGCCCGGCGGCGCGGTCAGCCTGCTGGTCACCAACGCCGTCGCCGGGGCCCTGCACCGCGCCCTGGCCGGACACCTCACCGACGCCCGCGCCCTCCTGGAGGACGCCGAGGGCCGCTGGGGCCCGGGCGACCCGATCCCGCGGCGGTTCACCCGCCGCGGCGTCCTGGAGCTGGTCGGCGCCGCCGGGCTCACCGGCGAGCGGGTCCGCGGCGTCCGGGTGTTCGCCGACCTGGTCCCCGGCCACGCCTGGGAGGGCGACGTGCACGCCGGCCGCCACCTGGTGGAACTGGAGAAGGCCGCGGCCGACCACCCCGAGCTGCTGGGCATCGCCACCCAGCTGCACGTCACCGCCCACCGGCCCTGAGAACCGTCCCGCCCGGCGCGTAGCCTGACCGTATGAGCCGACGTCAACTGGAGCGCGGGGCCGCGCTGCGGGGCATGGTCACCCCGCAGGGCATCGTCCCCCTGGGCGCGGACTTCCCGCGCGACGGGTCGGGCCCGGACTCCGACTGCAACGTCCTGCACCTGGACATGGACGCGTTCTTCGCGAGCGTGGAGCGGCTGCGCAACCCCGGCCTGGCGGACACGCCGATCATCGTCGGCGGCACCGGCCCGCGCAGCGTCGTCTCCTCCGCCGACTACCGCGCCCGCGCCCGCGGCGTCCACTCCGCGATGCCGATGGCGCAGGCCCTGCGCCTGTGCCCCGGCGCCGCCGTGTTCCCGCCCGACGGGCGCGCCTACCGGGAGGTCTCCCGGGCGGTCATGGAGATCCTGCGGGCGGTCACCCCGCTGGTGCAGCCGCTGTCCCTGGACGAGGCGTTCCTGGACGTCTCCGGGGCGCGCAGGCGCCTGGGCGGGCCGGTGCGGATCGCCGCGATGATCCGCGAGAGGGTCCGCGCGGAGCAGGGGCTGACCTGCTCGGTGGGGGTGGCCGCCACCCGGTTCACCGCCAAGCTCGGCTCCACCCACTGCAAACCCGACGGCCTGCTCCTGGTGCCGAGCGCGGCGGTCCGCTCCTTCCTGGACCCGCTGCCGGTCGGCGCGCTGCCCGGGGTGGGGGACAAGACCGAGCGGACCCTGGCCCGGATGGGCGTGCGCACCGTCGGCGCCCTGGCCCGGTACGACCGCGACCTGCTGCGCATGGAACTGGGCGACAAGCACGGAGCCCGGCTGGCCGACCTCGCCCACGGCGTCGACGACAGCCCGGTGGAGCCCGAGAGCGAGGACAAGAGCATCGGCGCCGAGGAGACCTTCGCCGTCGACGTCGCCGACCCCGAAGAGGTCCACCGCGAGCTGCTGCGGCTCTCCGAGAAGGTGGCGAGGAGGCTGAGGGCCTCGGGGCAGATGGGGCGCACGGTGAGCGTCAAGCTCCGCAAGGGTGATTTCTCGACCATCACCCGGGCCCGCACCCTGCCCGACGCCACCGACGTCGGCCGGGAGATCAACGCCGTCGCCCGGGCCCTTTACGCCGAATCCGGGCTGAGGGGAACCCCGATGCGCCTGGTCGGCGTTCGCATGGAGGGGATCGTTCCCGCCTCCGGGGTGCACCGCCAGCTGGCCCTGGACGAACAGGACACGGGGTGGCGCGACGTCGAGCGCGTCATGGACCGGGTGGCGGAACGATTCGGACCGGGCGCGCTACAGTCGGCGGTATTGGCCAAGCGTGACGAAAACGACGTATGATGCCGCAACTTCCGGGCCGTCCTCAGCGTTACATGGGGTAGGACCGGAGTCAGGGTAGACAGAGAGGCATGGAAGCCGGTGTTTCCGATACAGCGCGGGGGTATCGTGGCCTTGGTCGGTCAGGTCCGCACGCAGCTTTTCCTTCCACGGTGCGCTAGCGCACCGTATTCTGGGCATACCACTGACCAAGAGATCATTGATCAGTACCCGTCACCCCAACCGGGGACTGTTGTAGGGAGGCGCCGTGCCGCTCTCTGAACACGAGCAGCGCATGCTCGACCAGATCGAGCAGGCGCTGTATGCCGAGGACCCGAAGTTCGCGAACACCGTTCGGCAGACGAACCCCGTGGTCCATCACAAGCGCCGGATCATCAAGGCAGGGCTCGGGTTCGTCCTCGGCCTCGTGCTGATGTTGACGGGCCTGCTGCTCGGCAGCAGCGTCGGCCTCGCGGTCGGTGTCACCGTCAGCGTGGGCGGCTTCCTCGTGATGCTGGCCTGTCTGCTGTGGGGGCTCAACGCCTGGCGCCGGGCCGCCGTCGGCGGGCCGGCCGAGGCCCCGCCGGACGAGCCCAAGCGCCGCAAGGGCGACCGCCCGGGCATGATGAATCGCTTCGAGGAGCGCTGGCGCCGCCGCCAGCAGGGCGACGAGTGATCTCGCCACCCTGACCGACCGGATCACGAACGGGGCCCCGCACACCGTGCGGGGCCCCTTCGTCGTCCCCACCGCCGTTCCGCCGACCGAAGAGCGTTGATCCCTGCCCGGACGGGTACTCCGGGGCCGGGGAGGGTCCGTGCCGGGAGCGGTGTCTCTCGCCGGAGCGGGCGTCCGTGCCTTGACCAGGGCGGGTGCTCCGAAAGGGGGCCCGCATCGGGAAGGTGGCGTGCCCGGCCGGGGAGCGGTGACCCCTGTCTGGGTGGGCTCCCGCGTTCCGCCCGGGGATGGCACTCCGGGGCAGGGTGTGTCCGTGGCGGGAGCGGGGCCTCTCGCCGGGGTGGGTGTTCGTGTTCTTTCTGGGGCGGGTGTTCCGGGAGGGGACCCGCCCCCGGAGGGCGGCGGGTCCGGGCCGGGGGCGTGCCCGGGCCGGGGGCGTGCCCGGCCCGGGGCGGTCAGGCGTTCTGCGGGGTGGGGTCCGCGACCGGGCGGCGGGGGCGGTCCCACAGGGAGCGGGGGAGCAGCGCCGCGCGCAGGCGCACGCCCCGCGGCACCACCGCGGGCAGGCCGCGCACGATGACGCGCAGGTCCGCGCCGACCTCCTCGCTCCAGGAGGCCGCCGGGGCGTACCGGTCGCGCTCCTCGGCCAGCGCCAGGCGGTGCAGGGCCGCGCGCGTCTCCTCCGGGAGCGGTACCCGGTCCGCGTCGCGCAGGGCCGCCAGGCGGGCCGCCGTGCCGCGCGGGCTCTCCGCCAGGTCCCAGCCCAGGCCCAGGTCCACGCAGGTGTCGCGCAGCTCCCGCCAGGCCGCGCCCGGGCGGCCCAGGCGGGACCGGCGCACGGACGCGCGCACCGCGGCGGGCAGGAACGGCAGCAGGAGGAGGGCCGCCACGGCCGCCGCGGCGGGCAGCCACGACAGGTCCGGGGCGTCCCGGCCGTCCCCGGCGGGCGCGGCCGCGGCCTCCTGCTCCTCCTCGGCGGAGGGGGACGGGGAGGGGGAGTCCTCCGGGGTCGGCTCCGGCTCCTCCTGCTCCGGGGTCGGCTCCTCCGTCGAGCCGGGCGTGGGCTCGGGGTCGGGGCGCTCGGCGGTGAGCCCGCCCCCGTCGGTGTACTCGGGCTCGGTCGCCGAGCCCTGGCCGCCCACCCCGCCCGGCGTCGGCTCGAAGCGCACCCACCCGGCGCCCTCGAAGTACAGCTCCGGCCAGGCGTGGGCGTCGCCGCTGGTCACGGTCCAGCGGCCGTCGCCGGTGCGCTCGCCCGCGGTGTAGCCGACCGCGACCCGGGCGGGGATGCCCGCCTGGCGGGCCATCACGGCCATCGCCCCGGCGAACTGCTGGCAGTACCCGGTCCGGTCCACGGTCAGGAAGTGCACCAGCGGGTCGGCGTCGGCGGGCACCTCCGGCGGGCGCAGGCTGTAGGTGAAGTCCCCCGAGGTGAAGAACTCCTGGAGGGCGACCGCCTTGAGGTAGGGCGAGTCGGTGTGGCCGGTCACCTCCTCGGTGAGCTCCCGGACCTCCCGCCCCACGGAGGAGGGCACCGAGCGGAAGTCGCCCGGCAGCGACAGCGGGGACCCCGCGGCCCCGGCCAGGTCCTCGGCGGTGACCTCCCGCTCGGTGGTCTCCACCGTGAAGCTCAGGCCCGTGGGCGGCTGCTCGGTGGTGAACACCATGAGGCTGTCGGGGTGCACGTACCAGTCGCCGGAGACGTCGACGGACCGCGCCCAGTACGGCAGCGGCAGGAAGTCCATGCCCTCGACGTCGGAGTCCAGGGACACCCGTGTCATCACGGTGTCCTCCTCCGGCGCGGACGGCCACCCGGTGGGCAGCGGGAGCTCGTCCTGGACCCGGGTGTCCCCGGAGGCGTCGACCGGGTTCATCGTCCAGTTGACGCCGTCGAACTCGTCCAGCACGTACCGGCGCAGGTAGCCGGGCTCCTCGGCGTCGGTGCGGTAGGTCAATACGGTCCGGTCGGAGCTGGACAGCAGGTCCCGGCGCATCGACACCAGCGGGTGCGTGGTGGTGATGACGTCGTTCTGGCGGCCGACGTAGGTTCCCTGGGCCAGGGTGTGGAAGGCGTCGGTGCGCAGGCCCGGCAGCGCGGCGGGCAGGGCCAGCGCCGGCACGACGGCGACGGTCGCGGCCAGGGCCGCGGCGGCCCCGTGCCGGAGGGCGCCCAGCGGCGGCGTGGGCACCGCCACCCCCCACTCGCGGCCGCGCACCCACATGTCCACGGCCAGCAGCTGGACGAACCCGAACACGCACACGACGACCGCGCCGGTGCCGATCCCGGACCCCTCCACCACCAGCGGCACCACGGCCAGGGCCAGCAGCAGCCCGCCGACCATGCCGGGGCAGCGGGCGGTGGCGGCCAGGAAGTCGGCGGCGACGAGGAACAGCGCGAACGCCAGCGCGATGATCAGCATCACCCCGGCGGTCGCGGTCACCGGCGGTTCGTTGGTGTCGATGACCTCCAGCCCCTGGGAGAAGGCGGTGAGCACGTGCCCGACCGCCGCCCCGGAGGGCAGCACGCCCAGGGGGGCCAGGTGCCCGGCGAACAGCGGGACGACGAGCAGCGCCACCACGGCCAGCTGGAGGACGGGCACGAGCAGGCCCAGCCACCCGGTCAGCACCCGGTAGAGCACCGACACGGCGGTGGCCGCGCCCATGAGCAGGACCGCGGGGAGCCACCAGTCGTCACCGCGCACCAGCGGCGCGATGAGGGGGAGGGCGCACAGCAGGGAGACCAGTGCGGCCAGGGGCATCAGGGCTTTCAACGCGGGACCTTCCCGAGGGGTGCGGCGTCGCGCCACAGCGAAGGCAGTTCGGAGAGGGCCGGCAGGTGCACGACCCGCCAGCCGGAGGCGGCCAGGATCTCGCCGGCGCCGGCGCGCGCCTGCTCGGAGGGCCAGGCGGCCCCCGCGCACAGCACGGCCACCCGGTGCCCGCCCCCGCTCCTGGCCAGGGCCGCGGCCTCCTCCGCGGTGAGCGCGCCCGTCACCGCGACGGTCAGGGAGGCGCCGGACGTGGGGAGGGCGGGGAGGGCGGCGGCGTCGGAGGCCTCCAGGACGGCGAGTCCGTCCAGCAGGGCGCCGGGCACGGCGGCGGGCATCCGCCCGCGCTCGGTGTGCAGCCGCACCTCGTGGTTCCGGTCGAGCAGGTGCAGGGCGACGGAGGCGGCGGCGCCCACGGCGGTCTCCAGGGAGTCGGCGGGCCCGCCGCCCGCGTGCGCGCCGCGCCGGGTGTCGAGCAGGACGACGCCGTACTCGCGCCGGTGCTGCTCGTCGCGGCGCACCATCAGCTCGCCGTGCTTGGCGGTGGAGCGCCAGTGGACCCTGCGCAGCTCGTCGCCGTACTGGTACCCGCGGGGGACCGGGTCCTGCTCGCCGATCCCGCTCTGCGTGCGGCGCGGCGAGTCGTCCCCCTGGGTGCCGCCCGAGCTGCCGCTCCGGTCCAGGGGCACGGTGGCGGGGGTGACGAGCAGGTGCTCGGGGGCTCCGGGGCGCTGCTCCACCCGCACCAGGCCCAGCGGGTCGGTGAGCGCGATCCACAGCGGGCCCAGCGGGTAGTTGCCGCGCACGGCGGGGCGGACCAGGTAGGCGAGGTCGCGGACGCCGCGCGGGCCTAGGAAGCCGATGGAGTAGCGGGGCTCGTGGCCCAGCCGGGTGGGCAGGGTGTCGCCGACCGACACCGCCGCCACCGGCCAGGTGTGCGAGGAGTTGCCGATCCGGATCATGATCCGGGCGTCGTGCCCCGCCGGGACCCGGGAGGGTACGACGCTGCGGCTGTGCACCACCCGGTCGGCGGCCCCGATCAGGGAGAGCGCCGCCGCCGGCGGCAGCGCCGTGGCCAGCACGCCCAGGACCACCAGCTCCCGCTGTCCGACGACGAACCCGGCGACCAGCGCGGCCAGGCCCAGGAGCAGCATGCACACGCCTCGGGCGGTGAGGGTTCGTCGCGGGCGCATGGACCCTCTTCTCGTAGGGGACCGGTCGGCGGACCGGTGCGGGGGATCAGCGGGGGGCGGGGACGGGCAGCCGGGCGACCAGGTCGGCGACGATCCGCTCGGGGGCCGTGCGCTCCATCTGCGCCTGCGGGCCGACCAGCAGGCGGTGCGCCAGGACGGGCACGGCCAGGTTCTGGACGTCGTCGGGGACGACGTAGTGGCGGCCCTCCAGGGCGGCGTGCGCGCGGGCGGCCCGCACCAGGTGCAGGGTGGCCCGCGGGGAGGCGCCCAGGTCCAGGTCGGGGCTGGTCCGGGTGGAGTTGACCAGGTCCACGATGTAGCGGCGCATGCCGGGGGCCACGTGCACCCCGCGCACCAGGTCGGCCAGGCGGCGGACGGTGCCCGCGTCGGTGACCGCGGCCAGGCCCTCCAGCGGCGATCCGGTGCCGTGCGAGTCGATCATGTCGAGCTCGGCCTGGGGGGAGGGGTAGCCCACGGAGACACGGGCCATGAACCGGTCCCGCTGGGCCTCGGGCAGGGCGTAGGTGCCCTCCATGTCCGCCGGGTTCTGGGTGGCCACGACCATGAACGGCCGCTCCAGGGGGCGGGTGCGCCCGTCGACGCTGACCTGCCGCTCCTCCATGCACTCCAGCAGGGCGGCCTGGGTCTTGGGCGAGGCGCGGTTGATCTCGTCGCCCAGCACGATGTTGGCGAAGACCGGCCCGGGGTTGAACTCGAACTCGCGCCGCTCCTGGTGGTAGACGCTGACCCCGGTGATGTCGCCGGGCAGCAGGTCCGGGGTGAACTGGACGCGCTGCACGGAGCAGTCCACCGCCCGGCCCAGGGCCTTGGCCAGCATGGTCTTGCCGACACCGGGGACGTCCTCGATGAGCAGGTGGCCCTCGGACAGCAGGACGGTCAGCGCGATGCGCAGGACCTCCGGCTTGCCCTCGATGACCGTCTCGATGGCGCCGCGGATGCGGTCCGCCACGGCGACGACCTCTTCCACGTCCGCCTGGACGCCGCCCCCGCCGTGGTGTGTGCCGAGTGACACGAGACCCCTCCCGCTGCGTGTGTCGGTGTTCGGAACCGAGGCTAGGGCCAATCAGAGCGATTGCAAACCAAAGTGCCGGAATCGGTCGTCGAATGCGGTCCGGTGCTACGAAAGTGGACTAAAGCGTGAGAATTGCTCATCTGATCATTCGTGGAGCCCGGGGTGCGACGAACGGCGCGTTGGTGAATAAGGGGGCGAAGCGGCCGCCGGGACTTTCCCGGGGACGCCCCGGACCCCGCCCGGAGCCCCGGTGGCGCGGCACGCCCGGGGCCTCGACCTCCCCCACTCGCACCCCACCGCTGTGACCTGCGAATTCATCGTCCAATCGGCCATTGTGCCCGCATCGGAGCTGTTGACGGTGGGGAAGAGTGGAGTAAGGTGGAGCAGCGTGGAGAGGGCGAATTCTCCACATCGGGGGGAGGTCGGGAGTGTGTTCCTCGGTACCCACACGCCCCGCCTCGACCAGAAGGGGCGCCTGTTCCTCCCCGCGAAGTACCGCGACGAGCTGTCGGGGGGTGTGGTGATCACCAAGGGCCAGGAACGCTGCCTCTACGTCTTCCCGGTCAAGGAGTTCGTGCGCATCACCGACTCCCTCGCCCGGGCCCCCGTCACCGACCGCGCGGTCCGCGACTACGGTCGCATCTTCTTCGCCGGCGCCTCCGACCAGACCTGCGACGGCCAGGGCCGGGTCACCGTTCCGGCCCCCCTGCGCGCCTACGCGGGGCTCACCCGCGACTGCGCCGTCATCGGGGCCAACACCCGGCTGGAGATCTGGGACGCCGTGGCCTGGTCGGAATACGAGGCCGCACGCGAACGCGAGTTCGCGGACCTGGCGGAGGAGGTGCTGCCCGGGGTGCTGTGAGTCCGGACACCCCCGGACCCACGGCACCGGCGAGTCCACACCCTCGCAGCCGGGGTCCGGCGACGGCCTCCGAACGCGGTGACACGAGCTGGCGCGACTTCCCCGGTGCCAGACCGTCAACGCCGGTCCGCCGAAAGGTGGACAATAGCGGCCGTGTTCGGAGGCCCGCCGGAACCCGGTGAGGCCACGCCACACCGCGGAGCCCGGCCTGGGCCGGACGCGACCGCGGCGGAACGAGGGGGAGCGCGACAGCGTGGAGGAACGGCAGCGCATGGGGGACGACACCCGGGAGCGCGGGAACGAGGGCGCGGGAGCCGGGGGGACCGGCGACGACCGCGTCGCGGCCGCCCGCACGGGGGCCGACCCCCTGCACGTCCCGGTCATGCTCGACCGCATCGTGGACCTGCTGGCACCGGCACTGGACCAACCCGGCGCCGTGTTCGTCGACGGCACCCTGGGCCTGGGCGGCCACTCCGAGGCGATCCTCGCGGCCTGCCCGAACGCCCGCCTGGTCGGCGTCGACCGCGACACCACCGCCCTGGAGCGCAGCGCCGCCCGCCTGGCCCCCTATGCCGACCGCGTCCACCTGGTCCACGCGGTCTACTCCGAGATCCCCCGCGCCCTCGACGAGGCCGGGGCGGCGGAGGCCGACGCCGTCCTGCTCGACCTGGGCGTGTCCTCGCCCCAGCTCGACGAGACCGACCGCGGCTTCGCCTACGCCCACGACGCGCCGCTGGACATGCGCATGGACCGCACCCAGCCGCTCACCGCCGCCGAGGTCGTCAACACCTACCCGGTGTCCGAGCTCACCCGCGTCCTGCGCGCCTACGGCGAGGAGCGGTTCGCCTCCCGCGTGGCCCGCGCCATCGAGCGCCGCCGCGCCCAGGGCCCCATCGAGTCCACCCGCGAACTCGCCGAACTGGTCCGCGACGCCATCCCCGCGGCCACCCGCCGAACCGGCGGGCACCCGGCCAAGCGCACCTTCCAGGGGCTGCGCATCGAGGTCAACGCCGAGCTGTCCATCCTCGAGCGCACCCTGCCCGCCGCCCTCTCCCGACTGGCCGTCGGGGGGCGCATCGCCGTGCTGTCGTACCACTCGCTGGAGGACCGCCTCACCAAGAAGGCGTTCGCGGCCCTGGCCACCGACACCACGCCCGCCGACCTGCCCGTCCCCCTCCCGGACCGGCAGCCCGAGCTCCGGCTCCTCACCCGGGGGGCCGAACTCCCCACGGACGAAGAGAACGAACGCAACCCCCGCGCCCAGTCGGCACGCCTGCGCGCGGCCGAACGCGTGCGGCCCGCGCGGTAGTAGGGAGAGCACATGACGACGACCAGGACGGACACCCGCCGCTCCGGCAAGCGCAAGGCGCCCGCGCCGCGGCGCGCCGCCGCACGCCCGGCGGCACCCCCGGCCGAACGCGCGCCCGCACGGGGATCGGCCGCCGCGGCACGCGCGCGCGCACCCAGGATCCCGTTCGTCCTGCTCATCCTGTGCCTGCTCGGCGGCGCCCTGGTCAGCCTCCTGCTGCTGCGCGGCGTCATCGCCCAGGAGGCGTTCGCCATCTCCAGCCTCCAGACCCAGAACCGCGAGCTGTCCTACGAGGAGCAGAGCCTGCGGGGCACCGTCGCCCACCTGGAGACCTCCGAGCGCATCGCGGAGGAGGCCGAGGGCATGGGCATGGAGCAGGGAGACGCGCCCCGGTTCCTGGACCCCGGCAGCGGTGAGGTCACCGGGGACGCCGCCACCGACGGCGGGAGCACCGGTTGAGCACTCCCCGACGCCCCCGCGACCCCCGCAGGCCCGGCGGTACCGGGAAGTCCGGATCCCGCCCGGCCCGCAGCACCTCGCAGAACGGCTCCCCGCGCGGCGGCGCGCGGGGCTCCAAGGCCGAGGGCGGGCCCCCGCGCGAGGCGCGCACCGCGCCCACCGAGCGCAGGCGCCGCCGCCCGGCACCGCCCGCGCCCCCGCCGCTGCTGCGCCGCACCTTCCGGCGGGGCGCCCCGGGCAAGCGCATCCGGATCGGCGGCGCCCTGGTCCTGGCCGTCCTGGTGCTGTTCGCCGGGCGCCTGGTCCAGATCCAGGGCTTCGAGGCGGAGCAGTACGCCGAGGCCGCCTCCGAGCTGCGCCTGCAGACCATCGACATCCCGACCCTGCGGGGCGCGATCACCGACGCCGACGGCGACCCGTTCGCGCTGTCCATGGAGGTGCGCACCGTCTTCGTCGACCCGGAGGAGGTCCGCGAGGACGAGCGCGACCGGCTCGTCGACGAACTCGTGACGCGCTTCGACCTCGACGAGGAGGAGGTCGCCGCCAAGGTCGACGCCAAGCCCAGCCGCTACCAGGTGGTCGCCCGCAAGGTGCCGCCCGGCGACTGGCAGGAGCTGCGCGACCTGGAGCTGCGCGGCGTGGGCGCCGAGGTCGACTACGAGCGCGTCTACCCGGAGGAGACCGGCGCCGCCGACCTGGTCGGCTTCGTCGGCAGCGAGGGCCACGGCCTGGAGGGCCTGGAGGCCTACATGGACGGGGTGCTCGCCGGCGAGGCGGGCGAGCGCCAGGTCGAGGTGGGCGTGGACGGCACCCAGATCCCCATGGCGGGCGGTGTGGCCAGGGACCCCGTGCCGGGCCAGGACGTGCGCCTGACCCTGGACCGGGACGTGCAGTGGTACGTCGCCCAGACGCTGGCGGCCCGGGTGGAGGAGCTCGACGCCGACGGCGGCAGCGCCATCGTCATGGTCCCCGACACCGGCGAGATCATCGCGATGGCCGACTACCCGACCTACTCGCCCACGGACATCGCCGCCAGCGGGCCCGAGCAGTGGTCCAACGGCGCGGTCGCCGAGACCTTCGAGCCCGGCAGCACCAACAAGGTCATCACCATCGGCGCCGCGCTGGAGGAGGGGCTGACCACCCCGGAGACGGTCTACACCGTCCCCTACGCCCTGCGGTACTACGACCAGACCTTCCGCAACTCCAGCAACCACGGCACCCAGCGCCTCACGGTCAACGGCATCATGGCCCAGTCCAGCAACGTCGGCACCATCAAGGTCGCCGACCAGGTGGGCGCCGGGGTGCTGCACCGCTACATGACCGAGTTCGGGCTCGGCCAGCCCACCGGCCTGGCCCTGCCCGGCGAGGAGACCGGGATCCTCACCGACCCCGAGGACTGGTGGGGCACCCAGCTCCCGTCGGTGTCCATCGGCCACAGCGTCACCGTGAACGCCGCCCAGATGGCGTCGGTGTACGCCACCGTCGCCAACGGCGGCGTCCGGGTGGAGCCGAGCGTGGTCGCCGGGACCGTCGACACCGAGGGCAACTTCACCCCCGCCGACGAGCCCGAGCGCACCCGCGTCATCAGCGAGGAGACCGCCGAGCGCCTGGCGCTCATGCTGGAGGCGGTCACCAGCGACGAGGGCACCGCGCCCCAGGCCCGCATCGACGGCTACCGGGTGGCGGGCAAGACCGGGACCGCCAACCGGGTCAACCCCGAGACCGGGAGCTACGAGGGCGGCGGGTACACCTCGACGTTCGCCGGGTTCGCGCCCGCCGACGCGCCCGAGGTCGTCGTCCAGGTGGTCCTGCACAACCCGCAGGGGACCTACTACGGCGGCGAGGCGGCCGGCCCGGCGTTCAACGACATCATGTCGTTCGCGCTCAAGACCCTGAAGGTCCCGCCGACCGACACCGACCCGCCCGCCATCCGCCTCTTCGAGGAAGAGGAGGGCGGCGGCTAGGGCCGTCCTCTCCGGCCTCCGCTGCGCCGCGGCCCGCCCGTCGAGAAGGTCCCCGACGGGCGGGCCGCGGCTCCACCGCCGTGCCCGGCGCCCCCCGGGGACGCCCGACGCCTCCTACGGGCCTTCGGAACCCCGCGGGGCGCCCCCGCCGTGCAGATGCCGCCGCACCGACCGGATGTGCTCCGGTCCGGTGCGGCAGCACCCGCCCACCAGTACCGCGCCCGCCCGGTGCCACCGCACCGCCTCGGCGCCGAACTCCTCCGGCTCCGACACGCCGGTCCAGCGCCGCGCCCGGGCGTCCCACACCTCGCCGGAGTTGGGGTAGGCCACCGCGGGGAACCCGGCCGCCGCCACCGCCCGGACCAGGTCCGGCACGAACCGCGGAGCCGTGCAGTTCACCCCCACCGCCACCAGCCGCCCCGCCGCACCGGAGGCCGCCAGTTCCGCGGCCAGCCCCCGCACCGGGGTCCCGTCGCCCAGCCGCTCCCCGTCCCGGCAGGACAGGCTCAGCCACGCCCGCACCCCCGGCGTCTCCCCGACCAGCCGCGCCAGCGCCCGCGCCTCCGCCGCCGACGGCACCGTCTCGCAGGCCAGCAGGTCCGCACCGGCGTCGGCCAGCACCCGCCACCGCTCCCGGTGCCAGGCGTACAGGCCGTCCTCGTCCAGGTCGTAGGCGCCGGTGTACTCCGAGCCGTCCGCCAGGGCCGCGCCGTAGGGCCCCACCCCGGCCGCCACCAGCCCCGAACCGAACGCGTCGCGCTCGGCCCGGGCCAGCTCCACCGAACGGCGCACCAGCCCCAGCGCCTCCGGCCGCGACCACCCCCGGGCCACCAGCGCCGGAACGCCCGCCTGGTAGCCCGCGGCCGTCGCCACCTCCGCGCCCGCCTCGAAGTAGGCGCGGTGCACCCGCCGGATCGCGTCGGGGTCCTCGGCCAGCAGCCGCGCCGACCACAGCCCGCCCGACAGGTCGTACCCGTACTCCTCCAACAGCGTCGCCAGCCCGCCGTCCAGCACCACCGGTGGCCCCCCGGCCACCGCCTGCGCCACCCGGTCCATCCGCCCCACCCCCGCCCACCACGGTATTCGGGTGCGACGGGATCCGTCCCGCACCAGCGTGGAAATTACCGGCCGGTCCGCTCGAACGGTTACCCTCCACACGTGCCACCGGTAATGCGACCTGAACATACGCCCCTGCGTCCCCTGTCCGACCTCGTGCCGCTGCTCGGCCCGGACGCCGTCCTGCTGCGCCCGGACCTGGCCCCGGACCACCCGGTCCCGGCCCGCGAGGTCCAGGTGCGCGGCATCACCCACGACTCGCGCCAGGCGGGCCCGGGAGACCTGTACGCGGCCCTGCCCGGGACCCGGGTCCACGGCGCCGAGTTCGCCGAGCAGGTCGCCCTGGCGGGGGCCGCCGCCGTCCTCACCGACCCCGAGGGCGCCGACCGGGCCGCCGCCACGGGACTGCCGACCCTGGTCGTCCCCGACGTGCGCGCCGCCCTGGGCACCGTCGCCTCCTGGGTCTTCAAGAACCCCTCCGAAGACCTGCTGCTCATCGGCACCACCGGCACCAGCGGCAAGACCACCGTCTCCTACCTGGTGGAGTCGGGCCTGCGCCGCGCGGGGATGGGCACCGGCCTCATCGGCACCGTCGAGATGCGGGTGGGCGACGAGCGCGTCGCCTCCTCCCTCACCACCCCCGAGGCCACCGACCTGCACGGCCTGTTCGCCCTCATGCGCGAACAGGGCGTCACCGGCGCCGCCATGGAGGTCTCCAGCCACGCCCTGGCCCTGGGCCGGGTCGGCGGCGCCCGCTTCGACGTCGCGGTCTTCACCAACCTGTCCCAGGACCACCTGGACTTCCACAGCGACCTGCGCGAGTACTTCGAGACCAAGGCCCGCCTGTTCACGCCGGAGTACTGCGACATCGCCGTCGTCAACGCCGACGACCGCTTCGGCCGCGCCCTCGTGGACATGGTGCAGGGCGAGGGCAAGGTGCCCGTCACCACCTTCGGCGTCGAGGGGTACTCCGACGCCGACCCCGAGACCGCCCTGGAGGCGGACTGGAACGCCGTGGACGTGCGCCTGGGCGCCGCCGGCAGCACCTTCCGCATCGTCGGCCCCGGCGGGATGGAGGCGCAGGCCTCCGTCGGCCTGCCCGGGCCCTTCAACGTCTCCAACGCCATGGCCGCCGTCGTCGGCCTGGTCGAGGCCGGGCTGCCCCTGGAGACCGCCATCGAGGGCGTCGCCGCCGCCCCCGGCGTTCCCGGCCGCATGGAGAAGGTCGTCGCGCGCGAGGTCCCCGCGTCCTTCCAGGACTTCACCGCCCTGGTCGACTACTCCCACAAACCCGGCGCCGTCGAGGCCGTCCTGACCTCGGTCCGCTCCATCGCCGAGGGCGGCGTCACCGTCGTCCTGGGCTGCGGCGGCGACCGCGACCGCGCCAAGCGCCCCCTCATGGGGGAGGCCGCGGCCCGCCTCGCCGACCAGGTCGTCATCACCAACGACAACCCGCGCTCGGAGGACCCCGTCGCCATCGCCGCCGCGATGCTGGAGGGCGTCACCCGCGTCCCCGAGGACGAGCGCGCGCGCGTCACCGTCGAACTCGACCGCGCCGACGCCATCCGCCTGGCCGTCGCCCGCGCCCGGGCCGGCGACGTCATCGTCGTCGCGGGCAAGGGCCACGAGACCGGCCAGTACGTCAAGGGCGAGGTCCTGCCCTTCGACGACCGCGAGGTGCTGCGCGCCGCCATCGAGGAGCACCTGTCCGTGGACGTCCGCGAACGCCTGGGCGTCGCCCTGCTGGACGTCCACAAACCCACCGGCGGCGGCTGAGGACACGCCGGCGGACCCGCCCCGTGCGCTCCGCGCACGGGGCGCGCCCCAGGGTCACGAAGTGGCGGATATTGCCGTGCACAGGCCCTGCCGGGACCCCGGACACCCCAACATGTTCTAAGGTGGGTGCGGCAATCGCAGCCCGAACACCCGCCGCCCACCGGTGGCGCCATGGACGTGGTCGCCCCCGTCACCACCGCTGTGGGACCCGGCGCGGCACCGCGTGCGCGCCCGCCCGCGGTGCCATCCCCCGACCCGAGTCCTTTGGCCGGGTGGCCTCACGTCATCCCGTGGTCGCCGCGGGTCGGGCCTGACCTGAGGAGTGGATTTGATCGCGCTCACGCTCGATCGGATCGCCGATATCACCGGAACCGCCCTCGGCGGAGCAGCCGGCCCGGACACCACCGTCGACGGACCCGTCGTGGTCGACTCGCGGCTGGTGGAACCCGGCTCCCTGTTCGTCGCCCTGAGCGGCGAGCGGGTCGACGGACACGACTACGCGCGGGCCGCGGTCGAGGCGGGGGCGGCCGCCGCCCTGGTCTCCCGCCCCGTCGACGCGCCCCACCTGCTGGTGGAGGGCGGCGACGACGAGGTCGTCGAGGCGCTGGCCCGGCTCGCCCGGTACGCCGCCGACACCCTCGCCGCCCCCTCCCGCGGCGCCGACGCGGCGGAGATCATCGGGGTCACCGGCTCTTCCGGCAAGACCACCACCAAGGACCTCATCGCCCAGGTCGTCGGGCGCCTGGGCGCCACCGTCGCGCCCGCCGGCTCGTTCAACAACGAGATCGGCCACCCCCTCACCGTGCTGCGCGCCGACACCGGCACCCGCCACCTGGTGCTGGAGGTCGCCGCCCGCGGCATCGGGCACATCGCCCACCTGTGCCGCGTGGCCCCGCCCCGCATCGGCGTCGTCCTCAACGTCGGCAGCGCCCACATGGGGGAGTTCGGCGACCGCGAGGCCATCGCCAAGGCCAAGGGCGAGCTCGTCGAGTCGCTGCCCGCGGCCGGCGGCCCCCGCGGCGGTGTGGCGATCCTCAACTCCGACGACCCCCGGGTGAAGGCCATGGCCGCGCGCACGACCGCGCGCACCGTGTTCTACGGCACCGGCGAGGACGCCGAGGTGCGCGCCACCGACATCGTCATCGGCGAGACCGGCGCCGCCTCCTTCACCCTGAACGCGGACGGCGCGACGGCCCCGGTGGAGCTCGCCCTCGTCGGCGCCCACCAGGTGCACAACGCCCTGGCGACCGCCGCCGTCGCCCGCGAGCTCGGCATGGACCTCCCCGGCATCGCCGCCGCCCTGGGCGCGGCCACCCCGGTCAGCCGCTGGCGGATGGAGGTCACCGAGCACGACGGTGTCACCCTCGTCAACGACGCCTACAACGCCAACCCCGAGTCCATGCGGGCCGCACTGACCACCCTGGGCGCACTCGCCCGGGGCCGCCGACCCATCGCCGTCCTGGGCCACATGGCCGAACTCGGCGACGGGGGACGCATCGAACACGAGAAGATCGGCGAACTCGCCGCCGCTACCGGCGTCTCCCACCTGATCGTGGTCGGAGATCAGGCCGAAGGGATCGCGGCCGGGGCCGAGCGCACCGGCCGAGAGGGACTGTGGGCGGGCGAGACCGTCCGGGTCGCGGACGCCTCGGCGGCCGCCACGGCCCTGCGCGCACGGATGCGCGCGGGAGACGTCGTCATTGTGAAGGGATCACGGGTGGCAGCACTCGAAAAGGTTATCGACCTCATCACCGAAGGTGATGCCCGGTGATCGGCATCTCCATAGCGGCCGCGCTGTCGCTGATCGTCTCCATGGCGCTGATGCCGCCGCTGATCAAACTCCTGTACCGCTTCAAGTTCGGCCAGGAGGTCCGCGACGACGGCCCCGAGGGCCACAAGACCAAGCAGGGCACGCCCACCATGGGCGGCATCGTCATCATCCTCGGCGCGGTGATCGGCTACTTCGGCTCCCACCTGGTGCTGGCGCTGGTGCAGCCCTCCGCCACCGGGCCCACGGCCTCCGGCCTGCTGGTGATGTTCCTGTTCGTCGGGATGGGCTGCGTCGGCTTCCTGGACGACTTCATCAAGATCTACAAGCGCCGCAGCCTGGGACTGCGCAGCGGCGCCAAGATGGTCGGCCAGGCCGTGGTCGGCGTCGGCTTCGCCTACGGCGTCACCATGTTCCCCAACGGCTACGGCTACACCCCCGCCGCCCCCAGCCTGTCCTTCCTCCGGGACTTCGGCCCCCCGCTGATGATCGGCCTGTTCGTCATCTGGGCGCTGTTCCTCATCGTCGGGTTCTCCAACGCCGTCAACCTCACCGACGGCCTCGACGGCCTGGCCACCGGCGCCACCATCCTGTCGCTGGTCGCCTACGTGATCATCGGCAACTGGCAGCTGCGCCAGTCCTGCGTGTCCTACCTGTCGAGCAACTGCTACACGGTCCGCGACCCCCTGGACCTGGCCGTCGTGGCCTCGGCCGTGCTCGGCTCCTGCATCGCCTTCCTCTGGTTCAACGCCCCGCCCGCCAAGGTCTTCATGGGCGACACCGGCTCCCTGGCCCTGGGCGGCCTCATCGTGGGCCTGGCCATCACCACCCGCACCCAGCTCCTGCTGCTGCTCATCGGCGGCCTGTTCGTCATCATCACCATGTCCGTGATGATCCAGATCACGTCGTTCCGCCTCACCGGCAAGCGCGTGTTCCGCATGGCGCCGCTGCAGCACCACTTCGAGCTCAAGGGCTGGGCCGAACCGACCATCGTCATCCGCTTCTGGATCATCCAGGGGCTGTTCGTGGCGGTCGCCATCGGCCTGTTCTACCTCGAATGGATGCCGAGGTAACCCCGGATGTCCCACCACTCCACCACTTCCACCCCCTTCACCGGCCTGCGGGTCTGCGTCGCCGGCCTGGGCGTCTCCGGACCGCCCGCGGTCCGGCTCCTGCTGGAGCACGGCGCCCGCGTCACCGTGGTCGACGGGCGTGACGACGACACCGTCCGCCCGGTCGCGGCCGAGCTCTCCGCCGCCGGGGCCGAGGTCGTCCTGGGCGCCACCCCGCTGCCCGAGGAGTGCGACCTCGTCGTCACCTCGCCCGGCTGGCGCCCCGACTCCCCTCTCCTGGCCGCCGCGGCCGAGGCCGGCATCGAGGTCATCGGCGACGTCGAACTGGCGTGGCGGATCAAGCCCGCCGACCAGCTGTGGCTGGCGGTCACCGGCACCAACGGCAAGACCACCACGGTGCGCATGCTGGAGGCGATGCTGCGGGCCGACGGCCGCGACGCGCTCGCCGTCGGCAACGTCGGCACCCCCGTGATCGACGCGGTCCGCCCCGACGCGGACGGCCATTACCCCCGGGTGCTGGCCGTGGAGCTGTCCAGCTTCCAGCTGCACTGGTCCTCCAGCCTGCGCCCGCACGCCGCGGCGGTCCTCAACGTCGCCCCCGACCACCTGGACTGGCACGGCGGCCTGGAGCCCTACGCCCGGGCCAAGGGCATGGTGTTCGCCCCCGGCACCCTCCGGGTCGTCAACCTCGCCGACCCCTGGTCGGTGCGCCTGGCCGAGGAGGACGGCGACCCGCACACCCCGCTGGTCGGCTTCGGCCTGGGGACCCCGCGCCCGGGCGAGCTCGGCGTCGTCGAGGACCTGCTGGTGGACCGGGCCTTCGTCGACGACCCGGTGACCAGCGCCGAGGAGCTGGCCGCCCTGGCCGACGTACGCCCGCCCGCCCCGCACAACGTCGCCAACGCCCTGGCCGCGGCGGCGCTGGCCCGCTCCATCGGGGTCGCCCCGGCCTCCGTCAGGGCCGGACTGGCGGCGTTCGCCCCCGAGCCGCACCGGATCGCCCACGTGGCCACGGTGTCCGGGGTCGACTACGTCGACGACTCCAAGGCCACCAACCCGCACGCCGCCGCCGCCTCCCTGGGCGCCTACGACACGGTGGTGTGGATCGCCGGCGGCCTGCTCAAGGGCGCCGACGTGGACGAGCTGGTGGCCGCGGCCGCCGGCCGGCTGCGCGGCGCGGTGCTCATCGGCGCCGACCGCGCCCGGCTGCGCGAGGCCCTGGACGCGCACGCCCCCGACCTCCCGGTCGTGGAGATCGAGGGCCCGGCCCCCGGTGCCCCCGAGGGCCACACCGTCATGGACGCGGTCGTCGCCGCGGCCGCGGACATGGCCAGGGAGGGCGACACCGTCCTGCTGGCCCCGGCCGCGGCGTCCATGGACATGTTCGCCAACTACCCCGAGCGCGGACGCCTGTTCGCCGAAGCGGTCCGCCGCCTGGGCTGACCACCCCGATCGCCGCCCCTGCGTGACCGAGCGCGCACGGGCGGTGATCGGTGTGCGCGGTGCCACCCCCTTCCGCGCCGAAGATGGCCAACACGCGGGAAATGTCCACGGTTCCCGCCCCGCCGTTCGCCACTATTGAGGCGCGCAGGTGCGGAGGGTGGGTGCGGATGGCGACGACGACGATCCCCGGGGTGGCCCGGACCCGGGGGACGACGGTGACCGAGGGGCGCGAGCGTGCCCTGTGGCGGGAGTGGATCGGGGCGCTGGACCGGCCCCTGACCTCCTACTACCTGATCCTGGGAACGGCGGTGCTGCTCATCGCCCTGGGACTGGTGATGGTGCTCTCCTCCACGATGGTCAAGTCCATCAGCGAGACGGGGTCGTCCTTCTCCCTCTTCCAGAAGCAGCTGGTGTCGGCCGCGATCGGCCTGCCGCTGATGATCCTCGCCTCCCACCTGCCCCAGCAGGTGTTCCGGCTGGTCGGCTACCCCGCCATGATCGTCTCGGCCGCGCTGCTGCTCCTCACCGTCTTCCAGGGCGTGGAGGTCAACGGCGCCACCCGCTGGCTCGACATCGGCGGCCTGATCGTGCAGCCCTCCGAGCCCGCCAAGCTCGCCTTCGTCCTGTGGGGCGCCGGCATCCTGGCCCGCAAGGACGAGCTCAACGAACTCACCGAGTGGCGGCACCTGCTCTTCCCGCTGCTGCCCGGCTGCGGGCTGCTCGTCCTGCTCGTGCTGCTCGGCTCCAACCTGTCCACCGCCCTGGTGTTCCTGGTCACCTTCCTCGGGCTGCTGTGGGTGATCGGCGCGCCCGGCAAGCTCTTCGTCGCCATGTTCGGCCTCGTCCTGGGCCTGGCCGTCATCGCCATCGCCATCGAGCCCTACCGGATGGCCCGCGTCACCGCGCTGTTCGACCCCACCGCCGACCCGCTGGGCGACAACATGCAGTCGCTCCACGGGCTCTACGCCCTGGGCACCGGCGGCATCCTGGGCGTCGGCATCGGCGCCAGCCGCGAGAAGTGGGGCTTCCTGCCCTTCGCCGAGTCCGACTTCGTGTTCGCCATCATCGGCGAGGAGTTCGGCCTCATCGGCACCCTGCTCCTCCTGGCGCTCTTCGGCGTCCTGGGCTACGCCGGGCTGCGCGTGGCCTCCCGGGTCAAGGAGCCCTTCCCCCGCCTGGCCGCCTTCGCCATCGTGACCTGGATCATGGGCCAGACCATGATCAACATCGGCGCCGTCATCGGGCTGCTCCCCGTGACCGGCGTCCCGCTGCCCCTGGTGTCGTACGGGGGTTCGTCGCTGATCACCACCATGGTCGCCCTGGGCGTCCTGCTGTCCCTGGCCAAGACCGAGCCCCAGGCGCAGCGGGCCCTGGCGGCCCGGGGTCCCGGTTGGGTGGAAAGGGCTCTAAGCTGGCTGGGCCTGGAGAACACCACCGCCACGGCCGCCGGCCGCGGGGGCGGCCTGCCCTCCGGGCGCGCCGCCACGGCGCGGAGCCCGCGCACGAAGGCTCCGCGGGGCGGCAGGACCAAGCCCACGTACGACAGCGGACCGATCCCGTCCGGGGACCGGTCGAGGAGGAATCGGCGACGATGAGGGTAGCCCTCGCCGGAGGCGGCACGGCCGGGCATATCGAGCCCGCGCTCTCCCTTGCGGACGCGCTGCGGCGCATCGACCCCAACACGGAGATCCTCTGCCTGGGCACCGAGCGGGGACTGGAGACCCGCCTCGTGCCCATGCGCGGATACGAGCTGGGCCTGATCCCGGCCGTCCCCCTGCCCCGCAAGCTCACCCCGCAGCTGCTCAGCGTCCCCGGCAAGCTCGCCGGGGCCCTCAGCGCCGCGGGCGACCACCTGGACCGGCTCCAGGCCGACGTCATCGTCGGCTTCGGCGGCTACGTCGCCACCCCCGGCTACCTGGCGGCCCGGCGGCGGCGCGTGCCCATCGTCGTCCACGAGGCCAACCCCCTGCCCGGGCTGGCCAACCGCCTGGGCGCCCGGCTGACCCCCCACGTCTTCACCGGGCACCCCCACACCCAGATCCGCAACGGCCGGTTCGTCGGCATCCCGCTCCGCCAACAGATCACCACCCTGGACCGGCTGGCCATGGGCGACAAGGCCCGCACCTACTTCGGCCTGCGCCCGGACCTGCCCACCCTGCTGATCTTCGGCGGCTCCCAGGGCGCCCAGCGCATCAACGAGACCGCCTTCGCCGCCCGTAACGCCTTCCGCGACCACGGCGTCCAGGTCCTGCACGTCGTCGGCCCCAAGAACGCCGACGAGCCCCAGGACCTCACCCAGGACGGCATCCCCTACGTCGCCGTCCCCTACGTCGACCGCATGGACATGGCCTACGCCGCCGCGGACGTGGCCATGTGCCGCTCCGGTGCGCTGACCTGCGCCGAGCTCACCGCCGTCGGCCTGCCCGGCGCGTTCGTGCCGCTGGCCATCGGCAACGGCGAGCAGGCCCTCAACGCCGAGCCCGTCGTCCAGGCGGGCGGCGGCCTCATGGTGAACAACGCCGACGTCTCCGTCGAGTGGATCACCGGCACGCTCATCCCGCTGCTCACCGACACCGACCGGGTCGTCGCCATGTCCGAGGCCGCCGCCCGCATGGGCCGCCGCGACGCCGACATGGAACTGGCCCGCGAGGTCATGGCCGTCGCCCGCGGCGACCGCCCCGCGCCGGAGGTGCCCGTCGCCGAGGACGACGGCGACGACGCCTACTACGACGACGGGAAGGACGCCCGATGAGCCTGGTGCGACCGACCGACCCCGTCCCCGTCGACAAGCTGGGACGCACCCACTTCATCGGCCTGGGCGGCGCCGGTATGTCCGGCATCGCCCGGGTGCTGCTCCAGTCCGGCGTCGAGGTCTCGGGCAGCGACGCCCGCGACAGCGACACCCTGCGCGAGCTGGAGGAGATGGGCGCCCGCGTCCACGTCGGCCACGCCGCCGAGCACCTCGGCGACGCCGAGACCGTCGTCGTCTCCTCCGCCGTCCGGGAGACCAACCCCGAGCTCGCCGAGGCCCACCGCCGCGGCCTGCGCATCCTGCCCCGGGCCGCCGCCCTGGGCGCCCTGCTGCTGGGCCGCGAGGGCGTCGCCATCGCCGGGACCCACGGCAAGACCACCACCACCTCGATGGTCACCGTCGTCCTACAGCACCTGGGCGTCGACCCCGGCTACGTCATCGGCGGCAAGCTGGTCACCACCGGCCTGGGCGCCGACGCCGGCATCGGCGGCCCCATCGCCGTGGAGGCCGACGAGAGCGACGGCTCCTTCCTCATGCTCTCCCCGAAGGTCGCCGTGGTCACCAACGTCGAGGCCGACCACCTGGACAACTACAGCGGCATCGAGGAGATCCACGCCAACTTCGACGCCTTCGTCGACCGCGTGGAGCGCACCCTCATCGTCGGCATCGACGACGAGGGCGCCCGCCGGGTCGCCCGGACCGCGCGCGAGCGCGGCAAGAAGGTCCTCACCTACGGCGAGGCCCCCGAGGCCGACTACCGGATCACCCGGATCCGCCCCCGCGGGTTCACCACCGAGTTCACCCTCGCGACCGCCGAAGGCGAGATCGAGGGCACCGTCGCGGTCCCCGGCCGCCACAACGTGCTCAACGCCGCCGCCGCGGTCGCCGTCGCCGACGAGCTCGGCCACGACCTGGAGGTCGCGGTCGAGGGCATCGCCGACTTCGGCGGCGCCGCCCGCCGCTTCGAGCCCAAGGGCGCGGCCGGGGGAGTGGGCGTCTACGACAGCTACGCCCACCACCCCACCGAGCTCGACGCCGACCTGCGCGCCACCCGCGCCGCCCTGGAGTCGTTCGCCGAAGAGGCGCGCGAGGCCGGGGAGGAGCAGGCGCCGGGCCGCATCATCGCCGTCTTCCAGCCCCACCTGTTCAGCCGCACCCGGATCTTCGCCGAGGAGTTCGGGGCCGCCCTCACCCTGGCCGACGAGGTCGTGGTGCTGGAGATCTACGCCGCCCGAGAGGACCCCGAACCCGGGGTCACCGCCGAACTGATCACCTCCGAGGTGGGCCACGACCGGGTGCACTACGTCCCCGGGCGCGCCGACGCCGTCCGCCTGGCCGCCGAGCTGGCGCGTCCGGGCGACATCGTCCTGACGATGGGCGCCGGCGACGTCACCGAGCTGGGCCCGCTCATCGTGGACCGGCTCGCCGAGGCCGCCGACGTGGAGGAGGTGGCCGAGTCCCTCGGCCACGGCGGCGGACGGGACCGGGACTGACGTCGGAGGACACGGGTGAGGGCAGACCACGACGGAGCGGACGGCGGCACCGGGACCGGGACCGCGCGGCCACCCGCCGCCGCGGCGGCGCGTGAGCGGTCCGACCCCTGGAAGGTCGCCTTCGTGGCCCTCCTGGTGGTCGCCCTGGTCTGCGTCGTCACCTGGATACTCCTGGGCTCGCGCCTGCTCGTGGTGCGCGACGTGGCCGTGACCGGGCTGGACCGGGTCGGACGCGAGGAGGTCGTCGCCGCCGTCGACGTCCCCACCGGGACCCCCCTCATCCGGGTGGACCTGGAGGCGGGCGCCGACCGGGTCGGCGACCTCGCCCTCGTGGAGTCGGCCACGGTCACCCGGGGCTGGCCCGCCACCCTGCGGGTCGAGGTCGTCGAACGCCGGCCCCTGCTCGCGGTGCGGGTGGGGGAGGAGTACCGGCTCGTCGACCGCGACGGCGTCCGCATCGAGGACTCGCCGTCCCGGCCCGGCACCCACCCGCTGGTCCGGGTCACCGGCGAGATCGAGGGGAACGACGCCGTCCGGGCCGCCGCGGCCATCGTCGAGTCCGCCCCCGACTCGCTGCTGGCCCGCATCCGGCTCATCGACGCCACCGACCCCGACGCCATCCGGATCGAGATCAGCGAGGGCGCCGTCATCGAATGGGGGACCGCCGAGGGCACCGGCGACAAGAGCGAGATCCTGCGCGTGCTGATGCGCGAGCACCCTCCGGGGGACGGCGTCGTGTACGACCTCTCCACCCCCGACCTGGCCATCGTCCGGTGAAGCGGCGGTCAGGCCCCGGGAAAGGACGGCAAAGCCGGACGAAGCCGGACCGGTGGCCGCCTCCGGAGGGCCGGCGGCCCCCTCGGGAGGGGGTGCGGACACGACGCGGGGACATTCCAGACGCGACGCGCCGAGTCAGCACATCGCTTCCTCGTGTTATACGACGTTAGGCTGAAGCAGTCATCGGTTGCCGGTGGTGGGCGGTCGGCTTACTGTCGAGAGTCACGACCACCGTCAACAAAGTACAGAACACGCTTTTCGGGGTACGCGGGAACCGTATTTCTCCCGCCGGACCCGGGGGAGGCACAGAGCCTCCCCGGTTCGGCACCCCACGGTTCACGCGGTCCCGGGTCCCCCGCGCCGGCGTCCTGGGACGCCCCGTCGGAGAACCCGAAACGCACACTGTAGAACCGGAGCCGAACCCACCGGCCCGGCGGACACCACCGCCGGACACGGGAGGGAACGGCGTATGCGAGCGGAAAGGCCCCTCGTCGTGGCAGCACCGCAGAACTACCTCGCGGTCATCAAAGTCGTCGGTATCGGCGGCGGCGGTGTCAACGCCGTCAACCGAATGATCGAAGAGGGGCTCAAGGGCGTCGAGTTCATCGCGATCAATACCGATGCCCAGGCGCTGCTGATGAGTGACGCCGACGTCAAGCTGGACGTCGGCCGTGAACTCACCCGCGGCCTGGGAGCCGGAGCCAACCCCGACGTCGGCCGCAAGGCCGCCGAGGACCACCGGGAGGAGATCGAGGAGGTCCTCAAGGGGGCCGACATGGTCTTCGTCACCGCGGGTGAGGGCGGCGGCACCGGTACGGGCGGCGCGCCCGTGGTCGCCAACATCGCCCGATCCCTGGGGGCCCTCACCATCGGTGTGGTCACCCGCCCCTTCGGCTTCGAGGGCAAGCGGCGTGCCACCCAGGCCGAGTCGGGGATAGCGATGCTCCGTGAGGAGGTCGACACACTCATCGTGATTCCCAACGACCGGCTGCTCTCCATCTCCGACCGGCAGGTCAGCGTCCTGGACGCCTTCAAGGCGGCCGACCAGGTGCTGCTCTCCGGTGTCCAGGGCATCACCGACCTGATCACCACGCCCGGCCTCATCAACCTGGACTTCGCCGACGTCAAGTCGGTCATGTCCGGGGCCGGCTCCGCGCTCATGGGCATCGGCTCGGCGCGCGGCGACGACCGTGCGGTGGCCGCCGCGGAAATGGCCATCTCGTCCCCGCTGCTGGAGGCCAGCATCGACGGCGCCCACGGCGTCCTGCTGTCCATCCAGGGCGGCTCCGACCTGGGGCTGTTCGAGATCAACGAGGCGGCACAGCTCGTCTCCAACTCCGCGGCCCCCGAGGCCAACATCATCTTCGGCGCCGTCATCGACGACGCCCTGGGCGACGAGGTCCGGGTGACCGTCATCGCGGCGGGCTTCGACGAACCCGAGGTCACCGGGCCCGCGCTGCACCGGCGCGAGCCGGTGGACCCTCCTAAGGCCGTCGCCCCCACGGCGGGCGCCGCGACCGGCGGACAGGGGGCGTCCACGCCCCCCGCCGCGGACGCGGCCGGGGCGTCGGCCGAGAAACTGCCGTGGCTCGGCGGCCGGCACAGCGCCGAGCCGGCCCGTGCGCAGCAGACCCCGCCGCCGGCCTGGGAACCGGCCCCGGCGGCCCCGGTCGAGCCCGAGCCGGTCGCGGTGACCGAGCCCGAGCCGCAGCCCGAGCCGGAACCGCAGGCCCCGGCCCACGACCGGTTCGCCGAGGCCGCGCCGGCCGAGCCCGAGCCGGCCCCGGCCCGGGAGGAGCACGCCGACGAGCCCCGGCCCGTCCACGTGGTCTCGGAGTCGGTCGCCGAACGGCGCGCCGACGTCCCCACGCCCCGGCGCCGGGTCGTGTTCGAGGAGCCGGACGACCTGGACATCCCCGACTTCCTGAAGTAGCGCGGACCGACACCCCGGTACCATCGACGTGTCAGCGGCCCCGACCCGGGTGGGCGGGGCCGTCGCCGCTCCGGGGGCCGGCGTCCACCGCGCCGTCCCGACCGGGCCGAGGGAAGGACAGCGGTCACAGGGATGGGCACCATCGTCGACCTCGGGCACGGGGTCCGTGCCGCCGTCACCGAGCGCCACGGCGGGATCAGCCCCCCGCCCTACGACTCGCTCAACATGGGCCTGGGGACGGGGGACGACCGGGAGACGGTGCTGGCCAACCGGCGCACCGCCGCGCGGAACCTCGGTTTCGACGCCGACCGCGTCGTCTGGATGGACCAGGTGCACAGCGCCGACGTCCTGGTCGCCGACGCCCCCGGCGCAGTCGGGACCTGCGACGGCGTCGTCACCACCACCCCCGGCCTGGTCCTGGCCTCCCTGGCCGCCGACTGCCTGCCCGTCCTGGCGGCCGACGGCGAACGCGGCGTCCTGGGCGCCGCCCACTCCGGCCGCCTGGGCACCGCCCGCGGTGTGGCCGCCAACCTCATCGCCGCCATGGCCGACCACGGTGCCCGCCCCGGGAGCACCACCGTCCTCCTCGGCCCCTCCATCTGCGGCAAGTGCTACGAGGTCCCGGCCGGGCTGCGGGACGAGACCGCCCGCGACACCCCCGAGGCCGCCTCCACCACCCGCCGGGGCACCCCCGGGGTCGACATGGTCGCCGCCGTCACCGCGCAGCTGCGCCGCGCCGGGGTCACCGACATCCGGGCCGACGGCCGCTGCACCCTGGAGACGCCCGAGCTGTTCTCGCACCGGGGCGGTGCCCCCACCGGGCGGTTCGCGTCGTTCGTCTGGCAGGAACAGGACTGAACCGGACCGGACCGCACGGACCGGCGAGACCGAGAGATGGATGAGGACGACGTGTCACACGACCCGGCCCGCGTCGAGCGGATCAAGGAGAACCTCGCGGCGGCCCGCGCCCGCGTCGAGGCGGCCTGCCACAAGGCCGACCGGGACCCCGCGGAGGTGTCGCTGATCGCGGTCACCAAGACCCGCCCCGCCGAGGACGTGCGCATCCTCGCCTCGCTCGGCCTGGCCGACATGGGGGAGAACCGCGACCAGGAGGCCGCCCCCAAGGCCGCCGCCACCGCCGACCTCGACCTGACCTGGCACTTCATCGGCCAGTTGCAGACCAACAAGGCCAGGTCGGTGGCCTCCTACGCCGACGTCGTCCACTCGGTGGACCGGGCGAAGCTCGCCCGCGCGCTGGGCGACCGGGCCGCGGCCGCCGAGCGCCGCCTCACCTGCCTGGTCCAGGTCAACCTCGACGACGACTCGCAGGCGGGCGTGCTGGGCCCGCGCGGCGGGGTCGACCCCGCCGACGCGGCGGAGCTGGCCGCCCGGATCGACGAGCACGAGGCGCTCGAACTCGGCGGTGTGATGGCCGTGGCGCCCCGCGAGGGCGACCCTTATGAGGCTTTCGGTCGTCTTTATGAGGTCGCGTGTCTCATTCGTGATCGTTATCCTCGGGCCACGATGGTGTCCGCGGGTATGAGCGGGGACCTGGAGGCCGCGATCGAGCGTGGCGCGACACACCTTCGGCTCGGTGCGGCGTTGCTCGGCGATCGCGGGCCGATCGTGGGGTAATGTCCCCACATAGACCTTGGAACCCGTCTGTGGAGTTCGCCCGAAAGGGCGTCACACCCCGTTGCACCAGGGAAGACGGGGCGGTACGGAGGAGTCGGCTGCGGTGCAGGCCGCGGGGACGACGGAGGACATGAGATGGCCGGCGCGATGCGCAAGATGGCGGTCTACCTCGGCCTCGTGGAGGACGACCGTTACGATCACCGCTATGCGGACGAATATGATGAGTTCGATGATTTCGACGAGGGCGTGGAGGAGCACCGCGAACGCGGAGCCGACTCCCCGCACGGCGAGGGAACACGGGGCGAGGACGTGAACGACACCGGCGACCACTCGGGCACGGGTGAACGGCGCGGTGGCACGACCACGACCTCTGCCTCCACCGCCGACCTCGCGAGGATCACCACGCTCCATCCGCGCACGTACAACGAGGCGCGTACGATCGGAGAGCACTTCCGGGAGGGTACGCCGGTGATCATGAACCTGACCGAGATGGTCGACAGCGACGCCAAGCGTCTGGTCGACTTCGCGGCTGGTCTGATCTTCGGTCTGCATGGCAGTATCGAACGCGTGACCAACAAGGTGTTCCTACTGTCCCCGGCCAACGTCGAGGTGACCGCGGAAGACAAGGCGCGGATCGCTGAGCGAGGGTTCTTCAATCAGAGCTAGACCATCGGATTTGTCCAGAGATTGGGTCGAATAGACCGTGAGTATCGTCCTGTCCGTGCTGGTCATCGCGCTGCGACTGTACGTCTTCGTACTGCTCGCGCGCGTCGTGCTGGAGATGGTGCAGTCCTTCTCCAGGGACTGGCGCCCCTCGGGGTTCCTGCTCGTGATCGCCGAGATCGTGTACACGCTCACCGACCCGCCGCTGCGTTTCCTGCGCAGGTTCATCAAGCCCGTCCGGCTCGGCAGCATCGCGCTCGACCTGAGCGTCCTGGTGCTGTTCCTGGGCCTGTCGATCGCCGCGAGCCTGCTGGGAAGCCTGGCACTCTCGGTCGCCTAGAGCAGGCGTCGGGGGCGAAAAAAGTCGCCCCCGATTCCGTTATGTGGTCTTGGTCATGATCCGGATTGCCGTAAGGTCACGATCAGGTAGCGTCCCTACGGATGGACTCCAAGCGCGCCAAGGAGACGAACATGCCGCTGACACCCGCTGATGTGCGGAACAAGCAGTTCAGCACGACCCGGCTCCGGCCGGGCTACGACGAAGAAGAGGTCGATGCCTTTCTCGACGAGGTCGAGTCCGAGCTGGACCGGCTGATCCAGGAGAACGAGGAACTGCGCGGCAAGCTCGCCGAGTGCCTGCGCGGCAAGGTGCCCAACGCCGGGATGCAGGACTTCCAGCAGCCCCAGGAGCAGCCCGAGCCGCCCCGCCCCGAGCCCGTCCAGCCGCCTCAGGCCGTCGTCGAGCCCCAGCCCCAGGCGCCCGCCCCCATGCACATGGGCATGGGCGGCGAGGAGAACATGGACACGGCCGCCCGCGTCCTGGCCCTGGCCCAGCAGACCGCCGACCAGGCCATCTCCGACGCCCGCCGCGAGGCCGACGAGACCCTGGGCCGCGCCCGCCACGAGTCCGAGGACATCCTCGGCAAGGCCCGCCGCCAGGCGGAGCAGATCATCGGCGAGGCCCGCGTCCGCTCGGAGAACCTCGACCGGGACGCCCAGGAGCGCCACCGCCAGGTCATGGGCAGCCTCGTCCAGCAGCGCGAGGAGCTGGAGCACAAGGTCAACGTGCTCAAGGACTTCGAGCGCGAGTACCGCAGCCGCCTGAAGGACTACTTCGAGCGCCAGCTGCGCGAGCTGGAGGAGGGCGCGGGCATCGAGCAGCCGAACCCGAACACCACGGGCGGCTTCCAGACGATGGCCCCGCCGACCGGTCCCACCCCGGCGCTGCAGCACGGCGGCCCCGGCGGCAACCCCTTCGGCCAGCCCGAGCCCGTCCAGCACGGCGGTTTCCACCCGGGCGAGGCCCCGCACGAGCGTCGCTGACCCCGGTCGGCGGTAGGCTCCACAACTGAAGACTCCGGCAACGTGTAAAGGTCCTGGTCGACCCGTGATCCTCAGCGTCCTCGCATCCGTCGCGGTGCTGGCGGCCATCGCCGTCATCGTGGCAGCCCTGGTGTTCGCCGAGACCACCCTGGTGTTCATCGCCCTGGGGTTGGCCGGTGTGAGCGTGCTGCTCCTGGTGGGCGCCCTCATCCAGGGGAGGACCCGAGCGGATCGAACGGACGGTTTGGGGAAGTCGTCCGTTCCCGCGGCCGTGCACGTGGCGCCGGAGCACTCCGGGCGCGTACCCGCACCGGCTCCCGAGCCGGTGCGGGAACCCCGCGCCTGGACGGAGGACTCCGGACCGGGGGAGCCGGAGTACGATCTGCCGCGCTGGCAGACACCCACGGCCCGTGAGTGGCCGGAACCGGACACGGTGGCGCCTGCCCCCGCCCCGTCCGCCTCCACCGCGGTCGAGCACGGCTCCCGCGAAGAGCAGGCACCCGCCCCCGCCGACCCCCGGCCCGCCCACCACCCCGGTGAGGACACGCGGGACCCGGCCCCCGAGCCCGCGGCCGCGCGGGCCGAGGCCCCCGAGGATTCCCACGACGACACCGGGCTCTCCTGGTTCGACCGGCGTGAGACCGCCGACGACGACGCGGAGGAGCAGGTCGCCCAGACCGCCGTCTCTGAGACCGGCGATGACACCGGGGCCGAACTCTCCTGGTTCAACAGGCGTGAGACCGCCGACGACGACGCGGAGGAGCAGGTCGTCCAGGCCGCGGTCTCCGGGACCGGCGATGACACCGGGGCGGAGCCCTCCTGGTTCGACCGGCACGAGTCCGCGACGGCCGATGACGACGCCGAGGCGCCCGGGGAGCAGGAGGCCACCGCCCCCGAAGCCGAGGACACCCGGCCCGTACGGCACACGGCCGACGACGCGGACGAGCGGGCCGCAGCCTCCGGAACGGACGAGGACACTGGCGCCGAGCGCGAGCGGGCCTCGGACGAGGAGGACGACGAGGCCGACTCCGAGCCCTCGTGGTCCGACCGGCGTGAGGACGCCGACGACGCGGACGACGTGCGCGGGGCGGAGGAGCCCGGCGCGCCCGGCGCGGACTCGGTCGAGGCCGGTGAGACCGACGAGGCCGCCGCCGTCTCCGGGACCCGTGGCGAGGACGAGGCCACCGCCGAGCCGGACACCGACACCGGTGTCCGTGACACCGAGGACTCCGACGCGGCCGAACCGGCGCGCGACGAGGCGGCGGAGGACGCCGCCGACGGCTCTCCGCGGGGCGACGGGGACGCCGGTGACGGGGAGTCCGCGGAGCGCGGGGACGAGGCGGAGGAGTCCGAGCCCTTCTCCTACAGCATTCCGCAGCGCGACGGGGACGACGGGGACGCGCGGGACTCCGAGGCACAGGAGGCCGCCGCGGCGGACGCCGAGGACTCCGACGACGCCGACCGGTCGGGTGAGGACGCGGCGGAGGACGCCGCCGACGGCTCTCCGCGGGGCGACGGGGACGCCGGTGACGGGGAGTCCGCGGAGCGCGGGGACGCGCCCGAGGAGCCCGAGTCCTTCTCCTACAGCATCCCGCAGCGCGGCGACGACACCGAGACCACGGCCGTGTTCACCTACCGCAGGCCCCAGGACAACGAGGACCCCGACGCCACGGCGGCCTTCACCCGCGACTGACACCCGGCGACAACGACGACGGGCGCCGTCCCCCGGTGGGGGCGGCGCCCGTCGCGTTCGGTCAGGCCCTGCGGAAGCCGAAGGCCACCCCGAACTCCTCCGACTCGGTGCGGTGCAGGTCCGCGCCGATCTCGCCCGCGGTGAACGCGTCCGCCAGCACCTCGCCGGCGATGGCCGCGGCGTGCTCGTCCAGCGCCTGCGCGGTGGACTCGTCGGTGGCCGCCCACCACACGTGGATGCGGTCCGACACGTCCAGGCCGCTCTGCTTGCGGGCCTCCTGGAGCATGCGCACCATCTCGCGGGCCAGGCCCGCGCGGCGCAGCTCCGGTGTCAGCTCCAGGTCCAGGGCCACGGTCTCGCCCGCACCGGAGGCGACCGCCCAGCCCTCGCGCGGCTGCTCGGTGACCAGCACCTCGTCGGCGCTGACCTCCACCGGCTCGTCCTCGACCCGGACCTGCGCCCACCCGGTGTCGCGCACCTGGCGCACCAGCTCCGCCGGGTCCGCCGCGCCGATCGCCCGGGCGACCAGCGGGGTCCGCTTGGCGAACCGCTTGCCCAGCGCCCGGAAGTTCGGCTTGACCAGGTAGTCCACCAGGTCGCCGCCGACCGTCGACAGCGACTCCAGCGACGCCACGTTCAGCTCGTCGGCGATCTGCTCCCGCAGCTGCGCGGGCAGGTCCGCGAACCCGGCGGCGCCCACCAGGGCCCGCGCCAGCGGCTGGCGGGTGCGCACCGCCGAGTCCACCCGGGCCGAGCGGCCCAGCTCCACCAGGCGGCGGGTCAGCGCCATGTGCGCCGACAGCTCCGGGTCGACCAGGTCCTCGCGGACCTCGGGCCACGAGGCCAGGTGCACCGACTCCGGGGCGTCGGGCCGGCGCAGCGCCGTCCACACGTGGTCGGTCAGGAACGGCACCACCGGCGCCATCAGCAGCGTCACGGTCTCCAGGGCCTCGAACAGCGTCGCGAACGCCGCCGCGCCCTCGGGGGTGTCCGCGCCGCCCCAGAACCGGCGGCGCGACCGGCGCACGTACCAGTTCGAGATGTCGTCGACGAACGCCGTCAGGCGCCGGCCCGCCGTCGTCGTGTCGAAGGCCTCCAGGGCCTCGGTGACGTCCCGCACGACCTCGTTGAGCTCGGACAGCAGCCACCGGTCCAGCAGCGGCCGGTCCTGCGGGGCCGGGGCGTCGGCCAGCCGGGAGTGGTCCCAGCCCCCGCCGGCGTTGGCGTACAGGGTGAAGAACGACACGGTGCTGTAGTACGTCAGCAGCACCTTGCGGACGATCTCCTCCAGCGCGGCGTGCCCCACCCGGCGGGCGGTCCACGGCGAACCGCTGGCCAGCATGAACCACCGCAGCGCGTCGGCGCCGTGCCGGTCCATCACCGGGATGGGCTCCATGACGTTGCCCAGGTGCTTGCTCATCTTGCGGCCGTCCTCGGCGAGGATGTGGCCGAGCACCACCACGTTCTCGAACGCGTTGCGGTCGTGCACCAGCGTGTTGACCGCCAGCAGCGAGTAGAACCAGCCGCGGGTCTGGTCGATCGCCTCGGAGATGTACTGCGCCGGGAAGTTCTCCCGGAACACCTCCGCGTTGACGTGCGGCGCGCCCCACTGGGCGAACGGCATCGACCCCGAGTCGAACCAGGCGTCGATCACCTCGGGCACCCGCCGGGCCACCCGCTGCTCCTCGGGCAGGGACGGGTCGGCGTCCGGGTCGGGGATGACGATGTCGTCCACGAACGGCCGGTGCGGGTCGAGGTTCGACAGGTCCTTGCCGCTGAGCTCGCTCAGCTCCGCCAGCGAGCCCACGCAGATCTGCCGCCCGTCGGGGAACTCCCAGACCGGCAGCGGGGTGCCCCAGTAGCGGTTGCGCGACAGCGCCCAGTCGACGTTGTTGCGCAGCCACTCGCCGAAGCGGCCCTCCTTGACATTCTCCGGCACCCAGTTGGTGGCCTGGTTCTGTGCCAGCAGCTCGTCCTTGACCGCGGTGGTGCGGATGTACCAGGACGGCACCGCGTAGTACAGCAGCGCCGTGTGGCAGCGCCAGCAGTGCGGGTAGGAGTGCTCGTAGGCCAGGTGCCGGAACAGCAGGCCCCGGTCCTTGAGGTCGCGCACCAGCGTCTTGTCGGCGTCCTTGAAGAACACCCCGCCGACCAGGTCCAGGTCGGCCTCGAAGGTGCCGTCCGGGCGGACGGGGTTCACCATCGGCAGCCCGTAGGCGCGGCACACCGCCATGTCGTCGGCGCCGAACGCGGGCGACTGGTGCACCAGGCCGGTGCCGTCCTCGACGGTCACGTAGTCGGCGAGCACCACGTAGTGGGCGGGCTCGTCGAAGGCCACCAGGTCGAAGGGGCGCTGGTAGGTCCAGCGCTCCATCTCGTCGCCCTCGAAGGACTCTCCGGTCAGCTCCCAGCCCTCGCCCAGGACCTTCTCGAACAGCGGCCGGGCCAGCAGCAGGCGCTCGTTCCCGTCGGTGGCCACCACGTACTCCACGTCGGGGTGGACCGCCACCGCCGTGTTGGACACCAGGGTCCACGGGGTGGTCGTCCACACCAGCAGCGAGGTGGGGTGCTCGGGCGAGGCCAGCGGCCCGGACGTCACCGGGAAGCGCACGTACACCGACGGGTCGGTGACGGTCTCGTAGCCCTGGGCCAGCTCGTGGTCGGACAGGGTGGTGCCGCAGCGCGGGCAGTAGGGGCTGATCCGGAAGTCGCGGACCAGCAGGCCCTTGTCCCAGATCTGCTTGAGCGCCCACCACACCGACTCCACGTACTGGGGGTCCATGGTGCGGTAGGCGTCGTCCATGTTCACCCAGTAGCCCATGCGCTCGGTCATCGCGGTGAACGCGTCGACGTTGCGCAGCACGGACTCGCGGCAGCGGGCGTTGAACTCGGCGATGCCGAAGGACTCGATGTCCTTCTTGCCGGACAGGCCCAGCTCCTTCTCCACGGCCACCTCGACGGGCAGGCCGTGGCAGTCCCACCCGGCCTTGCGGTCGACGTGGTAGCCGCGCATGGTGCGGAAGCGCGGGAAGACGTCCTTGAACGCGCGGGCCTCGACGTGGTGCACGCCGGGCTGGCCGTTGGCGGTGGGGGGACCCTCGTAGAAGACCCAGTTGGGGCCGCCTCGGGTCTGGTCGAGGGAGCGCTGGAAGACGTTCTCCTTCGACCAGCGGTCGAGGATCTCGCGCTCCATCGCGGGCAGGTCGATCTGCGCGGGCAGCTGGGGGAGTGCGCGGGACGCGCTCGGCCGGGACTCGTTGGCCACCGTCGTACCTTTCCATCAGGGTCGTTCCTGACGGAGGGACGAGGCCGGGGCCCCGCGGTACCACCCTCCTTGGACGCCGCCGGTCCGGTCCGCGCGAGGGCGGCCGGGACGGGTCCCACTTCGTTCACGTCTGCCGGTTCTACTGGGGGCGTCGGCCCTGTTCTTCCGGCGGTTCCGGGGTGATCTTCGTGCCGGTCGTACCCCCGGGCTCCCACCGCCCCCGGGTCGCTCGGACACGTCGACCGCTTCTAAGCTGTGTCCGTCCGGTCGGGGCCGGCACTACTCGTCCCCATCGACACCTGGGCACAGGATAACGCAGCGCGGGGGCGGCGCCCCGCGCTTTTTCGACGGGGAGGGCGGAGGCGGGTGGCGGAGAACGTGCGCGGAACCGTCCTGGTGACGCTTGCGGACCGGGACGACGCCGAGGAGCTGGCCGAACAGCTCCTGGAGCAGGGCTACGAACCGTGCCTGGTGCACCGGGACATGCTGGCGGGGGAGGACGACGCCGAGGACGCCGACTGGGTGATCGAGGTGCGCACCGGCCCGCACGGCGGCCCGGCGGTGTTCGACGAACCCCACCTGGCGGCGCTGGCCGAGGACTACGGCGGCTTCGCCGCCGCCGAGTGACCGCCGCCCATCGCGGCCTCATCGCCCGGGAGCACCCGGAGAGCCCGGACGCCGACCGCCCGGCGGGGATCCGGGCGGGGCGGCCGGTGGCCGAGAGGGCCGGAGGCATCGTCGCCGCCGCCGAGTGACCGCCGCCAGGGGCCCCGCGCGCGTCCGCCGGGTGACCCCGACCGACGCCGGGGTCCGGGTCGTTGCCAAGGGGGCGGGGCTCGCCTAGGCTTCCCGGCACCACTCGCGGCTCCGCCCACGGGGGTGATCCCGCAGGTCGGCGGGGTACGGGCGGGGGCGCACGGTCGGGAGGTAAGTGCGATGAAGGCCACCGAGGCGGCGGATCTGCCGGTACTGCCCGGCGAGGAGCCGTGGACCCGGCAGGAGCTCGCGGGGGTCCGCGAACGCCTGGAAGACGACATCGCCGCCGCGCGCAGGGAGATCCGCCAGGTCGAGGAGCAGGTCGCCGAGCGGCTGGAGGACCCCGTGGACGGGGCCGGGGACGACCCCGCCGATACCGGGGCCAAGGCCTTCCAACGCGAACACGAGTTGGCGTTGGCCTACAATACTCGTGACCTGCTCGCCGCGAGCGAGCGGGCGATCGAACGGATGGACGCGGGAACCTACGGGGTCTGCGACTCATGCGGACGGCCCATCGGCAAGGAGCGCCTCCAGGCGTTCCCGCGGGCCACCCTGTGCGTCTCCTGCAAACAGCGCGAGGAGCGTCGCTGACTGAGGTAGAGCCCTCCGGGGACAGCAACATGACCACCGCCCGCACACCGGGGGGCCGCCGGCGGCGCTACCTGCTGCTGGTGCTCGTCGCGCTCGCCGCCATCGGCGTGGACCTCCTCACGAAGGAATGGGTCCTGGCCACCTTCCAGGAGGGCGAGCGGCTCGACGTCATCGGCGAGGTCGTGCAGTTCACGCTGGTGTACAACACCGGCGCCGCGTTCTCCATGGGCACCGACCACACCTGGGTGTTCACGACCATCGCCAGCATCGTCGTCCTCGTCATCGCCTACATCGGGCTGCGGGTGCGCAGCGTCTGGTGGGCCGTGACCTTGGGCCTGATGATGGGCGGGGCCGCCGGGAACCTCGTGGACCGGATCTTCCGCGAACCCGAGCCGTTCCACGGCGCCGTCGTGGACTTCGTCAAGGTGATGGACTTCCCGGTGTTCAACGTCGCCGACTCCTGCGTGGTGGTCGGCGCCTGCCTGGTCGTCCTGCTGACCTTCAAGGGCGTGGAGCTGGACGGCAGCATCGTCTCCGACGACAAGGACGGCGACAGGGCCGGCGGCGGGGCGCGGGACACCGCGACCGCGGCCGAGGGCTCCGCCGAGGGCCGGACCGGGGACGACACCGCTCCCGGCGACGACACCACCACCGAAGGGAAGGGCCAGTGAGCGACACCCGCAGCCTGCCCGTGCCCGACGGGCTGGAGGGCGACCGGCTCGACTCGGCGATCGCCCGCATGTTCGGGCTGTCCCGCACCCGTGCGGCCGAGCTCATCGTGGACGGCAGCGTCCTGGTCGACGGGTCCGAGGCGGGCAAGTCCGACCGCGTCCGCGCCGGCGCCTGGCTGGAGATCACCCTGCCGCCGCCGCCCACCGCCCCCGTGCCGCGCCCCGAGCCCGTCCCGGGCATGCGGATCGTGCACGAGGACGCCGACATCATCGTGGTCGACAAGCCCGTCGGGGTCGTCGCCCACCCCACCGTCGGCTGGACCGGCCCCAGTGTCCTGGAGGGCCTGCTGGCCGCCGGGATCCAGGTGGCCACCAGCGGCGCCGCCGAGCGCCAGGGCATCGTGCACCGCCTGGACGCCAACACCACCGGGCTCATGGTGGTCGCCAAGAGCGAGACCGCCTACAGCGTCCTCAAGCGAGCCTTCAAGGAGCGCACGGTGGACAAGCGCTACCACACCCTCGTCCAGGGCCACCCCGACCCGCTGCGCGGCACCGTCGACGCGCCCATCGACCGCCACCCGGCGGGCGACGGCCGCTGGGCCGTGGTCGCGGGCGGGCGCCCCTCGGTGACCCACTACGACACCCAGGAGGCGTTCCGGGCCGCCAGCCTGCTGGAGATCAAGCTGGAGACCGGGCGCACCCACCAGATCCGGGTGCACATGTCGGCGCTGCGCCACCCGTGCGTGGGCGACATGCTCTACGGGGCCGACCCCACGCTCGCCGAGCGCCTGGGGGTGCGCCGCCAGTGGCTGCACGCGGTGCGGCTCGGGTTCGACCACCCCACCGAGCACCGGCCGGTGGAGTTCTCCAGCCCCTACCCGGAGGACCTGGAGCGGGCCGTGGAGATGCTGCGCGAGGACTGAGCCGCCCCCGGCTCCCCGGCCGGTGCGGACACCGGGCCGGGCGGGGCCGGGCACGGCACGCGAACGCACGAGGGGCCGCCGGACATCCGTCCGGCGGCCCCTCTCCCGTCGTCCCGGTCAGCCCCGGGGCGGCGGGGCGACGGGCCGGGTGCGCACCAGCCCCTGGCACAGGGCCGCGCCGACGATGATCACCAGCGCCCCCAGCGGCTGGTTCCACGACAGGGTCTCGCCCATGAGGACGATCCCCGCGGCGATCGACACCACCGGCGCCACGTAGGTGACGGTGGTCGCGACGGTCGCCCCCGCCTCCCGCAGCACCGCGTACTGGAGCACGTAGGCCACCCCCGTGCCCATCACCCCCAGGACCAGGACCGAGGCCACCACCTGCCAGGTCACGTCGGTCGGGGCGTCGGTGGCCACCGGCACCAGCACCGCCAGCGGCACGGCGGCCAGCAGCAGCTGCAGCGCCGACAGCTCCAGGGCGCCGTGGGAGCTGCCCGCCACGAACCGGCGCAGGTACGGGGTGCCGATGCCGTAGCAGGCGGTCGCCGCGACCACGAACCCCATGCCGACCATGGCGTCCCGGTCGCTCACGCTCACCTCGCCCAGGGAGTTCCACACGCCGAACACCACGAGCACGCCCAGGAAGCCGATCCCCAGCCCGAGCACCCGGTCGCGGTCGGGGCGGCGCTCGTCGGGCAGCAGCAGCATCGAGAACACCACGCCGAACAGCGGCGTCGCGGCGTTGACGATGCCCATCACCGCCGAGGGGATGAGCTGACCGGCGTACCCGAACAGCGTGAACGGGATCGTGTTGAGCAGCAGCGCGGCCACGAACATGTGGGCCAGCAGCCGCGGCGAGGTCGGCAGCCGGCCGCCGCGCAGCAGCACCACCGCCAGCAGCGGCAGGGCCCCGGCGACGATCCGGCCCAGGGACAGCTGCATCGGCTCCAGGGACTGGGCGGCGACCCTGATGAAGACGAAGCTCATGCCCCAGATCAGGGCCAGGAGCGCGAACTTGACCCGCCAGTCGGCGGTGAGGCGGCGGACCCCGGCGGACGCGGCCGGGGAGGGAGAGAGCACGGGCATGGAATGTTTGTACCGCGCACCGATGTGTTAGGTCTACTTCGTATTTCTAAACGAGTGAGTTAGTGTTCCTTACATGCTCAGTGTCGACCGCCTCCGTGTCCTCCACGCCATCGCGGCGCACGGCTCCCTCAGCGCCGCCGCCGAGGCCCTGCACGTCACCAACTCCGCCGTCTCCCAGCAGCTCTCCAAGCTCGAACGCGAGGTCGGCCAGCCCCTGGTCGAGCGCAACGGGCGCGGGGTGCGCCTCACCGACGCCGCCGAACTCCTCGTCGAGCACGCCTCCCGGATCCTCTCTCTGGTGCAGCGGGCCGAGGCCGACCTGGAGGCCCACCGCGACCACGTCACCGGGCACCTGCGCCTGTCCGGCACCCCCACCGCGGTGCGCGGCATCCTGCCCCAGGCCCTCAACACCCTGCGCGAGGCCCACCCCCGGCTGCGGGTCGAGCTCTTCGAGGAGGAGCCCCACGAGAGCCTGCAGTCGATGGCCCGCGGCGAGGTGGACCTGTGCATGGTCATCGACTGGATGGGCTCCCCGCTCGCCCTGCCCGAGGGCATGAGCCGCGCGCCCCTGATGGAGGACGTCGGCGACATCGCCCTGCCCGCCGACCACCCCCTCGCCCACCGGGAGATCCTCGCCATCGACGAGATCCTCGACCTGCCCTGGATCAGCTGGTCGCGCGGGTCCATCTGCAACGACTGGCTCTACGACATGATCCGCTCGCGCGGCGGCGAGCCCAACGTCATCCACAACGTCGAGGAGCACCAGACCAAGCTGGCCCTCATCGCCGCCGGGATCGGTGCCGCCGTCATGCCCCGGCTGGGCCGCGGCCCGCTCCCCGACGGGGTGCGGGTGGTGCCGGTGCAGCCCGCCCTGGTCCGCCAGGTGTACGTGTTCTGGCGCACCGACGCCTCCCGCCGCCCGGCCATCCGCGCCACCGTCCGCGCCCTGCGCGAGTCGGCCGCCGCCTACGACACCCGCCCCGTCCCGGCCTGACGCCGACGCCCGGTCCGGGGCCCGGGCGGAGCCGCCGCGAGCGCAGGCGGGCGCCGGCCCTGTCGGCGTCCCTGCCCGGGACACCTGCCCCGGGTAGCCGGGAGAGCCGTGCCTCGCGCGGGCGTGCGGACAGGCGGCCGCATCGGCGTCCCTGCCCGGGACACCTGCCCCGGATGCCCCTGGGAGGAGACGGGTCGCGCGGGCGGGCGCCTCCCGCCGCTCCGTCCGGGGGCCGGCCTCAGGGGCCGGACCCCGGACGGGACGGTCAGCGTGGGGCCTGGAGGAGTTCCGTCAGGGTCGCCGAGGGGCTGATCACCTCGGGGTCGGTGCGTACGTCCACCAGGGTCGGCAGGTCCGCCGCCACCGCCTCGCCCAGCACCTTGACCAGCTCCTCCCGGGTGTGCACGGTCTCCCCGCGCGCGCCCAGCGAACGGGCGTACCCCGCGAGGTCCAGCGGCCCGCCGATCCGCGTCCCCGCCAGCCGGCCCAGCTCGCGGGCCTGGTGCATGGCGATCGTGCCGTACAGCCCGTTCTGGAACACCACCACCGTCACCGCGGCGCCCTCGCGCACCGCCGTCTCCAGCTCCTGCCCGGTCATCAGCGCGCCGCCGTCGCCCGCCACCGCCACCACCGTGCGCTCCGGCTCGGCCAGCTTGGCGGCGACCGCGGCCGGGACCGCGTACCCCATCGCCCCGCTGGTGGGCGCCAGCTGGGTGCGCGGGTGCCGGAACCACCAGCCCCGGTGCAGGAACGACGCGAAGTTCCCGGCGTCGTTGGTGACCACCGCGTCCTCGGGCAGCGCCTCGCGCATCCCCGCGATCACCTGCCAGGGGTGCAGCCCCGGCCCCTCGTGCGCCTGCGTCTCCACCGGCACGGCCGACGACTCCACCCAGGCGCGCCGGGCCGCGCTCCAGTCCCGGTAGGGGGCCTGGAAGGGGGCCTCGGCCAGCTCGCTCAGGGCCTCGCCCGCGTCGGCCACCACCGACGCCCACAGGTCCAGGTGCGACCCCGGCCGCCCCGGGTCGATGTCGATCCGCGCCACCTTGGCCCGGGCCGTGTCCGGCAGCCGGTACCCCTGGGTGGTGGTCTCGCTCAGCCGGCACCCCACCACCAGCACCGCGTCGGCCTCCGACAGCGCGGCCAGCGTCGCGGGCGGGGCGCCCAGCCCCAGGTGGCCCAGGTAGAGCGCGTGGTCGTTGGGGAACACGTCCTGCCTGCGCCAGGCGGAGTACACCCCGGCGCCGAACCGCTCGGCCACGCGCACCAGGTCGGCGCGGGCGCCCCGGGCGCCCCCGCCCGCCACGATCACCGGCCGCACCGCCCGGGTCAGCCACGCCGCCAGCCGGTCGCGCTCGGCCCCGCCCAGCGGGGGCCGGGGCGGCTCCGGCGGCCGCGGGACCGCCGCCGGTCCCACCACCTGTCCGAACAGGTCGCCCGGCACCGCGATGGACACCGGACCCGGGCGGCCCGAGCGGGCCACCCGCAGCGCCTCGGCGGTCACCTCGGCCAGCCGGTCGGCCCGGTGCACGGTGGTGGACCACTTGGTGATGGGCGCGTAGAACGCGGTGAGGTCCACCTCCTGGAACGCCTCCCGCCCCAGCCGCTCCGTCTCGGCCTGGCCCAGGAACACGACCATCGGGGTGGAGTCCTGGTGCGCGGTGTGCACCGCGACCGCCAGGTTGGCCGCCCCCGGGCCGCGGGTGGCCGCCGCCACCGCCGGGACCCCGGTGAGCTTGGCGTCGGCCTCGGCCATGAACCCGGCGCCGCCCTCGTGCCGGGTGGACACCAGGCGCATGCCGGGGTGGCGGTCGATCGCGTCGGCGAGCTCCAGGAAGCTCTCGCCCGGGACGGTGTAGCAGCGGCGGACGCCCGCGGCGGCCAGGACGTCGACCACCGCCTGCGCGGCGGTGCGGTCGGGGGGCGTGGGTCGGTGGTCGGCTGTGGCCATGGGGGTGGGTCCCTTCCATCGTCGCAAGGTCCGCTCGGCGCGTCCGGGATCCGCCGGACGCCCTTCAACGACCTTTCCAGGCACCGTGAAGCCGGGTCAAGGAGCACCCCGGGCGCCTGTGGACAACCACCCCCGAACCGCCCCCTGTGATCCGTGTCATAGAGATTCGGGCACGGAAGGGTCACGGAGGGCATTGTCACCTTTGCAAGTGGTGTGTCCGCTTCTAAAGTGCTGCGAGTCCGCGGTGGAACCGGTCCGCCATGGGACACAACGGAAGGACACAGGTGGCCGCCACCGAACAACGCAAGGCGACGTGGAAGCAGATCGGTCCGGGCATCGTCGTCGCGGCCACCGGCGTGGGCGCCGGAGACCTGGTCGCCACCCTCATCGCGGGCAACCTCTTCGGTTACGCCCTGTTGTGGGCCACCATCGTGGGCTGCATCGTCAAGATCTCCCTGGCCGAGGCGACCGGCCGCTGGCACCTCGCCACCGGGCGCACCATCTTCGACGGCTGGACCAGCCTGGGCCGCTGGACCTGGGCGTACTTCGGCGTCTACGTGGTCCTCTGGGGCTTCGTCTACGGCGCCAGCGCCATGTCCGCCACGGCACTGCCGCTCTCGGCCCTCTTCCCGCAGGTGCCCTTCAACGCCTGGGCGATCCTCGCGGGCGTCTCCGGCCTGGCCATCGTCTGGTTCAACCGGTACGCGATCTTCGAGAAGATCATGATGATCTTCATCGGCGTCATGTTCGTGATCGTCGTCGGCCTCGCGATCTACGTCGGCCCCAACATCGGCGAGGCCGTCACCGGCCTGGTCCCGCTGCTGCCCGAGGGCTCCCTCTTCTACACCCTGGGACTCATCGGCGGCGTCGGCGGCACCATCACGATGGCCGCCTACGGCTACTGGGTCAACGCCAAGGGCTGGCGCGACTCCGGCTGGATGCGCATGATGCGCATCGACAACCGGGTCGCCTACATCACCACCGGCGTCTTCGTCATCGCGATGCTCGTCGTCGGCGCCGAGCTCCTCTACGCCAGCGGCATCGCCCTGTCCTCGGGCGACCAGGGCCTGCTCGACCTGGGCGAGGTCCTGCGCGACCGCTTCGGCGGGTTCGTCGCCACGCTGTTCCTCGTCGGCTTCTTCAGCGCCGCCTACTCCTCGATCATCGGCGTCTGGCACGGCGTCAGCCTGCTCTTCGCCGACTTCGTCAACCACGTGCGCGGCCAGAGCGACATGGACCCGGGGGCCACCGAGAAGAGCCTGCCCTTCCGTGCCTACATGCTGTGGCTGACCTTCCCGCCCATGCTGCTCCTGCTGCTGGGCCGCCCGGTCCAGCTCATCATCGCCTACGGCGTCCTCGGCTCGTTCTTCATGCCGTTCCTCGCCTTCACGCTGATGTGGCTGCTCAACTCCTCCCGCACCCCCGCCGAATGGCGCAACGGGTGGATCTCCAACACCGGCCTGGCCATCGCGGGCGGCCTGTTCCTGGTGCTGTGCGGATACGAGCTCTACGGCGTCATCACCGGGGAGTGACCCCGGCGCGGGGGCGGTCCCTCCAGGGCCGCCCCCGCACCGCGTTCACAGCCCCAGGGCCCGCAGCCCGGCGGTGACCGCGGCCGCGGCCAGCACCACCACCAGGAACGGGGCGCGCAGCGCCAACGCGGCCACCGCCGCGCCCACCCCGCCCATCCGGGCGGTGTCCCAGGCCAGCGCCTGGCCCTCGCCGCGCAGTGCCTCCACCGCGATCAGCGCGGCCAGCAGCGCCAGCGGCACCGCCGTCGCGAACCGGCGCAGCCAGGCGTTGTCCAGCAGGCGCCGCGGCGCCGCCAGCCCGGCGAACTTCAGCAGGTAGCACCCGGCCGCCGTCGCGACCAGCACGATCCACAGCGTCACGACCGCACCCCCTCGCCGTCGTTGTCGGACTCCTTCGCGTCCGCGGCCCCGGGGGCCGCCGCGGGGCCGGCCACCCGCATCTCCGGCCCGACCAGGGCGATCAACGCGGCCGACGCGGCCAGTAGCACCGGCACCCCCGGCGGCAGCAGCGGTGTGGCCGCCAGGGCCAGCCCCGCCCCCAGCCCGGCGATCAGCCAGGTGCGGGCGCCGCCCTCGCGCAGCCGCGGCCACAGCAGTGCCAGGAAGATCGCCGGGCCGACCGCGTCCAGGCCCAGCGCGCCGATGTCGCTCACGCGCTCCGTGGCCAGAGCGCCCACCAGCGTCGTGACCACCCACGACGTCCCCAGCACCACATAGGTCGTGGTGAACGCCAGTCGGGCCGAGGCCCGGTCCGGCTGGGCCAGGGCCACCGCCGTCGTCTCGTCGATGACCCCGTGCGCGGCCAGCGCCCGCCGGAGCCCGCCCCGCAGGTCGAGGACGTCGGCCAGCCGCAGGCCGTACAGGGTGTTGCGGGCGCCCAGCAGCAGGGCGCCCAGCGCCCCGGCGACCAGGTTGCCGCCGCCGGCGACCACGCCGATCAGCGCGAACTGGGAGGCTCCGGTGAACATGAACATGCTGGTGAACACGGCCTGGGCCGGGGACAGCCCGGCGGTCGCGGCGGCGGTGCCGAACGCCAGGCCGGCGGCGCCCACGGCGACGCCGACCCCGAGGCTGTCGCGCACCGCGGGAGAACGGAGAAGGGAGATGGCTTTCACGCCGCCCCACGCTAGGAGCCGGGGCCGCCCGCCGTCTTGTACGTTCTTGCACCCGCCCGGCACCGCGTCCGGTCGGCGCCGCGCCCGCCCGACCCCGGGCCACCCGGCACCGCGCCCGGCTAGCACCGCGCCCGGCCGGCACCGCGCCCGGCCGGCGCCGCGTTCGGTCGGCACCGCGTCCGATCCCGGGCCGCCCGGCCGGCACCGCGTCCGACCCCGGACCGCCCGGCCGGACCGGCTCAGCGCCCGGCCAGCGCCCGCCGGTACGCGCCCGGGGGCACCCCCAGGTGGCGGCGGAAGTGCCTGCTCAGATGCGCCTGGTCGGTGAACCCCACCTCCACCGCCACCTCCGAGGGGGCCCGCCCGGCCGCCAGCAGCGTCCGGGCGCGGTCCACCCGCAGCTGGTTGAGGTAGGCGTGCGGGGGTAGCCCGTAGGCCCTCGAGAACGCCCGGGACAGCGCGAACGGACCCAGGCCCACCGCGGCGGCCAGCTCCTCCAGGGTCGGCGGGTCGGTGAGCCGGGACGCCAGCACCTCCCGCGCCAGGGCCGTCTCGGGCCGGGCCTCGCGGGTCCGGACCCGGGGCGGGCGCTCGCGGCCGTGGGAGCGCAGCAGCGCCGCGATCCCGCGCCGCGCCAGGGAGGAGGCCCCCAGCCGGTCGCCGCGTTCGGCCGCCAGGTGCGCCGCGTGCAGCAGCCGGGACGCCTCGGGCGCGTCGATCCCCGACTCGCTGAACGCCGGGGTGCCCCGCAGCCCCAGCTCCCGGGCGATGCCGACCACCACCTCCGGCCGGGGGTAGAACACCCGGTACGTCCACCCCTCGGGAACGCCCGCGTGCCCGGTGTGCACCTCGTCCGGGCCGACCACCGCCAGGCCGCCCGGCCCCACCCGCGAGGTGCCGCCCGGGTGGGCGTACTCCTCGACGCCGCCGGTGATGACGCCGAACGTGTAGGTGGGGTGGGTGTGCCGGGTGAAGTTGGTGGTGACGAACCGGGCGGTGAGCATCTCCGTGTCCGGCAGTCCGGAGAAACGCCAGTAGCGCGCGCGTTCGGCGCGGGGGTCGTCGACGACGGGGTGGACCGTACTGGGCATGCCCATACGCCCAGGTTAACGTCGGTTCCTCCGCGGTGCCGCGCCGGTATTACGCTGCGCTCATGACCACGACCGAGATCAGGCAGGCGCGCGACGACCGCGACCGCGCCGCAGTGTTCGTCATCCGGGGCGCCGTCTTCGTCGCCGAGCAGAAGGTGCCCGTCGCCGAGGAGTGGGACGACCGCGACCCCGCCGCCCTCCACCTCCTCGCCCTCGTCGACGGGGTGCCCGCGGGCACCGTCCGCGTGGTGGAGCAGGACGGGGGAGCGGGCCTGCTCGGGCGCATGGCCGTGCTGCCCGAACGGCGCGGCACCGGCCTGGGCGCCGCCCTGGTGCGGGCCGCGGAGGACCTGGCCCGCGAACGCGGGCTCGCCGCCATGGAGCTGCACGCCCAGACCCACGCCCTGGGCTTCTACGAGCGGCTGGGCTACACCGCGCACGGGGAGGAGTTCCTCGACGCCGGGATCCCGCACCGGCACATGGTCCGCGACCTGGGCTGACGCCCCCGGAGTGCCCCCCGTCTCCCCTCGGTGTGACGGGGGGCGCACCCCCGGCCGCGGGGCGATCGGAATACCACCGAGTAGGATTCGGTTTCGGGTGGTGGCCCCCACCACCAGTGCACACGCCGACCCGACGAGGAACACATGACGGTCAACACGCAGCCGGCCACCGAACGCCCCGACCCCCGCGCCTTCGGCCTCCCCGTGGTCGAACAGGCCGACATCCCCGCCGAACTGCGCACCCTCGTCGGCCGCGTGCACGCCCTCATCGACACCGTCGCCAACACCACCGAGACCGACCCCGCCGTCCTCGCCGAGGCCGCCGCCGCCGTCGAGGAGGTCACCGACCGCCTCGCCGCCGCGCCCCGCCGCCAGATCGGCACCATGGTCCGCCGCGACCTCCCCGACGGCGACAGCGAGTACGGCACCATCACCAACATCGTCGCCGGGGACACCAACCCCGCCGCGCCGCCCCTGTCCCTGGTCCCGGCCGCCGGCGGCGGGGTGCACGGCGAGGTCACCCTCGACACCGTCTACCAGGGCCCTCCCGGGCTGGTCCACGGCGGCTGGATCGCCGCCCTCCTCGACCAGGCCGTCGGGACCGCCTCCTCCCTGGCCACCTCGCCCGGCCTCACCGCGCGGCTCGAGGTGAACTACCGCAGGCCCACCCCGCTGTTCAACCCGCTGGAGATCACCGCCGAGGTCGAGCGCACGGAGCGGCGCAAGGTCTACGTCAACGGCCGCATCCGCGTCAACGGCGAGGTCACCGCTGAGGCCACGGCCATCATGGTCCGCGTCGAGGTCCCCGAATAGGGGACCGGCCGGGGGCGCGCGTGCGCGCCCCCCGCGGACACGCTAGGATCACGCACATGACCCACCGCTATCACGTGTTTAGCGAGCCGACGCTCCCGTCGGCCGCCGACGACACGTAGGCGGAGACGGGAACGTCGGCAACAGAGCACTCGGGCCCCCGGCCCCGGTGCTCTTTCGCTTTCCAGGCGGCCGACACCCTCCCGCACGGGACCCCGTACGGCCGCACCCACCGCGACCGGAGGCCACCGTGCACGACCAGACGTCCACCACCAGCGAGATCGCCCGCCTGCGCGAACACATCGACGCCATGGACGCGCGCCTCGCCGAGCTCCTGGAGCAGCGCGCCCTCGTCGCCGCCCGGGTCCAGCGGCTCAAGCCCGTCGGGTACTTCGCCGGACGCGACATGGACCGCGAGCGCCGCCTCGTCGAGCGCATGGCCGAACACGCGCCCCGCCTGGGCGCCGACCGGCTCGCCGCCATCATGGACAGCGTCATCACCGCGGGCCTGGCCGCCGCCGAGGAGGAGGCCGCCCGCGACCGCTGACCGCGCGGGGGCCGTCAGCGGGACACGTCCACCCACACCAGGCGGTGGTCGGAGACGGGGAACGGGGGGCCCGCGCCGGCCAGGCGCGCCAGCGGGTCGTCCGGCGCCGGCCAGAACACGCCCCGGTCGCCCACCGCCAGGTCCCGCGAGGGCAGCACGTAGTCCACCCGCAGGTGCCCCGGCGGGGTGTCCTCGGTGAAGGCGTCCCCGTGTCCGGGGGCGCCCGCCGCGCTCCCGGCCCGGCCCCGGCCGCCCTGGGAGTGGGGGAGCGGGTCCGCCACCCGGGGGTGGGCCAGCAGGCGGTCGATCGCCCCGGGCAGGGAGGAGCCGTTACGGGGGTCGGCGTTGAGGTCCCCCGCCAGCACGAACGGGGCGTCCGGCGCCAGCCCCCCGGCGGTTCCGGCGTCGTCGCGGACGTAGCCGTCCGCCCCGGGCGTCAGGTAGTCCGCCCAGAACCGGATCTCGTCGTGGTTGCGCAGCACGTTGCGGCGCTCGGGGCCGTCGAACGCGGGCGGCGTCGGATGCGAGGCCAGCAGGTGCACCGGGCGGCCCCACCCGGTGTCCACCGGCAGGTCCCAGTGGCTCTTGGACGACAGCCGCGCCGCCGCCCACGCCCGCGGCGACAGGAACGGCTCCCCGCTCGCCGGGTCCACCGGGACCAGCGCCCCGGGCATCGCCGCCCGCGGCAGCAGCCGGAACGTGCGCGCCCGCTCCGCGTCCAGGGGGTACCGGGAGAGCACCGCCATCCCGTACTGGCCGGGGAACCGGCCGAACCCGAACGCGTCCCCGGCGTAGGCGTCGCTCCCCGGCTCGACCACCACCCGCCCGTCGCCGTCGAGATCCTGCCCGGACGCCACCCCGGTGTTCACCGGCGCGGTGAAGACGTGGGGGAACTCCACACCCTCGGAGCCGTTCCACCCGCGCTCCAGGTACTCGCGGACGAACAGCTCCAGGGCCCGGCCCGTCGGGTCGTGGTCGAACTCGTTCACCAGCAGCACGTCGGGGCGCACCCGCTGCACGGTCTCGGCGACCGCCCGCGCCAGCCTCCACCCCCCGGAGGCCAGCGCCGACGCCATCGCCCCGGGCCGCTGCCGCGACAGGGCCGTGTTGAAGGTCGCGAACCGCACCGACCCGGCGGGAACGGGCGGCGGCACCGACGGGGACACCGCCACGGCGGGCGCGGCGGCCGGCACGTCCTCGGAGGCCAGGACCATGGTGGCGGTGGACGCGGGAAGGAGAGGTCTCACCCGCCCATTCTCCCAACCGGAAAAGCCCTTGCGCGGATCCGGCCGCCCCCGCTTTCCTCGAGGGCATGCCCGAACCCAACCTGCCCTTCCGCTGGGACGTGGAACACGACCGCCTCGGCTCCCTCGTCGAGCCCGCGGACCCCGAGCGGTCCTATGTCGAGGCCCTCACCGAGTGCGCCGCCAAGGTGCTGGCCCGCGGCGGCGACCGCGACCTGTACTTCGTCGGGCGCTCCCCGGACAGCGTGTACGACCTGCTGCGGGGCGTCCTGGCCGACACCGGGCACCGCGACCGCGTGCACCGGCTGCCGCTGTCCCTGTACGGGTACGACGGCCAGGGCCTGAGCCGGGCCGAACAGGCCCAGCTGCGCGCCAACCTCACCGCCCAGGGCGTCACCCCGGGGCGGCTGGCGGGCGGCGGGCGCGCGGTCGTGTTCTGCGACCTGGTCTCCCACGGGAGCACCTTCGAGAACCTGCACCGCGAGCTGCGCTCGTGGATCGGCGACGACGGCGCCGACTGGAACCGCATCCGTGGACGCATCGGCTACCTGGGCATCGTCATGCGCGGCAAGACCAGCCCCAACACCTGGCGCTGGCAGCAGCACGCGCCGTGGGTGGGGGAGCTGCCGCCGCGCGCGGTGCGCAACGTGTCGGTGCCCGGATGGCTGTGGGGCTACCTGGGCAACTTCCAGCCCAAGACGGAGCCGTCGTTCCGCCGCGCCCGCTGGGCCGACCCGGAGGTCGCCCGCCCGCGCCACGACGAGAGGACCCGGGCCGCCCTGTCGGGGGCGGTGGCGCTGTTCGAGCGCGCCCGCACGCCGGAGGTCCGCGCCGCGTTCCGCGCGGTCCTGACGGCGGAGCCCACTTTTCGGGAGCCGTGGCTGCGGACCCTCGCGCACGACATCCGTTCTTGAAGGGGGGCGGTGGGCGGCCACAGCCGGAGGAGGGCGCAGCACCTGCGCCGCCGGGGGTCTCCCACCCCGCAGGGAGCCTCGGCCACAGCCGGAGGGGGACGGCCTCCTCCGGCGCAGGTGCTCGTGTCCCGGCCGAGGGGTGCCCTTATGCCCTTTCAACGCTGTGGTCGGTGGCGGGTGTGTCTGTCAGGGGCCGAGGCACTACCGGAGGGCGCATCATCTCCTTCGACCCCAGGGGGTGGGGGTGGACACACCCTCCGCCCCGGACACACGGGGGTGAGGGCCGCGCATGCCTGCGGGGTCCGGCCTCAGGGGGTCGTCCGCCCGACTGGGAACCTCGGCCACAGCCGGAGGGCGTCGCTGGGCCCTCACCGCAGGGGGTGAAGGCCGCGGGTGGCTTCCCGCCCCGAACACAGGGGGTGAGGGCCGCGCGTACCTGCGAGTCCCGGACACAGGGGGTTGTCCGCCCGACTGGGAACCTCGGCCACAGCCGGAGGGCATCGCTGGGCCTCCGCCGTAGGGGGTGAGGGCCGCGCGTACCTGCGGGCCCGGCCGCAGGGGGTGTCCGCCCGCCTGGAAACCTCGGCCATAGCCGGAGGGCGTCGCAGGGCCTCTGCCGCAGGGGGTTTCTCACCCGACCGGGATCTCCGCCACAGCCGTGTCAGGCCAGTGGGGCCCCTGACCCCAGGGGGTCTTTGCCGAGGTAGTTGTAGGTTTCCAAAAGGCTGGCCGCTTGGGGTGGGCGGTCCGCGCCGGGTGGGCCCGGCCCCGGCCGCAGTCGGTGTCCGGCAGACCGGCAGGCGGGTGCGTTGGGCGCGCGTGGTGGGTGGTGGGGGTGTGTATGCCGGAGCCGGGTGCACGCGGAGCGCGCACACCCGCACCGCTTGGAAAGGTTGTGGGCGCCGGCGGTGGTGCGGGGGCTCCACGCTGTTGCCTACTCCCGCGGATGACCGCGGTACGGATGGGAGCGGGGGTGAAAGCCGCACGCACCCGCGGCCTCAGCCTCAGACCGGGCACAGGATCGCGCACCTCAGCTCTGGGGGGTGAAAGCCGCACGCACCCGGAACCTCAGCCTCAGACCGGGCACAGGACCGCGCACCTCAGCTCTGGGGGGTGAAAGCCGCGCGTGCCCACAGCCCCGAGCCCCGGGGGGTGTGGGGAGGAAGGACCGCAACCCCCGCCTCAGGGGGTTTTGCCGCGCGTGCCCACAGCCCCGAGCCCCGGGGGGTGTGGGGAGGAAGGACCGCAACCCCCGCCTCAGGGGGTTTTGCCGCGCGCACCCGCAGCCCCGAGCCCCAGGGGGTGTGGGGAGGCATGACCGCGACCCCCGCCTCAGGGGGTTTTGCCGCACGTACCCACAACCCCGGTCACAGCCCGGGCACCGGATCGCAACCTCTACCCCAGGGGGTGTGAGTAGGAGGAACCGCGACCCCCCGCCTCAGGGGGTGAAAGCTGTACGTACCCGCAACCTCGGACCCAGGCCGGAGGAAGAACCGCGACCCCGGCCACGGCGGGGTGAAGGTGCGTGGTCTCTCCTTCGGACCTGGGTGGGGGTCGCGGACACGTGCACGTTCCACCCCCTGCGGCGGGGGCGCAATCCTTCCTCCCCAGCCCCCCTCTGGCTGATGCCGCGGGTACCCGCGGCCTTCACCCCCAGGGCTGAGGCGCGCGGTTCTTCTTCCCCCTACCCCCTGGGGCTCGGGGCTGTGGGTATGCGCGGCCTTCGCCCCCCGGGCTGAGGTACGCGGTCCTGTTTCCGATCTGGGGCTGGGGTTGCGGGTACGTGCGGCAACACCCCCTGGGGCGGGGGTTACGGTCCTTCCTTCCCACACCCCCTGTGCCTTGGGAGCAGCGGGTGCGCGCGGCTTTCACCCCCGGCACTGACCGGTACCGCGGTCACGCGCGGGAGTAGGCAACAGCGTGGAGCGCCCTCACCGCCGCCGGCGCCCACAACCTTTCCAAGCGGTGCGGGTGTGCGCGCTCCGCGTGCACCCGGCTCCGGCATACACACCCCCACCACCCCGGACGGGAGCCCAACGCACCCGCCTGGCGGTCTGCCGGACACCGACTGCGGCCGGGGCCGGGCCCACCCGGCGCGGACCGCCCAACCCAAGCGGCCGGCCTCTTGGAAACCTACAACTACCTCGGCGAAGACCCCCTGGGGCCGGGCACCCCACTGGCCTGACACGGCTATGGCGGAGGTTCCGGTCGGGTGAGAAACCCCCTGGGGCAGAGGTGCTGCGACGCCTTCCGGCTGTGGCGGAGGTCCCGGTCGGGTGGGGAACCCCCTGCGGCGGAGGCCCTGCGACGCCCCCGGCTATGGCCGACCCCGGGCGGGGAACCCCCGGGGCGGAGGAGGTGCGATGCCCTCCGGCTGTGGCTGAGGGGCCCAGTCGGGTGGGGAACCCCCTGCGGCGGAGGTGGCGGTTCGCTTCCCGGCTGTGGCCGAGGTTCCCAGTCGGGCGAACAACCCCCTCGGGTCGGGCCCCGCAGGCATGCGCGGCCCTCGCCCCCATGTGTCCTGGGCGGAGGGTGTGTCCACCCCCACCTCGGGGTCGAAGGAGATGATGCGCCCTCCGGTGGTGCCTCGGCCCCCGACAGACACACCCGCCACCCACCACAGCGTTGAAAGGGCATGGGTGGTCGAAAGGGCACGGGTCCCCCTCAGGCCGATGTCAGAGGGCCGGGAGGGCGGGGCGGTTCGCCAGGGGAGAGGGGTGTTCTCCCCCACCCCCGCCGCCGAGCGGGCCCGTGGTTCGGGCCGGGCGGGCACCGAACGTCATGGGGAAGTCGTAGGCTCAGGAGACACCACCCGTCCGTCCACCCACTGGGGAGCACTCCACCCATGGCAGACTCCTTCGTCCACCTGCATGTCCACACCGAGTACTCCATGCTCGACGGTGCGGCCAAGCTCAAGCCCCTCTTCAAGGAGGCGGGGAGACTGGGCATGCCGGCGGTCGCGATGACCGACCACGGCAACATGTTCGGGGCGTACGAGTTCTACCAGCAGTCCAAGGGCTCGGGGGTCAAGCCGATCATCGGCATCGAGGCCTACGTGGCGCCCGAGTCGCGCTTCCACAAGAAGCGGGTGTTCTGGGGGCGGGCGAGCGGTTCGGACGACACCGCGACGGAAGGCGCCAAGGACATCTCCGGAGGCGGTCGCTTCCTCCACATGACGATGCTGGCCCGTAACGCCGCCGGGCTGCGGAACCTCTTCAAGATGTCCTCTCTCGCGTCCTTCGAGGGGTACTACACCAAGCCCCGCATGGACCTGGACCTGATGTCGGAGAACAGCGAGGGGATCATCGTCTCCACCGGCTGCCCCTCCGGCGGTGTGCAGACCCGGCTCCGGCTGGGCCAGGAGAAGGAGGCGATCGAGTACGCCGCCAAGCTCCAGGACATCTTCGGCAGGGAGAACGTCTTCCTGGAGCTGATGGACCACGGCGTGCCCATCGAGAAGGAGGTCCGCGACGGCCTCCTCAAGGTCGGCCGGGAGCTCAAGATCCCGCCCCTGGTCACCAACGACTCCCACTACGTGTACGAGTCCCAGGCCGACGCCCACGACGCGCTGCTGGCGGTGGGCGTGGGCAAGAACCTGGACGACCCCACCCGGTTCCGGTTCAACGGCTCGGGCTACTACCTCAAGACCGCCGACGAGATGCGCGGCCTGCTCACCTTCGACGAGTGGCAGGAGGGGTGCAGGAACACCCTGCTGATCGCCGAGCGCGTCGACCCCGACGCCTACGACGAGGTCTTCGCCCACCGCGACCTGATGCCGGTCTTCCCCGTCCCCGAGGGGGAGACCCAGTCCTCCTGGCTGGCCAAGGAGGTCGAGCGGCTGCTGCCGACCCGCTACCCGGACGGCGCCGGCGCCGAGGTCCGCCAGCGGGTGGAGTTCGAGCTGGGCATCATCAACGAGATGGGCTTCCCCGCCTACTTCCTGGTGGTCGCCGACATCTGCCAGTACGCCCGCAAGGAGGGCATCGCGCTGGGCCCCGGCCGCGGCTCGGCGGCGGGTTCGATGATCGCCTACATCCTGGGCATCACCGACCTGGACCCCCTGGAGCACGGGCTGCTGTTCGAGCGGTTCCTCAACCCCGAGCGCGTGTCCATGCCCGATGTCGACCTCGACTTCGACGAGCGCCGACGCGGCGAGATGATCGAGTACGTCACCCGCCTGTACGGCGCCGAGCGGGTCGCCCAGATCCTCACCTTCGGCACCATCAAGGCCAAGGCCGCCGTGAAGGACTCCACCCGCATCCTGGGCATGCCCTACTCGGTCGGGGACCAGATCACGAAGGCGTTCCCCGCGGCCGTGGGCGGCAAGGAGATCCCGCTCGACGCCGTGTTCAACCCCGAGCACGAGCGGTACCCCGAGACCACCGAGCTGCGCAACCTGGTGGACAACGACCCCCAGGTCGCCAAGGTCATGGAGACCGCGCGCGGTATCGAGGGCCTGACCCGCGGCACCGGTGTGCACGCGGCGGGCGTCATCCTGTCCAAGGAGCCCCTGCTCGACGTCATCCCGCTGCACATGCGCGACGCCGACGGGGCCATCATCACCGGCTTCCCCTACCCTCAGTGCGAGGAGATGGGGCTGCTCAAGATGGACTTCCTGGGCCTGCGCAACCTCACGATCATGGACGACGCGGTCAAGTCCATCAAGGAGGCCGAGGGGATCGACATCGACCTCTCCAAGCTCCCCCTGGACGACAAGAAGACCTACCAGCTGCTCGCGCGCGGCGACACCCTGGGCGTGTTCCAGCTGGACGGCGGCGCCATGCGCAACCTCCTCAAGCGGATGCAGCCGAAGAAGTTCGGCGACATCGCCGCCGTCAACGCCCTGTACCGGCCCGGTCCGATGGCGGCCAACGCCCACAACGACTACGCCGACCGATCGAACGGCCGCCAGGAGATCACCCCGATCCACCCGGAGCTCAAGGACGCCCTGGAGCCGATCCTCGCCGAGACCTTCCACCTGATCGTGTATCAGGAGCAGATCATGGCCATCGCCCAGCAGCTGGCCGGGTACACGCTGGGCGGAGCCGACCTGATGCGCCGCGCGATGGGCAAGAAGAAGAAGGAGGCCCTTGAGGAGGAGGAGGCCAAGTTCTTCCCCGGCGCCATGGAGCGCGGCTTCTCCAAGGAGGCCATCCAGACGCTCTGGGACGTCATGCTCCCGTTCTCGGGCTACGCGTTCAACAAGTCGCACGCCGCCGGCTACGCCCTGGTCTCCTACTGGACCGCCTACCTCAAGGCCAACCACCCCGCCGCGTACATGGCCGCGCTGCTGACCTCGGTCAGCGACGACAAGGACAAGATGGCGGTCTACCTCGCCGAGTGCCGCGCCCAGGGCATCAAGGTGCTCCCGCCGGACGTCAACGAGTCCGGTCTGCGCTTCACCCCCGTGGGCAAGGACATCCGCTTCGGCATGGGCGCGGTCCGCAACGTGGGCGCCAACGTCGTCAACTCGATCATCAAGAGCCGCACGGAGAAGGGCAAGTACACGTCCTTCACCGATTTCCTGTCCAAGATCGAGCTGGCCGCCTGCAACAAGCGCGTCATCGAGTCCCTGATCAAGGCGGGCGCCTTCGACTCCCTGGGCCAGCCCCGCCGTGAGCTGTACCGCCACCACGAGGTCGCGGTCGACGGCATGATCAGCTCCAAGAAGCAGGAGGCCCACGGCCAGTTCGACCTGTTCGGCGGCGCTGAGGAGGGCGGCGACTCCACCCCGATCGGGCTGAACATCCAGTGGGGCGACGAGGAGTGGGACCGCAAGACCAAGCTCGCCTTCGAGCGCGAGATGCTGGGCCTGTACGTGTCCAGCCACCCGCTGGCCGGGGCCGAGCGGGTGCTGGCCCGCTCCCGGGACACCTCCATCGCCCAGATCGTCGCCGGGGAGATGAGCCGCGAGCGCAACGAGCTGCGCATCGCCGGGCTGATCTCCAAGGTGGAGAAGCGGGTGAACAAGGCGGGCAACCAGTGGGCGATCGCCACCGTGGAGGACCTGGACGCCTCCATGGAGGTGCTGTTCTTCCCCAAGACCTTCCCGCTGTACGTGGACGCCCTCATCGAGGACACCGCGGTGACGGTCAAGGGCCGCCTCAACGACCGGGACGGCACCTGGTCGATGTTCGCCTCGGAGCTGTCCATCCTGGACATCTCGCACATCACCGAGGGCGAGCCGCCGGTGCTGCTGACGGTGGACGAGAAGCGGCTGACCCCTGAGCTGGTCGACGAGCTGCGCCAGGTGCTGAGCACGCACAAGGGGGACACCCCGGTGCGCATCCGGGTGGACAACCCGGTCCGTTCCAAGGTCTTCGCGGTGGACCGCTACTCGGTGCGGATCTCCCCGGAGTTCAACGGTGAGATGAAGAGCCTGCTGGGGGCGTACGCGGTCGACTACTAGCCGCCGCCCGACCCGTGTCCCCGTGCGCCGCCGACCGGCGCACGGGGATTTTTCGTGTCCGGGACTTGCCGAAGCGAAGTTAGCGATATATCTTTGAGCTATCAGAACAGAGTATGACAGTCGCTCTGTATCGACACTGAGGAGAACACCATGACCGCCATGGCACTTCCCGGTCCCTGGGACTGGAACGACGACAGCGCCGACGGCCCGCACGGCCCCCGGTCCCGCCGCTTCGCCGAGGGGCGGCGCGGCGGGCGCCGCCGGGACCACCACCACGGAGGCGGACCCCACGCCGGGTTCGGCCCGGTGGTGCCACCCGGGCCCCCCGCACCGCCCGTACCGCCGGGAGGCCCCGGCGGCTGGGGGGCCGGGCCGTTCGGGCCGGGGGGACCGTTCGGTCCCGGCGGGCCCTTCGGCGGGTTCGGGCCGCACGGCCCCGGCGGGGGGCACCGGCGGGGCGGCCCCCGCGCCCGGAGGGGCGACGTGCGCACCGGCATCCTGATGCTGCTGGCCGAGGAGCCGCGCAGCGGCTACGAGATCATCCGGGAGGGCCGCGAGCGCAGCGGCGGGGCCTGGCGCCCCAGCCCCGGCTCCATCTACCCGATGCTCCAGCAGCTGGAGGACGAGGGGCTCATCGTCCAGGAGGAGGGCGAGGGCCGCCGCCGCCCCTACCGGCTCACCGAGGAGGGCATCGACCACCTCGAGGAGCACGGCGCCGACCTGACCCCGCCGTGGGAGGCCGCCGCCGACGCCTACGCCGACGACCGCTCCCGCTACGAGGAGATCGGCGCCCTGGCCGCCCAGCTCGGCGCCGCCGCCTTCCAGGTCGCCCAGGCCGGCACCCCCGAGCAGGTGGACCGCGCCAAGCGGCTGCTGGCCGAGAGCAAGCGCGGCCTGTACCGCATCCTCGCCGAGGACGAGCCGGAGTCCGACGACGGGTACGACCCCGGACAGGACTGACCCCGGACACGGCGACGGGGCCCGCCGCGGATCGGCGGGCCCCGTCGGTCGTCGCTGCTACTCCCCGGTGGTGCCGTCGGCGAGTTCGCGCAGGATGTCCAGGTGCCCGTTGTGCCGGGCGGTCTCCTCGATCATGTGCACCAGCACCCAGCGCAGCGTCGTGGCGTCCTCGCCCTCGCGGCGGCGCACGGCCACGGTGTCCAGATCCAGCTCCGCGGTGATCTCCCGGGAGCGCTCGCACTGCGCCTCGTACTCTTCGAGCAGCGTCCCCAGCGGCACCTCGTTGCCGCGCCGCCACTCGCCGTCCGGGTCCTCGGGGGTCGCGTACCCGCGCTCGGGCAGCCCCAGCAGGATCCACTCGAACCAGGCGTGCTCCACCCAGCGCAGGTGGGACACGATCGCGCCCACGCTCATCAGCGGAGAGGTGGGCAGCGGGGTGGCCGTCGCGTGTTCGGCGGCGATCCCCGCGCACTTGGCGTGGACCGTGGCGCGGTGCCGGTCCAGCCAGGTGGTGAGCATGGTGCGCTCGTCGGCGTCCGTCGGCGGGTCGACGCGTTCGGGCGCGGCCGGGAGGGTGATGTGTTCCGTCATCTCCCCATCATGGCGGTCACCGCCGACGGTCTTCACGTCCTTTTCCGCTCCCGCGCGCGCCGTCCTCACTCCCCGGTGGTGCCGTCGGCGAGTTCGCGCAGGACGTCCAGGTGCCCGTTGTGCCGGGCGGTCTCCTCGATCATGTGCACCAGCACCCAGCGCAGGGTGGTCCGCCCCCGGGATTTCAGGACCTTGCGGGAGGACGTCCCGAGTTCGAGTTTGGCGGTGATCTCCCGCGACCGGGCGCACTGGGCCTCGTACTCCTCCAGCAGCACCCCGAGGGGGAGCCCGGCCCCCAGGCGCCACTCGGCGTCGGGGTCCTGTGCGCTGTAGGGGGCCAGGTCCGGCTGGTCCAACATCACGGTCTCGAACCAGAACGCCTCCACCCATCGCAGATGGGACACCACACCGCCCACGGTCATCAGCGGCGAGGTCGGCAGCGGCGCGGCCGAGGACAGGGACGGGTCCAGCCCCGCGCACTTGGCGTGGACGGTGGCGCGGTGCCAGTCCAGCCAGGAGGTGAGCATGGTGCGCTCGTCGGCCGCCATCGGGGGGTCGACACGGGCGGTCAGGGGCAGGTGAAGAGTGCTGTTCTTGTCGCTCATGCCGGTATTCTCCGTTCCGGTCATGCCGCCGAGCCACTGGTTTTCCGTGGTGAGGGCACGAGGGCGAGGAGAAGACCGCAGATGGACGACCGGAACGGCGCGGACGCGCCGCGCGGGCCGCGACCGCTGATCGTGGGCGCATGGGTGTTCGGCGCGCTGGCCGCCGCCGGCGCGCTGCTCGGTCCCGTCTGGTGGCTCCTGGCCCCGGACCGGGCCGAGGGCACGGCCCTGGGAGAGGGGGAGGTCTTCACCGGCACCAGTGAGGCCCTGTTCGCGGGGGAGGGGACCTTCGTCCTGGTCACCGCGCTGGCGGGGCTGCTCAGCGGCTACGCCGTCTACATGGTGCAGTTCCCCCTGGCCCGCAGGCGCCCCCGCGACCTGCGCCTGTGGTGCCTGCTGGCGGGTTTCCTCGGCTCCGCGGCGGGGACCCTGCTGACCTGGCGGATCGGCATGCTGCTGGACACGCCCCTGCACACGGCGCTGGCGCGGGCGCAGGCCGGGGACGAGGTCACCGTGGGCCTGCACCTGGACGCCACGGCGTTCCTGGTCGCCTGGCCCTTCGTCTTCGTGCTCCAGTACGCCCTGCTCGACCTGATCAGCATGGTCCGCCGGGACCTGCCGGGCGTGCCCCGGCGCGCCCGGGCCGCCGCGGCCTCCCCCGACACGCCGTGGTCCGGCCCCTCCCCGGTGGGCGAGGGGCCGGACCCGCTGGCGCGCTGACCGTCAGACGGCCCGGGCGCCGTCCTCGTACATACCGTCCAGGATGTCCTGGTACTTGGTCTCCACCGCACGGCGCCGCATCTTCAGGCTCGGCGTGATCTCGCCGCCCTCCACGGTCAGGTCGTTGGGCAGGATCGAGAACTTCTTGACGGTCTCGTGCCGGGGCAGGTCCCGGTTGAGCTCGTCGACGGCCTCCTGGACCATCGCGCGCACCTTCGGCTCCCGGGTGAGGGCGGTGTAGTCGAGGCCGCCCAGGCCGTTCTCCCGGGCCCAGGCCGTGACGGCCTCGGGGTCCAGCGCGACCAGCGCCACGCAGTAGGGCCGGCGGTCGCCGTGCACCACCAGGTTGCTGACGTAGGGGCACAGCGCCTTGAACCGGCTCTCCAGGTGCTGCGGCGCCACGTACTTGCCGTTGGAGGTCTTGATGAGCTCCTTCTTGCGATCGGTGATGCGGAGCCTGCCGTCCTCCAGGACGCCGATGTCGCCGGTGGCGAACCAGCCGTCCCGGTCGATGGCCTCCTCGGTGGCGCCCGACAGGTTGTGGTAGCCGCGCATGACGCCGCCGCCGCGCAGCAGGATCTCGCCGTCCTCGGCGATCTTCACCTCGGTCCCGGGCATCGGCATGCCCACCGTCCCGAACCTGATGCCGCCGGGCCGGTTGAGGAAGGATCCCGCGCTGGTCTCGGTGAGCCCGTAGCCCTCCAGGATGACGATCCCGGCGCCGTAGAAGAACCGGCCGATCTCGGGGGCCAGCGGGGCGCTGCCGGAGATGAAGAACTTCAGCCGGTCGCCGAAGCGGGCGCGCAGCTTGGAGAAGACGAGCCGGTCGGCCACCCTGTGCTGCAGGGCCAGGGCCCCGGCGGGCTCCCTGCCCTCCTCCCTGAGCCGGGCCACCCGGTCGCCCACGCCCACGGCCCACTTGAAGATGCGGTACTTGGCGGCGCCGCCCTCCTTGGCCTGCATGACGACACGGTTGTACACCTTCTCGAAGATGCGGGGGGCGGCGGCCATGAAGGTCGGCCGGACGACGGAGAGGTTGTCGACGATCTTGTCGACCCGCCCGTCCACGGCGGTGGCGAACCCCACCTGCAACTGGTTGACCTGCATCAGCTTGCCGAACACGTGGGACAGCGGCAGCCACAGGTACTGCACGTCGTCGGGGCCGAGCAGCTCCCAGCCCTGGCCGCGCAGCTCCGTGTCCAGGTCCTGGAGCGCCTTGGCCTCGTACAGCCAGTTGGCGTGGTCCAGCCGCACGCCCTTGGGGCGGCCGGTGCTGCCGGAGGTGTAGATGAGGGTGGCGATGTGGTCGGGTGCCACCGCCTTGACGAGCTCGTCGAACAGCTCGGGCCGCTCCCCGTGCAGCGCGGCGCCCAGGGCGGCCAGCTCGTCCAGGGTGATGACCCAGCCGTCGTGGCCGCCCTCGCCGTCGAAGACGACGACCTTGGACACGCCGGGGATCTGCGCCCGCTGGTCCACCAGCTTGGCGACCTGGTCGGCGTTCTCGGCGAAGACCAGCATGCTGCCGGAGTCGGAGATGATGTACGCCGAGTCGGCGGCGGTGGAGGAGGGGTAGACGGTGGTGGAGGCGCCGCCCGCGCACAGGATCGCCAGGTCGGCCAGGATCCACTCGATCCTGGTGGAGGAGGCGATGGCGCAGCGCGCCTGCGGGGTGACCCCGAGGGAGTGCAGGCCCAGGGCGAGGTCGCGGACCCGGTCGCGGGTCCGCGACCAGGTCAGGGCCTCCCAGGTCTCGGGAGCACCGGTGCTGTTGGGAACGGGGTAGGTGAACGCCGTCGCGTCGCCGCTCTCGGCCACACGGGAGACGAACATGTCCGGAACCGACGAGAAGGGGGATGAAGTGTTACCCATGTCACAAAGCTACCCTCGGGTAGTAGGGGCGGCAACAGCCGATGTCCCCTTGTGGCAGGGTATGCGCGGTTTCATTCCCGATCGCCCCGATCGGTTCACCGCCCCGTTCCCGGCCGCCGTTGCGCCGCTCAGTCGGCGCCGATGGGGGCGACGACCGCCTCGGTGAGCGTGATGAGGTCGGCGGGCGCCAGTTCCATCTGGAGTCCGCGCCGCCCCGCCGACACGTAGACCGTCCGCTGCCCGCGCGCCGACGCGTCGACGACGGTGCGCAGCCGCTTGCGCTGCCCCAGCGGGCTGATCCCGCCGCGCACGTACCCGGTGGCCTTCTCCGCCTTGGCCGGGTCGGCCATCACGGCCTTCTTGCCGCCCACGGCGGCCGCCAGCGCCTTGAGGTCCAGTGAGGTGCTCACCGGCACCACCCCCACCGTCAGGACCCCGTCCACCTCGGCCACCAGCGTCTTGAACACCTGCTCGTGGGGGATCCCGAGCGCGTCCGCGGCGTCCGTGCCGTAGGAGTGGCCGTCCCCGCCGGCCGCCTCGTACGGGTGCAGTGTGTAGGTGGTCTTGGTTCGTCCGGCCGCCACGGTGGCGGGTGTGGCCTTTCCGCTCATCGGTTCCCCGGTCCCTCGTCGAAGCGCGCCCGACCCCCGGGCGCCTGGTCTGTAGGGCAGGCTAACGAACCCGGAGCCCGCGGCGCCCGGACCGGGGGCGCGGGTCCGGTCCGCGTCCGCCGCCGTCAGTTGAAGGAGACCCCGTTGTTGAGGAACGGGCCGGCGGGCAGCGTGTTGAGGGTCGGCGTGTGCACGATGCGGTTCTCCCGGCGCAGGAACCGGGCCAGCACGGCCAGCCGGGTCGCCGCGTCCTCGGCCTCCAGCAGCCGCTGCTTCTCGGCCTGGTCGAGCACGACCGCCTCGGACAGCGCGTACGACAGCGGGACGGGGTCCTTGGGCGGGTCCACGAACGTCCCCGGGGTCAGCCCGGCCGCGGACAGCCGCTCCCGGTAGACCTCGAACAGCGCCCGCACCCGCTCGGCGTGCTCCTCGGCGTCGGGGCCGGCCGCCTCGGGCAGGAACGACACCGACGCGGTGGGGTAGACGTCGGCGGAGGAGGCGTCGACCTCCGACAGGTCGTCGACCGTGAACCGGGTGCCGCCCTCCACCACCAGGTCGTAGCGGCCGTCGTCGTAGGTGCGCACGTTGCGGACCAGCGCGGTGCAGCCGGTGGCGCTCACCCGGGGGAGCCGGACGTCGCCGCCCAGGGTGGGCGCCCCGACGGGGTTCTCGGCGGTCTGCGCGGAGGAGGTGGCCGCCACCTCGTGCCCCAGCTCGATCCACACCACCCCGAACCGCCGCGGCGAGCGGTCGCGCCCGGCGAGTTCACCGCGGGTGAGGGTGGGGCCGAGCAGTTCGGAGACCAGCCGCCGGTAACGCGGCTCGAAGACGTGCAGGGGGACGTTCACACCGGGGAACAGAACGGTGTTCAAGGGAAAGATCGGCAGAGCCTGGGCCATGGCCCCAGTATGCCTTTCGTCACGGCCGTTCGGGCTCGGACACCCGGCGGGGGCGCCCGGTCGGAACCGGGCGCCCCCGCGGCTGCCTGGGCTGTGCTTTTCGAAACCCGGCCGTACTCCGGCCCGCCCGACGAAGGGCCGAAGGTCCTCAACGGACGGCCTGCGGCCGCACGCTTCCCCCGAGGACCGCTCCTCTGGGCCTGGAGAACCCCGCCGGGCGCCTCACGAACCCCTGACGGCACAGGGGAACACCTGGAGAACAGGCCCTAGGAAACGGCGGGGCCGGCGGTGGCCGGAGCGCTCTGGCTGCCGTTGTCCTCGCTGGGCATGTCGCGGGCGACGAAGGTCTCCACGTCGAACAGATTCCCGTTGGAACGGTCCACCACGTTCAGGAGGGTGGACATCTTGGCGATCTCCTCCACCTGCTCCTGGATGAACCACTGCAGGAACTGCTCGCCGGTGTAGTCGTCCTCGTCGCGGGCGACCTTGGCCAGGCGCTGGAACTGGTCGGAGACCTCGCGCTCCTGGCGCAGGGCCAGGGCGACCAGGTCGCGCGGCGCGGCGAACTCGGTCTCGATCCCGTCCACGCCCTGGAGGGCGAAGTCGACGTCCCGGTCGATGAGGTAGCGCACCAGCATCATGGCGTGGTCGCGCTCCTCCAGGGACTGCTCGTAGAACACCCGGGCCAGCTGGGGCAGGTCGTGCGTGTCGAACCAGGCGGCGAGGGCCACGTACTGGTGGGAGGCCGTGAACTCGTGCCGCACCTGGTCGACGAGGAGACGGTGGAACTTGGAAAGGCCACTATCGCTGCTCTTGCTCGAAGTCATGCCCCTACAATAACCCATGCAAAGCCATTATTGGAAATCAGCGAAACGCCGAAGAATTCGTTAGGCAAGCCTTTCCAAGCCTTTCTTGGGTTCATTTAGGTAAGGTATGCCAAAGTAAGGCGGAACTTATTTCGCGTTTTCGTTCCCGCTGGTGGCGAATGCCCCGAAGGCGGAGACCCGCCCCATCGGTGCCGGTGTGGTGTCCACCATCCGGACGCCCGAGCCCACCCGTCGGGCATCGCCCCCTAGACTGGGGGCGTGATCAGTCGAATCGACCTCCGAGGCAGCCAGGACGACCCCCGCGACGCCCTTCCGCGCGCGGCCATGGACGTGGCGGACGCCGCCGAGCGCGTGCGCCCCCTGTGCGAGGACGTCCGCCATCGCGGTGTCGAGGCGCTGATCGAGCTCACCGAGCGCTTCGACGGGGTCCGGCTCACCGACATCCGCGTCCCCAAGGACGCGATCGACGCCGCCCTGGCCGGCCTCGACCCGGCCGTGCGCGCCGCGCTGGAGGAGTCCATCCGCCGCGCCCGCAAGGTCCACCGCGACCAGCGCCGCACCGACCACACCACCGAGGTCGTCCCCGGCGGCACCGTCACCGAGCGCTGGATCCCCGTCGACCGGGTCGGCCTCTACGTGCCGGGCGGCCGCGCCGTCTACCCGTCCAGCGTCGTCATGAACGTCGTCCCCGCCCAGGAGGCGGGCGTGCGCTCCCTGGCGGTCACCTCGCCGCCGCAGAAGGAGTTCGGCGGCCTGCCGCACCCCACCATCCTCGCCGCCTGCGCCCTGCTCGGCGTCGACGAGGTCTACGCCGTGGGCGGCGCCCAGGCCGTCGCCATGTTCGCCTACGGCGCCGGCGGGTGCGCCCGCACCGACATGGTCACCGGCCCCGGCAACATCTGGGTCGCCGCCGCCAAGCGCCTCCTCAAGGGGGTCATCGGCATCGACGCCGAGGCGGGCCCGACCGAGATCGCCGTCCTGGCCGACGCCACCGCCGATCCCGACCACGTCGCCGCCGACCTCGTCAGCCAGGCCGAGCACGACGTGGTGGCCGCCTCCGTCCTGGTGACCCCGGACGAGGCCCTGGCCGACGCCGTCGTCGACCGCCTGCGCGTCCGCGCCGCCGCCACCCGGCACGCCGACCGCGTCCGCGAGGCCCTGTCCGGGCCCCAGTCCGGCATCGTCCTGGTCGACGACCTCGACCACGGGCTCGACGTCGTCAACGCCTACGCCGCAGAACACCTGGAGGTCATGACCACCGACGCCGCCGCCGTCGCGGCCCGCGTGCGCAACGCCGGGGCGATCTTCGTCGGCGCCTACGCCCCGGTCTCCCTCGGCGACTACGCCGCGGGGTCCAACCACGTGCTGCCCACCGGCGGGTGCGCCTGCCACAGCGGCGGCCTGAGCGTGCAGACCTTCCTGCGCGGGGTGCACGTGGTCGAGTACGACCGCGACGCGCTGGCCGACGTCGCCCATCACGTCATCACCCTCGCCGAGGCCGAGGACCTGCCCGCCCACGGCGAGGCCGTCGCCGCGCGGTTCCCCACGGCCTAGCCGGAGCCGCGACCGACCGGACGGTGCGGCGCTCCGGACCCCGCCCGGGGCCGGCCCGCCTCCGCGGGCGCCGCGCGCCGCACCGACCACGACCGACCATGAGCGTGACACCCGTGAGCTTCACTCTGAACGACCTGCCCCTGCGCGACGACCTGCGCGGCCGCTCGCCCTACGGGGCCCCGCAGATCGACGTGCCGGTGGTCCTCAACACCAACGAGAACCCGCACCCGCCGTCGGAGCGGCTGGCCCGCGCCCTGGCCGACGCCGTCGCCGAGACCGCGGCGGGCCTGAACCGCTACCCCGACCGCGACGCCGTCCGGCTGCGCCACGGCCTGGCCGAGTACCTCGGCCACGGGCTGACCACCGCCAACGTGTGGGCGGCCAACGGCTCCAACGAGATCCTCCAGCAGATCCTCCAGGCCTTCGGCGGGCCCGGCCGCACCGCGATGGGCTTCGAGCCGTCCTACTCGATGCACCCCATCATCTCCCGCGGCACCGGCACCGCCTGGGCGGCGGTGCCCCGCACCGCCGACTTCCGGATCGACGTGGACGCCGCCCTGGCCGCCGTCGCCGAGCACGAGCCCAGCGTCATCTTCCTGACCTCGCCCAACAACCCCACCGGAACGGCCCTGCCGATCGCCGACATCGAGCGCATCGCCGCCGCCGCGCCGGGCGTGGTCGTCGTGGACGAGGCCTACGCCGAGTTCCGCCGGGAGGGCACCCCCAGCGCCCTGAGCCTGCTGGCCGACCACCCGCGCCTGATCGTCTCGCGCACCATGTCCAAGGCGTTCGCGCTGGCCGGGGCCCGCCTGGGCTACCTGGCCGCGCACCCCGCCGTGGTGGACGCCCTGCAGCTGGTCCGCCTGCCGTACCACCTGTCGGCCGTCACCCAGACCGTCGCCCTGGTCGCCCTGGACCACGCCGACGAGCTCCTGGGCGCCGTCGCCGACCTGCGCGCCGAACGCGACTCCCTGGTGGAGTGGCTGCGCGCCCACGGGTTCACCGTCGCCGACTCCGACGCCAACTTCGTCCTGTTCGGCGAGTTCGAGGACCGCACCGAGGTGTGGAAGGCCCTGCTCGACCACCAGGTCCTCATCCGCGAGGTCGGCCCGCCCGGCTGGCTGCGCGTCACCGTCGGCACCCCGCAGGAGATGACCGCCTTCCGCGACTCCCTGCTGCGCGTCACCGGACGCTGACCCGCCCCTTTCCCAACAGGAGGACCCACCATGAACCGCATCGGACGCGTGGAGCGCGCCACCAAGGAGACCAAGGTCCTGGTCGAGATCGACCTGGACGGCAGCGGCGTCGCCGACGTCTCCACGGGCGTCGGCTTCTTCGACCACATGCTGGACCAGCTCGCCAAGCACGGCCTGTTCGACCTGACCGTGCGCACCGAGGGCGACCTGCACATCGACTCCCACCACACCATGGAGGACACCGCGCTGGCCCTGGGCGCCGCCTTCCGCGAGGCCCTGGGCGACAAGGCCGGCATCCGCCGCTTCGCCGACGCCAAGGTGCCCCTGGACGAGGCCCTGGCCGAGGTGACCGTCGACGTGTCCGGCCGCCCCTACCTGGTGCACAGCGAGCCGGAGGGCATGGCGCCGACCATCGGCCGCGACTACGACACCACCATGACCCGGCACATCCTGGAGTCGTTCGTCGCCCAGGCCCGGGTCGCCCTGCACGTCCGGGTCCCCTACGGCCGCAACGCCCACCACATCGTCGAGTGCCAGTTCAAGGCGCTGGCGCGGGCGCTGCGCTTCGCCACGGAGAAGGACACCCGGGTCACCGGGATCCCCTCCACCAAGGGCGCCCTGTAGACATGGACGACCTGTGGGGCCTCGCCCTCATCGTGCTGGGCGGCTTCCTCGGCGGAGGCGCCTACGCCATGTGGAAGGCCAACAAACCCATCGCCGTCGCCCTGGCCGGGTGCACGGTGCTCGCCGTGGCCTCGGGCGTCCTGCGCCTGGGCTACTTCTAAGGGGAGGAACACCATGCCGCCACGCGTGGTCGTGTTCGACTACGGGTCGGGCAACCTGCGTTCGGCCCAACGCGCCATGGAGCGCACCGGGGCCGATGTCACCGTCACCTCCGACCCGAACGCCGCGCTGGACGCCGACGGCCTGGTCGTCCCGGGCGTGGGCGCCTTCAGCGCCTGCATGGCCGGGTTGAAGCAGGCGCACGGCGACCGCATCATCGGCCGCCGCCTGGCCGGGGGCCGCCCGGTCCTGGGCATCTGCGTGGGCATGCAGGTGCTGTTCGACAAGGGCGTGGAGCGCGCCGACCCGCAGGCCGAGGACCAGGTGACCCCGGGGTGCGGGGAGTGGCCCGGCACGGTGGAGCGCCTGGACGCGCCGATCCTGCCGCACATGGGCTGGAACACCGTCCGCGCCCCGCAGGACTCGCAGCTGTTCGCGGGCATCACGCCGCAGGACCGCTTCTACTTCGTGCACTCCTACGCGGTGCGCAAGTGGGAGCTCGCCTTCGACAACCCGCGCATGGCCCCGCCCCGGGTGACCTGGGCCGAGCACGGGGAGCCCTTCGTGGCGGCGGTCGAGAACGGGCCGCTGTGGGCCACCCAGTTCCACCCCGAGAAGTCCGGCGACACCGGTGCCCGCATCCTGGCCAACTGGGTCGCCATCCTCCCGCAGACGTAGTTTTCCGGACCGACGAGCACGAGAAGGCCCCATGACCGGCGAGACCAACCCGCCCGCACTCGAACTCCTGCCCGCCGTGGACGTGTCCGGCGGCCAGGCCGTCCAGCTCGTCCAGGGCAGGGCCGGGTCGGGCGGACAGTACGGCGACCCCTTCGCGGCCGCGCAGGCCTGGCAGGAGGCGGGCGCCGAATGGATCCACCTGGTGGACCTGGACGCCGCCTTCGGCCGCGGCCACAACCGCGACCTGCTGCGCGACATCGTGGACCGCCTCGACGTCAAGGTGGAGATGTCCGGTGGCATCCGCGACGACGCGTCGCTGGCCGCCGCACTGTCCACCGGCTGCACCCGCGTGAACATCGGCACCGCCGCCCTGGAGAACCCCGAGTGGTGCGCGAAGATCATCGCCGAGCACGGGGACAGGATCGCGATCGGCCTGGACGTGCGCGGCACCACCCTGGCCGCCCGCGGCTGGACCCGCGACGGCGGCGACCTCTTCGAGACCCTGGAGCGCCTGGAGTCGGAGGGGTGCGCCCGGTACGTCGTCACCGACGTCAACAAGGACGGCACCCTCAAGGGCCCCAACCTGGACCTGCTGCGCGCCGTGTGCGAGCGCACCGACAAGCCGGTGGTGGCCAGCGGCGGGGTGTCCAGCCTGGACGACCTGCGGGCCATCGCGGGCCTGGTGCCCCTGGGCGTGGAGGGCGCCATCATGGGCACCGCCCTGTACGAGGGCGCGTTCACCCTCCAGGACGCCCTGGCGACCGTGGCGGCGGAGCGATGAGCCTCGCGGTCCGTGTCATCCCCTGCCTGGACGTGGACGCCGGGCGGGTGGTCAAGGGCGTCAACTTCGAGAACCTGCGCGACGCGGGCGACCCGGTGGAACTGGCCGGGACCTACGACGCCGGGGGCGCCGACGAGCTGACCTTCCTGGACGTCACCGCCTCCAGCGGCGACCGGGAGACCACCTACGACGTGGTGCGCCGCACCGCCGACCAGGTGTTCATCCCGCTGACCGTGGGCGGCGGCGTGCGCACCACCGACGACGTGGACCGGCTGCTGCGGGCCGGCGCGGACAAGGTGGGCGTGAACACCGCCGCGATCGCCCGGCCGGAGCTGATCGGCGAGATCGCCGAGCGGTTCGGCCGCCAGGTGCTGGTGCTGTCCGCGGACGTGCGCCGAGTCCGCGGGGACGACGCGCCCACCCCGAGCGGGTTCGAGGTGACCACGCACGGGGGCCGCCGGGGGACCGGCATCGACGCCCTCCAGTGGTGCGAGCGCGCCGCCGAGCTGGGGGCGGGGGAGATCCTGCTCAACTCGATGGACGCCGACGGTACCAGGCAGGGCTTCGACCTGGAGCTGATCCGGGCGGTGCGGGCCCGGGTGGACGTCCCGCTGATCGCCTCGGGCGGCGCGGGCGCGGTGGAGCACTTCGCGCCCGCGGTCGAGGCGGGCGCCGACGCGGTGCTGGCCGCCACGGTCTTCCACTTCGGCGAGTTCACCATCGCCGACGTCAAGGAGAGCCTGCGCGCGGCGGGCCACTCCGTCCGCTGACCCGGCCCTCCCGAGGACCCGGCGCCGAGCGCCGGGTCCTTTCCCTTTCCACGGGCCGGGGGAGCACGCGCGAGACCCCCGCCGGGTTCACACGACTTGGACAAAATGTCCCATGGGGATAAGGAAGTCTGTCTTTTTGGAGGTATTGGCGGCGGATTTGTGAACGCGGTGCGCACCCCGCACATCCCACCATGTGACGGGGACGACACACGGGGAAAGGACCGGCCTCCATGTCAGGCACCATCACCACACGCATCACCGCCCTTCTGGCGGCGGCTCTGCTCGCGACCGCCGCGGCGCTCACGGGCGCCTCCGCGGCCTCGGCGGACGACCTCGCCGCCACGTCCGACGACACCCTCGCCGAGATCGAGGCCACGCCCTGGCCCGAGTACTCGATGGGCGACGTCAACGCCGACATCCTCGCCGCCAAGCTCCTCATCACCGAGCAGGGCTTCGACCCCGGCGCCGAGGACGCCGAGTTCGACGGCGAGTTCCGGGCCGCGGTCCTCAACTACCAGGCCGCCAACGACCTGGAGGACAGCGGGACCCTGAACGCCGAGACCTGGCTGCTGCTGCGCGAGCAGACCTTCGGCGAGTACGGGCCCGGCTCCCGCGGCAACGTCGTCCGCGCCGTCCAGCACCTGATCAACGCCAAGTTCGAGGCGCACCTGGGCGTCGACGGGATCTACGGCCCGGACACCGAGGACGCCGTCCGCTGGGTCCAGGACTTCTTCGGGATCGGCGTCGACGGCATCACCGGCGCGTACACGTTCCGCGCGCTGGTCACCTACCAGGACTACGACAAGTGAGGATCCCCTAGGATCCCGCCCCACCAGGAGTCCGGCCCCTCCCCTCGGGGGGCCGGACCCGTGTCCGCTTCGTCATCGGCTGGACGGAATAGCACCGATCGGTCGGGCGCTGAAACAATCCGGTGGAACCTGTCGGTGCCGCTGGATAAGTTGGCACCGCACGTGCCCCGTGCCCTTCGGCATGCCCGGAGGCCGGGGCACCGTGGACGGTCCGCGCCGGGAACCCTCCCAGAGGGCCCGCCCGCGCGCGCAAGGAGAACGGGGGGCGCATGGCGCAGGGCACGGCAACCGCGGGAGAACGCACCGAGGAGGACGCCGACGGCTCGGCCGCCGCCCACCGGGGGGTGTTCGGCCGGGGCATGAAGGTCCTGTGGGTCGCCGCCCGCACCGAGCCGTGGATCTTCGGCGTCGCCGTCGTCGGCGCCATGCTGCACGCCGCGGTCACCGTCGGCTCCGCCTCCGTGCTGGGGTACCTCACCGACAACACGATCATCCCGGCCTTCGACCAGGGGGCCACCACCACCGCCGCCCTGGTCGGGGCGGGCGCCCTGCTCATGGCCGTCGGCCTGGGCAAGGCCGTCGGCATCGCCATGCGCCGCATGCTCGCCGCCCTCATGCAGTTCCGGCTCCAGGCCCGCTACCGCCGGGCCGTCGCCCGCAAGTACCTCGAACTCCCGCTGGCCTGGCACCACCGCCACCCCACCGGCCAGCTGCTGTCCAACGCCAACGCCGACGTCGAGGCCGCCTGGCAGCCGCTCGCCCCGCTCCCGATGGCCGTGGGCAGCGTCTTCATGCTCGTCATCGCCGCCGTCGCGATGCTCGTCACCGACCCCCTGCTGGCCCTGGTCGCCTTCGTCGTCTTCCCCTTCCTGGTCCTGGTCAACGTCGTCTTCCAGCGCCGCGTCTCGCCCATGGCCTCCCGCGCCCAGGCACTGCGCGCCGAGGTCAGCGGGGTCGCCCACGAGTCCTTCGACGGCGCCCTGGTCGTCAAGACCCTGGGCCGGGAGGACACCGAGACCGAGCGCTTCACCGAGTCCGCCCACCGCCTGCGCGACGCCCTCATCCAGGTCGGCCGCATGCGCTCGATGTTCGACCCCGTCATCGAGACCCTGCCCAACCTCGGCGTCCTGGCCGTCCTGCTGCTGGGCATGTGGCGGCTGTCCACCGGCTCCATCGACCCCGGCGACCTCGTCCAGATCGCCTTCCTGTTCACCCTGCTGTCCCTGCCCGTCCGCTCCTTCGGGTGGATCCTGGGCGACCTGCCCCGCAGCGTCGTGGGCTGGGACCGCGTCCAGTCGGTGCTGCGCTCGGAGGGCTCCATGGAGCACGGCGACCGCACCCTGGACGAGAGCGCCGGCGGCATCGCCCTGAGCGCCCGCGGCGTCGTCTTCTCCTACGCCGACTCCTACGACAGCGACGGCCGCGACCTCATGTCCGAGGACGCGCAGGGCCCGCGCACCACCGTCCTGGACGGCGTCGACCTGGACATCGCCCCCGGCCGCACCGTCGCCCTGGTCGGCCCCACCGGCTCGGGCAAGTCCACGCTCACCACCGTCCTGATGCGCCTGGTCGACCCCGACGAGGGCACCGTCTCCTACGACGGCGTCGACGTCCGCGAACTGGCCCGCGACCAGATCCCCCGGCACGCCGCCCTGGTCCCGCAGAGCACCTTCGTGTTCGAGGACACCGTCCGCGGCAACATCACCCTGGGCGAGGACATCGACGACGAACGCGTGTGGGCGGCGCTGCGCCTGGCCCGCGCCGACGGGTTCATCGCCGAGCTCGACGGCGGCCTGGACGCCCCCCTGGGGGAGAAGGGCACCACCCTGTCCGGCGGCCAGCGCCAGCGCCTGGCCCTGGCCCGCGCCGTGGTCCGCGACCCGCGGCTGCTCATCCTGGACGACGCCACCTCCGCCGTCGACCCGCAGATCGAGGCGCAGATCCTCGGCGGCCTGCGCGAACGCGACGCCTCCGCCACCGTGGTCGTCGTCGCCTACCGCCGCGCCACCATCGAGCTCGCCGACGAGGTCGTCTACCTCGAACGCGGCCGCGTCCTGGCCCGCGGCACCCACACCGAACTCCTGGAGACCTCACCCGGCTACAACCGGCTCGTGACCGCCTACGAGCGCGCCTCCGCCGAGAACGACGCCGCGCGCGCACCCGTCCCGGAGGGCCCGGCCCCCGTCGACCCCACCCGCCGAGCCGCCGTCCGCGGCGACGACCTCACCGAGGAGACGAGCCGATGAGCGCACCCGCACCCACCCGAGAGGAAGACGAGCGCGAACCCGCGGGGTCCCGGGACGCGGCCCCCGGACGCGCCGACTCCTCGGTGTCCCTGCACCGCTCCACCGACTCCGCGATGGACACCCTCAAGCGCGGCCTGCGCCTGTCCCCGGAGTTCGCCAAGGGCCTGTGGCTCACCCTCGCCTTCGCGGTGATCGCCACCGTCGGCAAGGTCGTCGTGCCCATCGCCGTCCAGCAGATCATCGACAACGGCATCTCCGCCTCCGGCGGCCCCGACCTGGGCTTCGTCGTCCGCATGGTCGCGGTCTGCGCGGGCCTGCTGGTCGTCACCATGGTCTGCTCCTACCTGATGAACGTGCGCCTGTACAAGGCCACCGAGTCGGGGCTGGCGACCCTGCGCCGCAAGGCGTTCCGGCACGTCCACGACCTGTCCGTGCTCACCCAGAACAGCGAGCGCAAGGGCGCCCTGGTCTCCCGCGTCACCAGCGACGTGGACCAGATCAGCACGTTCATGCAGTGGGGCGGCATCCTCCTCATCGTCAGCGCCGGGCAGCTGCTCATCGCCACCGTCCTCATGGCGGTCTACTCCTGGCAGCTCACCATCGTGGTGTGGGTGTGCTTCCTGCCCCTGCTGTTCGGGGTGCGCTGGCTCCAGAAGCTGCTGTCCAAGGCCTACCTGAAGGTCCGCGAGAACACCGGCGACATGCTCGGCGTCATCGGCGAGACCGTCATGGGCGCCGCCGTCATCCGCGCCCACGGCACCGAGGAGCGCACCGCCCGCCGCATCGACACCACCGTCGTCGCCACCCGCCGCGCCCAGGTGCGCGCCCAGAGGCTGTCGGTGGCGGTGTCCCCGTTCGCCGAGATCGTCTCGGCGGTCGGCAACACCGCCGTGGTCCTGCTGGGGGTCTGGCTGGGCCTGGACGGCGACCTCACCGCGGGCCGCCTCATCGCGTTCCTGTTCCTGATGACCCTGTTCATCCAGCCGATGATGATGGCCACCGAGATCTTCAACGAGGCGCAGAACGCCATCGCCGGCTGGCGCCGCGTCCTGGGCGTGCTGGACACCGTCCCCGACATCTCCGACCCGGGCGAGGCCGGGACGGTGCTGCCGCGCGGACCGGTGCGGGTCGACTTCGACCGCGTCACCTACTCCTACCCGGACGGCCCCGTCGTCCTGGACGACGTGACGGTGACCATCGAGTCGGGCACCCGGCTCGCCGTGGTGGGGGAGACCGGGTCCGGCAAGACCACGTTCGTCAAGCTCCTCACCCGGCTGATGGACCCCGACCGGGGCACCGTCCTGCTCGACGGGACCGACCTGCGCGAGATCGCGTTCTCGTCGCTGCGCGGCCGGGTCGTCATGGTCCCCCAGGAGGGATTCCTGTTCGACAGCTCCCTGGGCGACAACATCCGCTTCGCCCGCCCGGAGAGCACCGACGCCGAACTGCGCACCGCCATCACCGACCTGGGACTGGACGAGTGGCTGGACAGCCTCGCCCACGGCCTGGACACCCCCGTGGGCCAGCGCGGGGAGTCGCTGTCGGCGGGCGAGCGCCAGCTCGTCGCGCTCATCCGCGCCTACGTCGCCGACCCCGACCTGCTGGTCCTGGACGAGGCGACCTCCGCCGTCGACCCGCACACCGAGATGCGCATCCAGCGCGCCCTGGACCGGCTCACCCGGGGCCGCACCTCGGTGGCGATCGCCCACCGCCTGTCCACGGCCGAGGCCGCCGACCGGGTCCTGGTGTTCGACGACGGCCGCATCGTGCAGAGCGGCTCCCACGCGGAACTGGTGTCCCGGCCCGGCGTCTACGCCGACCTGTACGCCTCCTGGGTGCGCTCCTCGGCGTGACCGGGGCCGCCGGTCACCGGCCCGACTCCCGCCACAGGTGGGCGGCGACCAGGCCGGGGACCACCGTCTCGACCAGGAGGGCGACGTCGGGGTCGGTGTCGCCCGGGTAGCGCACGGTCAGCTCCGCCCCCGGCACGCTCTCGCGCCCGGGGGTGGGGCCCACCGCCACGAACCGGCCCCGCAGCTGCCCCAGGTGCTCGGAGAACCGCTCGTCGTAGGCCGACCCGGCGAACAGCAGCGCCCGGTAGTCGGTGACCGCCGCCAGGTACCGGTCGGTGTGCGACCACTCGCCGGTCTCACAGGTGTGCGCCACCGCCACCGGGCCCTTGCGCAGCAGCTGGGCGCCCTGCACCGCCGACGCGGTGCGCTCGGCCGGCGCCACCAGGTGCACCCCGTGCGGCGACTCCAGCGCCCGCGCGGCCTCGGGCACCCAGGTGTGCGCCGACGCCAGCAGCGCCTGCACCGCGTTGGCCGACCGGCGCAGCAGGCTCGGCAGGTTGCGGCTGCCGCCCAGCACCGGGGCGCCCAGCCGGTGGCCCAGCAGCAGGGCCAGCCCCAGCGCGTGCTGGTAGGCCCGGCAGCCCAGCCCCGCCCGCTCGTCCCCGGCGTGCAGCGGCACCAGCAGGTCCGCGTACCGCGCCACCACGGCCTCGGAGCCCGCGGCGGCCAGCACCACCACGGGGGAGCGGCCCACGTACCGGTCCAGGACCGTGCACAGCTCCCGCTGGCCGCCGCCCAGGCTCACCCCCACCACCAGGGTCTCCGGACCCGCGGGCGGCTCCTGGGCGGACGCGGAGGAGTCCGCGACCGCGCCGATGCCGGCCAGCCTCAGCCGCGCCGCCGCCACCTCGCACACGCCCCGGGCCGCGCCGATCCCCAGGAACCGCACCGCCGCGGGCTCGTCGTCCAGCAGCGCGGGCAGCGCCGCGTACGGGTCCCAGCGCGGGAACCGCTCCGCCAGCGCGTTCAGGGAGGCGGGCATCTCCGCCAGGTCGGCTGACAGGGCCTGGGCCGTCACGGGAACCCCCACATCCGTTCGTCTGCTCGCGTCCGCCGTGCACGGCGGCTCCGGGCGCACTCTAGGACACCCGCCGCCCCGGAACGCCCGCGGCCCGCACTGGACACGCCCCGGTGACACCCGGCCGACGGGCGGCCATAACCTGGAGGACATGAGCGTCACCAGCCTCGACCCGGCCATCGCCGCCCGCCTCAAACGCACCGAGGACGGACTCGTCCCCGCCGTCGTGCAGCAGCACGACACGGGCGAGGTCCTCATGCTCGCCTGGATGGACGACGAGGCCCTGCACCGCACCCTCACCACCGGTGCGGCCACCTACTGGTCGCGCAGCCGCGGCGAGTACTGGGTCAAGGGCGCCACCTCCGGCAACACCCAGCGTGTGGTGTCCGTCGCACTCGACTGCGACGGCGACACCCTGCTGCTCAAGGTCGACCAGACCGGGGCGGCCTGCCACACCGGCGACCGCACCTGCTTCGACGCCGGGCGCCTGCTGTGACCCCGCCCGCACCCGAGGAGACCACCGCCGCCGCGCCGCCCGCCGACCCGGCGGCGCGGCGCGCCCGCCGCGAGTTCGGCGCGGCCGTCCTCGGCCTGGCCGCCGGGGCCGGGCTGCTGCTCGCCTCCGCCGGACGCGCCTGGGCCACCGGAGACCTCATCACCGCCGGACCGGTCGTGCCGGCCCCGGTGCAGATCACCGGCGGCGACCTCACCGGGGTCCCGGCCGGGATCGGCTGGGCCGCGCTGGCGGGCATCGCCGGGATCTACGCCGCCCGCGGGTGGGCGCGCCGCCTCATCGGCGCCCTGCTCGCCCTGGGCGGCGGCTACGCCCTGAGCGCCGTCGTCGCGGCGGCGCGCCCCGCGGCGCTGGCCGAGGCCGTCGACGCGGCCGCCGCCGCGGGCACCGCCCGCGCGGCCGGGACCCCGAGCTCCTGGCGGCTAAGCCCGGCCATGGCCGCCGCGGGCGCCGCGCTGATCGCGGCCGCCGGCGTGCTCGCCCTCCTCCGCGCCCCCGCCTGGCCGGGCATGGGGACCCGGTACGATCGGGACGCCGCACCGCGCGCGAACGCCACGGGCACACCCGCCGACCTGTGGAAATCGCTCGACGCGGGTGACGACCCCACACTCGACGCCCCCGACGGCGACACCGCTCCCGCGCGCCCCGCGGGCGGTGCCGCCACCGGGGACGGCACCGAACCCGCACCGCCGACCCCGAGGTCGGCCGACTCGAAGGAGAAGCCCTGATGGCCGCTGACGAACACCACGACGACCACGGCAACACCGTCTCCGCCTGGTTCCTCACTGTTTCCTGGATCGTCGCCTGGACGGTGGCGGCCGCCGCCATCATCCTGGGCGGGGACCTCATCACCTGGACCGTGATCGGCCTGGGCGCCAGTGTGGTCCTGGCGGTCATCGCCGGTGTAATGAAGAAGGTCGGCCTGGGCCGCAAGGAGCCGCGCCCGGTGCCGCCGACCCGCGAAGAGTGGGAAGCGTCTCGCAAGAAGGTCGCCGCCTAGCCGGCTCGCGCCCCGAACACGCCCGCCCCAGGGGATTCCACGGCCACTTCCGGACAGAACCGGAGAATCCGCAGCTCACAACGACTGAGTAACGGAAAATGGACGAAGGTCCCATGGGGCGGGTAGATTTTCTCCACCGGCCGTGACCGCGTGTACCGGCCGACTGGTGGATCGTCCCCCCGGTCTGGCAACATGCGTAGTCGCCCGCGGCGTGATCGCACCGGTGATCCGACCCTGCCCCTTCGTCGGTCCCGTCTGCCCTGCCGCACGTCGCGAGCCGAAAATCCCTTGTCCGCAGTCTGGAAAGTTGTTCCCATGAGCTATGGTCCCCCGCCCCCCGCAGGTCCCCCCGGACCCGGCGGCTACGGCCCGCCCCCCGGTGGCGGCGGCTACGGCCCGCCCCCCGGCGCCACCCCTCCCGACAACGGGCTCGTCTGGGCCATCGTCGCGATCTTCTGCTGCTGGCCGTTCGCCATCCCGGCCCTCATCAACGCGACCAAGGTCAACGACCTGTGGAACCGCGGCGACCAGGCCGGTGCCATGCAGGCCCAGGCCCAGGCGAAGAAGTGGACCAAGTGGGCCTTCATCTCCGCCGGTATCATGTGGGCCCTGATCATCCTCTGGTACATCCTGATGTTCGTGGTCTTCGGAGCCATGGCGGCCTCCACCAGCAGCTACAGCTACTAGGTGGATAGCCACTAGGCGGATACCGAGAAGTCCCCTTCTGCCCCCGAACGCCGTCCGGCGTCCGGGGGCAGAACCCGTTCGTAACCCGACGATGCCTAAGCTGGTTCACGTGCAGCCTGAACAGAGTGACCCTCGGACCGGGACCGGCGGGCCCGACGAACACGCGCCTCTGCCCCTCGGGCAGCGGATCCTGCGCAGGTTGCACAGGGTCCCGCCGCCCGTGTGGCCGCTGAGCGCCGGAGCGCTCGTGCTGGCCGGGGCGACTCTGCTCCACTTCGTGGATCCCAATGAACCGGGCAACTACCCCACCTGCCCCTGGCTACTGATGACCGGCACCTTCTGTCCGGGCTGCGGCACCATGCGCGCCATCGCGCTGACCACCCATGGGGACATCCTCGGCGCCATCAGCATGAACCCGCTGCTGGTCCTGCTCGCCCCGTACATCCTGTGGGCGTACGCGCAGTGGATCGTCTCCACGGTCCGCCCGCCCAAAGCACCCCCCAGACCCACACCGAGTTGGTTCCTGTGGACCCTCACCATCGTCATCACGGGTTTCTGGGTGCTGAGGAACCTGCCCTGGTTCTCCTTCCTGGCGCCGGGGACACCACTGTTCCCCGGCTGGTGACCGACGTCCCGTCCGCCCCGAAAGTCGAAAGGCCCACGACATGAGCTACCAACCGCCCACCGGAGGCTACGGTCCCCCGACCGGCGGCTACGGCCCTCCCCCCGGCGGCTTCGGCGGCCAGCCCCAGCAACCGCCCGGCGATCGTCCCAAGACCTACCTGGTGCACAACATTCTGGGGATCCTCAGTTGTATCCCGGTGCTCGGGATCATCGGCCTGGTCTTCTCGCTTCAGGTGAACAGCAAATGGGACTCGGGCGACTTCGCGGGCGCACAGGACGCGGCCAAGACCGCGAAGACCCTCGGCATCATCAGTCTTGTGCTGTTCATCCTCGGTGCAGTGATCGCCGTCATCTACATCGTGCTCATGTTCATTGGAATCGTGCTGGTCGGTTCGGCGAGCACCACTACCACCTACTACTAGGGGTGTGGACCGAGTCGGTCCGGGACGAATCCCCTCGGATCGCGCGTGCCGACCGCACACACCGGCCTCCCAGGGCATACCCGTCGCCCCCGTCACACGCCGTGTGCGCGGGGGCGGCGGCGTTCCGGGCCCCGGGGGTCGATACGATGAGCGCACACGGCGCGAAGCAGGCCCAGCGGGCCGAGCCGCGCCCCGCGGCCCGCCCAGCTGTGCGAGCGCCGCGCCCGGCCACGACGATAGGGAGCGGTAACCACGTGAGCGTGCTCGACGAGATCCTCGACGGAGTACGCGCCGACCTGGCCGAGCGCCAGGAGGCCCTGCCCCTGGACGCGCTCAAGGAGCAGGCCGCGTCGGCGCCCACCCCGAAGGACGCCGAAGCCGCCCTGCGCCGCCCCGGTGTCCACGTCATCGCCGAGGTCAAGCGCGCCAGCCCCTCCAAGGGCCCGCTGGCGACCATCGCCGACCCGGCCGCCCTGGCCCGCGACTACGAGGCCGGCGGGGCCGCGCTCATCAGCGTCCTCACCGAGCAGCGCCGCTTCAACGGCAGCCTCGACGACCTGCGCGCCGTCGCCCGCGCCGTCGACACCCCGCTGCTGCGCAAGGACTTCGTCGTCAGCTCCTACCAGCTGTGGGAGGCCCGCGTCCACGGCGCCTCCGCCGTCCTGCTCATCGTCGCCGCCCTGCCCCAGGAGGCCCTGGTGTCCCTGGTGGAGCGGGCCCGCTCCCTGGGCCTGATGCCCCTGGTGGAGGTCCACGACGAGGAGGAGGTCGACCGCGCCCTCGACGCCGGGGCCACCGTCATCGGCGTCAACGCGCGCAACCTCAAGACCCTGGAGGTCGACCGGGACACCTTCGCCCGCGTCGCCCCCCGCATCCCCTCCGACATCGTCAAGATCGCCGAGTCCGGCATCCGCGGGCCGCACGACCTGCTGGCCTACGCCGGTGCCGGCGCCGGAGCCGTCCTCGTCGGCGAGAGCCTCGTGCGCGGCCGCAACCCGCGCGAGGCCGTCGCCGACCTGGTCACCGCCGGGGCCCACCCCGCCCTGCGCGACCGGAACTAGGGGACGGACGGCTCCATGGGAGGAACGACGGCGCACACCGCCATCACGGCCCGCACCGGCCGCCGATGGCGATGGCTCTAGGGAACCCGCCGCGCAGCGTGCGCGTTCGCGGGTTCCCGTCGCCGCGTTGACCCGAAGTCAGAACGCGCCGCGGGCCCAGGACACGCCGCGGCGCACGGAACGGTCGGCGCGCGCACCCCGCCCGTGCGCCCGCGCGAGGGGGGTGGGCCGTCGGCCCCGCACCCGAAGGACAGTCCCATGAGCCACGATCCGCAGCTGCCCGACGCGCGCGGGCACTACGGCCGCTTCGGCGGCCGCTTCGCCCCCGAGGCGCTCATCGCCGCCCTCGACGAGGTCGAGACCGAGTGGGAGAAGGCCCGCCACGACCCGGCCTTCCAGGCCGAGCTGGCCGAGCTCCTCAAGGACTACACCGGCCGCCCCAGCGCCCTGAGCGAGGCCCGCAACTTCTCCGAGCACTGCGGCGGCGCCCGCATCCTGCTCAAGCGCGAGGACCTCAACCACACCGGATCGCACAAGATCAACAACGTGCTGGGCCAGGCCCTGCTCACCAAGCGCATGGGCAAGACCCGCGTCATCGCCGAGACCGGCGCCGGCCAGCACGGGGTGGCCACCGCCACCGCCTGCGCCCTGATGGGCCTGGAGTGCGTCATCTACATGGGCGAGGAGGACACCCGCCGCCAGGCGCTCAACGTCGCCCGGATGCGCATGCTCGGCGCCGAGGTCGTCCCCGTCACCATCGGCAGCCGCACCCTGAAGGACGCCATCAACGAGGCGTTCCGCGACTGGGTCGCCAACGTCGACCGCACCCACTACCTGTTCGGCACGGTCGCCGGCCCCCACCCCTTCCCGAAGCTGGTCCGCGACCTGCACTTCGTGGTCGGCGCCGAGGCCCGCGAGCAGGTCCTGGAGCGGGTCGGCCGGCTGCCCGACGCGGTCGCGGCCTGCGTGGGCGGCGGGTCCAACGCCATGGCGGTCTTCGCCGCGTTCATCCCCGACGCCTTGGTGGCCCTGTACGGGTTCGAGGCCGGGGGCGACGGCGCCGACACCCCCCGCACCGCGGCCTCCATCAGCTCCGGCAGCCCCGGCGTGTTCCACGGCGCCCGCACCTTCGTCCTCCAGGACGAGTACGGGCAGACGCTGCCCAGCCACTCCATCTCCGCGGGGCTGGACTACCCGGCGGTGGGCCCCGAGCACGCCTACCTCGCCGACACCGGCCGGGCGAACTACGAGGCGATCACCGACGCCGAGGCCATGGAGGCCTTCCGGCTGCTGTGCCGCACCGAAGGCATCATCCCGGCCATCGAGAGCGCCCACGCCCTGGCCGGGGCCCGCAAGCTGGGGGAGCGGCTGGGCCCCGACGCGGTGATCCTGGTGAACCTCTCCGGGCGCGGCGACAAGGACGTGGACACCGCGGCCGCCTACTTCGGCCTGATCGACGGTAAGGACGAGGCGTGATGACGACCCTCCAGAACAAGCTCGCCCAGGCCCGGGCCCAGGGCCGGGCCGCCCTCATCGGCTACCTCCCGGCCGGGTTCCCCGACGTCGAGTCCTCGATCAAGGTCGTCCGGGCCATGGTCGAGGGCGGCTGCGACGTCATCGAGGTGGGCCTGCCCTACTCCGACCCGATGATGGACGGCCCCACCATCCAGCGGGCGGCCGACGCCGCGCTGGCGGCGGGGACCACCACCGACGACGTGTTCCGGGTGGTGGAGGCGACCGCCGAGACCGGCGCGGCCGCCGTGGTCATGTCGTACTGGAACCCGATCGAGCGCTACGGAGTGGAGCGCTTCGCGGGGAACCTCGCCAAGGCGGGCGGGGCCGGGGTCATCACCCCCGACCTCATCCCCGAGGAGGCGCAGGAGTGGATCGCGGCCTCCGACACCGCGGGCCTGGACCGGATCTTCCTGGTGGCGCCCTCCTCCACCGACCGGCGGCTGGAGCTGACCACCCGGGCGTGCAGCGGGTTCGTGTACGCGGCCTCGCTGATGGGGGTCACCGGGACCCGCACCCAGGTGGCCGGCACCGCCGCCGAGCTGGTGCGGCGCACCCGGGAGGCCACCCGCGAGTCGGGGCTGCCGATCTGCGTGGGCCTGGGCATCTCCTCGGGGGCGCAGGCCGCCGAGGTCGCCGCCTACGCCGACGGCGTCATCGTCGGCGCCGGGTTCTGCCAGCGGGTGCTGGACGCCCCGGACCTGGAGACCGGGCTCATCGCGGTGACGTCGTTCGCCGAGGAACTGGCGGCGGGCGTCCGGTCCCGCTGACCGGGACGCCGAAGGCAGGACGCAGGCGGGCCGCCCCCACACCCGGGGGCGGCCCGTTCCCTGTGTCCGGGCCGGTCAAGGGCGGGGTTAAGAAGGTTAAGCCGGTGAGAATCGGGTGAGAAGGGACCTTCGGGCTCGGGGAAACGCCGCGCGCGGGGGCCCCGCGGTGGTGTGATTGGGGGGCGGCGGACGCCGGGTCCGCCTCTTCACGCGCCCCGGTTCCAGCGCCCGGAGTCAGCGGGCGATCACAGCCGGTAGGATCTGCATGGTCACCGAGAGCGATTGAATGGGTGCAGAGTGCAACTTATCGGCCCCCGAACCCCGAAGGCCCCCGACATGGACACACCCGACGAAACCCCCGCCCCCGCCCCCGGGTCGCGCTGGGCCGCCGTCCAGCCCTGGCTCACCCTCGCCTGCCGCATCGCCCTCGCCGGGATCCTCATCTACGCGGCCGTCTCCAAGTACCCGCCCGCGCTCTCCGTCCAGGCCGTCGAGGCCTACGACCTCTTCCCCCACGAGATCGCCCGCCTCATCGGCTACACCCTCCCCCTCTTCGAGCTCGCCCTGGCCGTCCTGCTCCTGGTCGGCCTGGCCACCCGCTTCACCGGAGCCGTCACCGCCCTGCTCATGGTCGTCTTCATCGCCGGGATCCTCTCGGCCATGGCCCGCGGGCTGAGCATCGACTGCGGCTGCTTCGGCGGCGGCGGCGCCGTCGACCCCGGCGAGACCACCTACGGCCTCTCCATCGCCCGCGACATCGGCTTCGCCGCACTGGGGGCCTTCATCGCCCTGTGGCCCCGCTCACCCCTCGCCCTGGACCGCCCGCTCGGCCTCTTCCGCTGACCCGCGGCCCACGACCACACCCCGACTCAGGAACAGAAGGAACACCACATGGGGAGCGAAGCGCGCAAGCGCGCCCGTGAACGGCTCAAGGAACAGCGGGCCAAGGAGAAGAAGGCCGCCGCGCGGCGCAAGAACCTCATCGTCATCGGCGTCGCCGCCGCCGTCATCGTCCTCATCGTCGGGATCGGCTACGCCGTGCTCAACTCCGACCGCGACGAGGGCTACACGGGCCCCCTGGCGACCCAGACCCTCCAGGAGGACGGCAGCGTCGTCATGGCGAACGAGGGCGTCGAGGCCCCCGTCGTCGAGATCTACGCCGACTACCAGTGCCCCGCCTGCCGCCAGTTCGAGCTCACCAACGGCAGCCTGCTCAAGGAGCGCGCCGCCCAGGGCGAGGCCATCGTCCACTTCCGCCCGGTGAGCATCTTCGCCCAGCAGCAGGTGCCCATCAGCAGCAACTCGCTGCGCGGCGGCGCCGCCGCCCGCATCGCCGCCGACCACGGCGTCTTCGTCGAGTACAACGACCTGCTCTTCGAGAACCAGCCCACCGAGGGCCGCGAGGGCTTCTCCACCGACCAGCTCGAGCAGTGGTTCGCCGAACTGGAGACCTCGCCCGAACAGCAGCAGGAGTTCGGCGCCCGCCTGGAGGAGGAGGCCGCCGTCGTCACCGAGTTCACCGAGGAGTTCCTCCCCGCACTCACCGAGGACGCCGTCCGGGAGATCGGCCAGGAGACCCTGGGCACCATGGTCCTCAGCGACCTGCTGGCCTGGGGCGCCGACAACGGCCACGACCCCGCGTTCCTCGACGGCACCTACACCGGCGAGCTCATCGACGCCACGGGCAGCGCCTACACTCGCTACAGCGGAGACAACGCGTTCCGCGGCACCCCCTCCGTCTACCTCAACGGCGTCCTGCTCGACAACAACACCGCCATGACGGTCCGGGGACTCTCCGAAGCCATCGCCTCCGCCGACCCCGGTAAGGTCGAGACCCAGCCGTTGGACAACGGGGGTGACGCGCAGTAACACCCCTGAAGACACCCCCCGCACGCGGGGCGAACCCGAGAGCAGAGCAGTGACATTGTCGTCGACAGTCAGCGAGGGCGCGGCCGCCACCGGCCGCGCCCTCGCGGCCATCCCCAGCCCGCAGGTGAACTCGATCCCGATCGGGCCCCTGGAGATCCACTTCTACGCGCTGTGCATCCTCGCCGGCGTGATCGTCGCCGTCCTGTGGAGCGAACAGCGCTGGAAGGCGATGGGCGGCGAGCAGGGCACCATCCTCGACATGGCGGTGTGGGCGGTCATCCTCGGCCTCATCGGCGGCCGCCTCTACCACGTCATCAGCGACGCCCAGCTGTACTTCGCCGAGGGGCGCGAGCCCATCCGCGCCCTCTACATCTGGGAGGGCGGCCTCGGCATCTGGGGCGCCATCCCCCTGGGCGCCGTCGGCGTGTGGATCGTCGCCCGCAAGCGCGGCCTGTCGATGACCAAGCTCTCCTTCGCCATCGCCCCCACCATCCCCCTCGCCCAGGCCCTGGGCCGCTGGGGCAACTACTTCAACCAGGAGCTGTTCGGCCGCCCCACCGACCTCCCCTGGGCCGTGGAGATCCTCCCCTACCCCGAGGGCCACCTGCGCCCCGGCATGGAGTTCGGCGTCACCACCTACCACCCCACCTTCCTCTACGAGTCCCTGTGGTGCCTGGGCCTGGCGGTCCTGCTCGCCTGGGCCGGGCGCCGCTTCGAGTCCTCCCTCCAGGGCGGGCGCCTGTTCGCCCTCTACGTCATGGGCTACTGCGTCGGCCGCTTCTGGATCGAGTACCTGCGGGTCGACCCCGCCAACGACTTCTTCGGCCTGCGCCTGAACAACTGGACCTCCATCCTGGTCTTCGCCGGCGCCCTGGCCTACTTCGTCTGGGCCGGCCGCCGCCTCGACTCCTTCTCCACCGCGGTCGTGCCCCACGGCGCCGACGCCGGGACCCAGGTGTTCGGGCCCACCGCCGACGGTGAGATGGGTAACGACGACACCGTCTACAGCACCACCGACACAGGGGATTCCGACCTCGGGACCCGGGGGAGCGACGCCGGGACGGAATACCACCCGAGCCCCGAGCGATCTAGTAGCGAGGGCTCGACCTCGAACGACGAGGGAACCGGTTCCGGGACGAAGCCCGAGTAGACACGGGAAGGACGCCGACGCCCGTCTCCACGGGCGCGGCGGCCGCGCACGACACCACATCCACACCCACGAGGGTGACGACGTGCCCGCACGTGCCCCCGTACCTTTCGAGCAGACCACGGGTTGACGATTGAGAAAGACCGTGAGCAGAGCCGAGTCCGGTCCCGGCCGTAGAGGACGCCGCGGCGGGAGCCGCCGCGCCGACACCGGCCCGATCCGCGACCGCGCCGACGACTACGGCCACGACGAGGAATACGACTACGACCCGGAGGAGGACTTCTCCGCCGAGTACGGTCACACCGCCGCCGGGGACGAAGGCGCCGGCGAGAACCCCGACACCGCACAGGACGGTGACGACGAGCGCGCCGGGTCCGGCCGCGGCCGCGGCCGCCGCCGGGGCTCCCGCCGGGCCGCCCCGGCCAAGGACGCCAGGCAGGGCGGGGTCAAGCGCGTCTCCGCGTTCTCCGCCTCCGCGATCAAGAAGGTGTCGGTCCTGGGCGACCGGCCCAACCAGATCGTGTACACACTCGCCGAGCAGAGCAAGCGCAAGCGCGGCACCGCGGTGCTGGGCGTCCTCATCGGGGCCTTCGCCCTCTCCCTGGTCGCGCTGCTGGGACTGCTGTCCTACCAGCTCTTCACCGGGGCGGGCGGCACCACCTCCGGCGGCGACACCTCCGTGGTCGCCCCGCCCGAGGGCCACAGCACCATCACACCGCAGCTCTACCTGTCCAACGCCAACCGCGACGACGTCTTCGGCCCCATCAACGAGCGCCCCGAGGGCCTGGAGCCGATGACTCAGGAGGCGGTGTTCGACCCCGTCCAGGAGGTCGAGCTGGACGGCATGAAGCTGGAGCTGCGCGACGGCGCGGTCACCGACTCCTGCACCTCCCTGGTGTGGGGCGACGACCTGGGCCAGAGCCTCATCGACGCCGGCTGCGTCAACGCCGCCTCGGGCGTCTACACCGACGCCGACGAGGAGTACGTCGCCCAGGTCACCCTGTTCGACCTGTCCGACGCCGAGGCCGCCACCGAGGTCGAGGCCGCGCTGGACCCGAACAACGTCGAGTCCGGCGCCGGGTTCCTGCTCAGCCGCACCAACGACGAGATCCCCGGTCTCCAGGACGGCTACAGCGAGGCGACCGCGCAGGTCATGGGCCACTACCTGGCGGTGTTCTGGGTGGCCCGCACCGACGGCAGCCCGCCCGGGGACGACACCGACCTGGCCAAGGTCACCGTGGCGTCCATGAACGCGTTCCCCTACGTCTACAACGAGGTGATCGCCGCCCAGGCGGAGCAGGAGTAGCAGGGGGTCGGACGACCCCGACGCGCATCCGCGGACGAACGGCCGTGCTCTGAGCACGGCCGTTCGTGTTCCCCGGACGTCCCGATAGGATCTCGGACAGATCGACCGGCCCTGCCACGGCCGGGTCGAGCGGGGCGCGCGCACCGCTCCCGGGGCGCTCCCCGGCCCCCCGCCGCGCCCCCGCCGAGCGCAATCGGGTCCACCGCGCACACGCGGGCCCGTCATCCGAGGAAAGGTCCACTGGGTGTCCCCTTCTGAAGCGTCGGCGTCCGGAACAGCGGGACGCCGGAGGAAGAACAGCGAACCCGACGACGCCGAGCGCGCCTCCCGCGCGGGCGGCCGGCGCCGCGCCGGAGGGCGCCGCAAGCAGGAGCCCAAGCGGTACGGCCGGCTCATCGGCGTCGTCGTGGGCGTCCTCGTCGTCGCCCTCATCGGCCTGGGCGCCGTCCTGTACCTGAACCGGGGCGACGGCGGCGGCACGGACGGGCCCGCGCCGCACACCCGGCCGGTCGCCTACAGCGTCGAGGGCGTCGGCGACAACGAGATGAACACGGTCCTGGGCACCCGCGAGGCCGACAGCCGCCCCCTCAACGAGGGCGAGCTGTTCGGCGACCGCAGCGCCGAGATCTCCAGCCGGGGCATGGAGTTCACCCTGCGGGACTCGGAGCTGTCGGAGGACTGCGCCGCCGCCGTGTGGGGGGACGAGGTCGTCCAGGCCCTGGCCGACGCCGACTGCACCCAGGCCGGGCGGGCCACCTACGTGGGCGGCGACTACTTCGGCGTGACGGCGATCTTCAACCTCGCCGACGCCGAGGGCAGCCGCGCGGTGGCCGACGCCATGGCCGAGCCCGAGCTGCCGGAGGGCGAGGAGCCGCCCGCCGACGCCCCCGAGCCCGGCTTCGTGGTCGCGCCCTCGGGCGCCGAGCCCTTCGACCGCCTCGGCTCGGGCTACAGCGCCGCCGAGGCCACAGTCAGCGGCCACTACCTGGTGGTGGTGTGGGTGCAGCCCACCGACTCCGAGTCGGTCGAGGACCGGGTGAGCCTGGCCAGCCCCATCGTGACGCTGAGCAACTTCCGCGACCCGCTGTACCGCCGCCTGGTCAACCTCCGCGAGGAGGAGCCCTCCACCGAGCCCGGCGCCGGGACCGGCACCGAGACGGTGCCCGGGACCGAGACCGTGCCCGGCACCGAGACGGTCCCCGGGACCGAGACGGCGCCCGGTACCGGGGGCTGACCTCCGGCGGGGCCGCGCGACGCGCGGCCCCGCCCCGTTTCAGGGCCGTTCCACGGCCTCCCACACCGCCGCGACGGCCTCCCGCAGCCGGGCGAACCGGTGCCCGGGCAGGTCCAGCAGGGTGCGCCCGGCCACCCACGGCGGGGCGGCGGCCACCGCCAGCCGGGCCGTGCGCTTGTTCACCGGCGCGCCCCCCTCCTGCGCGACCCGCACCACCCCGGCGCGCAGCACCGACGTCAGCGTCCCGCGGGCGTGCTCCTGGACGTGCGCCAGCAGCCGGTCCACCGGGTCCTGCGCCTCCGGCGCCCGGACCAGCCGGACCGCGGTCAGCGACGGGTCGCCGAAACCGCGCAGGAACCGCACCCGGAACCGGGGCTCCACCACGGCCCGCAGCTCCGACTGGCCCCGCTCGTCGCGCACGCACGCCGCGGACGAGGGCACCAGCAGGTACCCGCCCGCCTCGGGGCAGGCCAGCGCCGCCCGCGCCGCGATCCGCTCCCAGCCGCCGGTCAGGTCCACCACCGGCGGCCCCGACAGCGGCACCTGCGCCTCCATCCACGTGGACAGGCGCACCCGCCCCGCGTCGGGCAGCACCGCCGCGGGCCAGGCGCCCACCGGCACCGGCCGCCCCCCGGAGTCGGCGGCGGCCCGCTCCAGCGCGGCGGCCGCCCGCTCCTCGGTCAGCGAACCCCGGGCCTCCTTGGCGTTGACCCCCTGGCTGTACACGCGGGCACCGCTCTCCGCCGGCGGGGGAGCGGTGCGCGACAGCGGCCGCAGCACGTACAGGTCCGAGGCGGCCCCGATGGACTCGGCACCCTCGTAGCGGTGGAAGTCCGGCCACATCGCCTCCAGCACCAGGTCCAGCCGGAGCAGCCGGGCCTGCGTGGCGGCGGCCAGCCGCGGCGTGGTCTCGCTGACCCCGTAGGCGACCAGAACCCGGCCCCTGCGCGGGTCGGTCATCCCCTCCAGGCCGCGGCGCACGAACAGCTCCACCCCGTCGGCGGTGTAGGGCGGGTCGGTGAACACCACGTCGGCCTGCCCGCGCAGCCCCGCGGGCAGGCCCAGCCGCAGGTCGGCGAAGTGGGTGCGCACGTCCAGCCCCAGCCGCCCGGCGACCGCGTCGATGTGGGCGAGCACCCGCTCGTCGATGTCGGCCACCAGGACCCGCGCCCGGGGCTCGACCAGGGCCAGCGCGACCGAGGTGAGGTCGTGGTCGCCCACGCACAGGACGGTGCGGTCGGCGAGGTCGAACCGGGTGGCCAGGAACAGCGCCCGGCGCAGCGCGGTGTCGGCGGTCGCGGTGACGTGGTCCAGGTCCAGGTCGGACGAGGGCCCCTCGGCGACGGCCCGGGCGATCTCGGCGGCCGCCCCGGCCCGCGCGGGCACCAGGTGCCGCACCGGGTCCGCCAGGGCGTCCCCGGCCGCGCCGGCGTAGTGGTCGGGCCGCACCAGCCGCACCCGGTCGCCGCCGGGCGCGCGCTCGGCCTCCCCGGCCTCCACCAGCTGCTCCAGCAGCGCCACCACCAGGACGCGGGCGACCCCGGTGGCCCGCACCAGGTCGTCGGCGCTCCGGCCGCGGCCGTCCGACAGCGCGGCGAGCACGGCGCGCAGCCGGGGCGCGTCCACCCCGTGGGCGCGCAGCGCGTTCAGCGCGGCCCCGGGCAGGGGCGGAGGGGACGGGAGGGGCGTCCGCGGAGGGCCGGGAACGCCGGGGTCGTTGGGGTCTGCTGCCATGCACCGATCGTCCCACGCCCCGGAGGGAGCGGGTCCGGCCGCAGGTCAGGGCCGCTTCCGGCGCGAGAGTGACATATCACTCGGCCGGCCGGGGGAGTCCCCCTTGGGCGGAGTGTTAACGCCGGGGTAATGTGGGGGCGCGGCGCACGGCGTTCGCGTGCCCGAAGCGACGAACACGACCAACCGTCGGGTTTTATCCGCTTTGGGAGGTTTAGCGGGATTCCCTCGTGGAAAAACCGGCTAGGCACACCTCCGACGGGGAACCCTCCGTACGAGGAACCGCGGTCCCACCCGCAGGGGGCCGCGACACGCGACCCGGGGCGCACCGCGGCACCCCATGGTCTAGACCTGCGACCCACGTCGCGGCCGGACCCGCGGGAACAGGCAGGACCGCTCGCAAGAGGGCGACCGGCCGCCATTCGCACCACGAGGACGTGGCCGCGGTACGGTGGCGGACCACACGGCGTCCACAGGCCGAGCACCCACAACTTCACGCACGCAGCAGGGCCAATGTCGTCCCGGATGCGCTTTTCACGAAGCCGACGAAAGACGACAGGAGGGTAGATGCCCGCTGGTCAGGTGCGGCGTTCGTCCGTCCGAGCGAACGCGATCTCCACTTCTCAGGGCCTGTACGACCCCGCCTTCGAGCACGACGCCTGCGGTGTGGGCTTCGTCGCCGACCTCACCGGCCGCCGCGGCCACGACATCGTGCAGAAGGCGCTCACAGTACTGCGCAACCTCGACCACCGCGGCGCCTCCGGCGCCGACCCCGACGACGGCGACGGTGCGGGCATCCTCACCCAGATCCCGCACGAGCTGTTCACCGAGGTCTGCGGCTTCGCCCTGCCCGAGGCCGGCTCCTACGCCGCCGGCATCGCCTTCCTGCCCGCCGACGCCGCCGCCCGCGCCGAGGCCATCGCCGTGGTCGACCGCATCGTCGCCGAAGAGGGCCTCACCCTCCTGGGCTGGCGCGACCTGCCCTTCGAGCCCCAGTACAGCGGCCCGGCCGCCCGCGACGCCATGCCCTACTTCGGGCAGCTCTTCATCACGGGCACCCCCGGCACCGCCACCGAGGGCCTTACCGGCATCGACCTGGAGCGCTACGCCTACTGCGTCCGCAAGCGCGCCGAACACGAGGCCGACGTCTACTTCCCGAGCCTGTCCCCGCGCACCATCGTGTACAAGGGCATGCTCACCACCCCCCAGCTCGAACCGTTCTTCCCCGACCTGTCCGACCGGCGCTACGCCTCCGGCCTGGCCCTGGTCCACTCCCGGTTCTCCACCAACACCTTTCCGTCCTGGCCGCTGGCCCACCCCTTCCGCTACGTCGCCCACAACGGTGAGATCAACACCGTCAAGGGCAACCGGAACATGATGCGCGCCCGCGAGGCCAAGCTCGCCACCGACCTCATCCCCGGCGACCTGGACCGCATCTTCCCCATCGTCGACCCCGACGACTCCGACACCGCGTCCTTCGACGACGCCCTGGAGCTCCTCCACCTGGGCGGCCGCTCCCTGCCGCACGCGGTGCTCATGATGATCCCCGAGCCCTGGGAGAACCACACCGAGATGGACCCGGCCGTCCGGGCCTTCTACGAGTACCACTCCACCCTCATGGAGCCCTGGGACGGCCCCGCGTCCGTCTCCTTCAGCGACGGCACCCTGGTCGGCGCCGTCCTGGACCGCAACGGCCTGCGCCCCGGACGCTACTGGGTCACCCAGGACGGCCTCGTCGTCCTGGCCTCCGAGGCCGGCGTCCTGGACATCGACCCCGCCGACGTCGTCCGCAAGGGCCGGCTCCAGCCCGGCCGCATCTTCGTCGTCGACACCGCCCAGGGGCGGATCATCGAGGACGAGGAGATCAAGGCCGAACTCGCCGCCCAGCACCCCTATCAGGAGTGGATCGACTCCGGCGTCATGCGCCTGGCCGACCTGCCCGCCGCCGAGCCCGTCCCCGTGACCGAGCTCAACCTCGCCCAGCAGGTCTTCGGCTACACCGAGGAAGAACTCCGCGTCATCCTCACCCCCATGGCCCGCACCGGCGCCGAGCCCATCGGCTCCATGGGCACGGACACCCCGGTCGCCGCGCTCTCCGAGCGCTCCCGGCAGCTCTTCGACTACTTCTCGCAGAACTTCGCCCAGGTCACCAACCCGCCCCTGGACGCCATCCGCGAGGAGATGGTCACCAGCCTGTCCACGCTCCTGGGCGCCGAACACAACATCCTCACCGCGGCACCGGGCGACACCCGCCGCCTCGTCCTGCCCACCCCGGTCGTCGACCAGGCCGAACTCGCCGCCATCGTCGAGGCCGGGCGCACCGAGCCCGCCCTGAAGACCTTCACCGTCGACGGCACCTACCCCGTCGACGGCGGCGGCGACGCCCTGGCCGCCCGCCTCGCCGAGCTCAACACCCAGATCGACGCCGCCATCGCCGACGGCGCCCACATCCTGGTCCTCAGCGACCGGCGCGCCGACGCCCGCCTGGCGCCCATCCCGTCCCTGCTGCTCACCGGCTCGGTCCACCACCACCTCGTCCGCGAGAAGACCCGCACCGAGGTCGGCCTCATCGTCGAGGCCGCCGACGTCCGCGAGTGCCACCACGTCGCACTGCTCATCGGGTACGGCGCCTCCGCCGTCAACCCCTACCTCGCCCTGGCCACCGTCCGGGACCTGGTCCAGCGCGGCACCATCGGCGGCGTCGACGCCGACACGGCCGTCCGCAACACCGTCAAGGCGTACGGCAAGGGCGTCCTGAAGATCATGTCCAAGATCGGGGTCTCCACGGTCAGCTCCTACACCGGGGCCCAGATCTTCGAGGCCCTGGGCCTGGGCCAGGAGGTCATCGACCGCTGCTTCACCGGCACCACCTCCCGCCTGGGCGGCGTCGGCTTCGACGTCCTCGCCGAAGAGGTCGCCATCCGCCACCGCCGCGCCCACACCGACAACCCGGCCTCCGGCGCCCACCGGCGCCTGGAGATCGGCGGCGAGTACCAGTGGCGCCGCGAGGGCGAACCGCACCTGTTCAACCCCGACACCGTCTTCAAGCTCCAGCACTCCACCCGTACCCGCAAGTACGAGATCTTCAAGGAGTACACCGACCTCATCGACGACCAGTCGGCGAGGCTCATGACGCTGCGCGGCCTCTTCCGCCTCAAGGAGGGCGTCCGCGAACCCGTCCCCGTCGACGAGGTCGAACCCGTCTCGGAGATCGTCAAGCGCTTCTCCACCGGCGCCATGTCCTACGGCTCCATCTCCGCCGAGGCCCACGAGACCCTCGCCATCGCGATGAACCGCCTCGGCGGCAAGTCCAACACCGGCGAGGGCGGCGAGGACCCCGCCCGCTTCACCCCCGACGCCAACGGGGACCTGCGGCGCAGCGCCATCAAGCAGGTCGCCTCCGGCCGCTTCGGCGTCACCTCCCACTACCTCACCAACGCCGACGACATCCAGATCAAGATGGCCCAGGGCGCCAAGCCCGGCGAGGGCGGCCAGCTGCCCGGCCACAAGGTCTACCCGTGGGTGGCCGACACCCGCCACTCCACCCCCGGCGTCGGGCTCATCTCCCCGCCGCCCCACCACGACATCTACTCCATCGAGGACCTCGCCCAGCTCATCCACGACCTCAAGAACGCCAACCCGTCCGCCCGGGTCCACGTCAAGCTGGTCTCCGAAGCGGGCGTCGGCACCGTCGCCGCCGGCGTCTCCAAGGCCCACGCCGACGTCGTCCTCATCTCCGGCCACGACGGGGGCACCGGCGCCTCGCCGCTTACCTCCCTCAAGCACGCGGGCACCCCCTGGGAGCTCGGCCTCGCCGAGACCCAGCAGACCCTGCTGCTCAACGGCCTGCGCGACCGCATCGTCGTCCAGGCCGACGGCCAGATGAAGACCGGCCGCGACGTCATCATCGCCGCCCTGCTCGGCGCCGAGGAGTACGGTTTCGCCACCGCGCCCCTGGTCGTCTCCGGCTGCGTCATGATGCGCGTCTGCCACCTCGACACCTGCCCCGTCGGCGTCGCCACCCAGAACCCCGTCCTGCGCGAGCGGTTCTCCGGCAAGGCCGAGTACGTGGTCAACTTCTTCGAGTTCATCGCCCAGGAGGTCCGCGAGTACCTCGCCGCCCTCGGCTTCCGCAGCCTCGACGAGGCCATCGGCGCCGTCGACCTGCTCGACACCACCGAGGCCGTCGAGCACTGGAAGGCCAGGGGACTGGACCTGTCCCCGATCCTCCACGAGGTCGAGCCCTGGGCCGGCGACCACCGCGTCCGCACCCGCAGCCAGGACCACGGCCTGGAGAAGGCCCTGGACAACACCCTCATCCAGCTCGCCGAAGGCGCACTCGACTTCGGGCAGCCCGTCAAGCTCGAACTGCCCGTCCGCAACGTCAACCGCACCGTCGGCACCATGCTCGGACACGAGGTCACCAAGCGCTACGGCGCCGACGGCCTGCCCGCCGACACCATCGACGTCACCTTCACCGGCTCCGCCGGACAGTCCTTCGGCGCCTTCGTGCCCAAGGGCGTCACGCTCCGCCTCAAGGGCGACGCCAACGACTACGTCGGCAAGGGCCTGTCCGGCGGCCGCGTCGTCGTCCGCCCCGCCGACACCTCCACCCTCACCGCCGAGGAACACATCATCGCCGGCAACGTCATCGGCTACGGCGCCACCTCCGGGGAGATCTTCCTCCGCGGCATCGTCGGCGAACGCTTCTGCGTCCGCAACTCCGGCGCCCTCGCCGTCGTCGAGGGCATCGGCGACCACGGCTGCGAGTACATGACCGGCGGCCGCGCCGTCGTCCTCGGACGCACCGGACGCAACTTCGCGGCCGGCATGTCCGGCGGCATCGCCTACGTCCTCGACCTCGACCCCCACCGGGTCAACACCGAGATGGTCGAGGTCGAAGCACCCACCGACGAGGACCGCGCGTTCCTCACCGACGTGCTCACCCGCCACCACGCCGAGACCGGCTCCACCGTCGCCGAACGCCTCCTGGCCGCCGGCGACGCCGGACTCGACCGGATCTCCAAGGTCATGCCGCGCGACTACAAGCGCGTCCTGCTCGCCCAGGCCGAAGCAGAACGGGACGGCCGCGACGTCAACGAGGCCGTCATGGCCTCCGCGCAGTCCTGAGCGTCAGCACACACGAAAGGAGGAACAATCATGGCTGACCCCAAGGGTTTCCTGAAGATCACCGAACGCGAGCTCCCCGCTCACCGCCCGGTGGACGTCCGCATCCAGGACTGGCGCGAGGTCTACGAGGACTTCGACCGGGGCACCGTCACCAAGCAGGCGTCCCGCTGCATGGACTGCGGCATCCCCTTCTGCCACAACGGCTGCCCCCTGGGCAACCTCATCCCCGAGTGGAACACCCTCGTCCACACCCACGACTGGGCCGAGGCGATCGAACGGCTCCACGCCACCAACAACTTCCCCGAGTTCACCGGTCGGCTGTGCCCCGCACCCTGCGAATCCGCCTGCGTGCTCGGCATCAACCAGCCCGCCGTCACCATCAAGAACATCGAGGTCTCCATCATCGACCGCGCCTGGGAGGAGGGCTGGGTCAAGCCCCTGCCCCCCGCCACGCGCACCGGCAAGAAGGTCGCCGTCGTCGGCTCCGGCCCCGCCGGGCTCGCCGCCGCACAGCAGCTCACCCGCGCCGGGCACGACGTCACCGTCTACGAGCGCGCCGACCGCATCGGCGGCCTGCTCCGCTACGGCATCCCCGAGTTCAAGATGGAGAAGCGGCACATCGACCGCCGCATCGCCCAGATGACCGCCGAGGGCACCGTCTTCCGCACCGGCGTGGACGTCGGCGCCGACATCACCGTCGAACGGCTGCGCGCCGACCACGACGCCGTGGTCCTCACCGGCGGCGCCACCGCCTGGCGCGACCTGCCCGTCCCCGGCCGCGAGCTCGCCGGCGTCCACCAGGCCATGGAGTACCTGCCCCAGGCCAACCGCGTCCAGTTCGGCGACTACGACCGCGCCCCCATCAACGCCGAGGGCAAGCACGTCGTCGTCATCGGCGGCGGCGACACCGGCGCCGACTGCGTCGGCACCGCCCACCGCCAGGGCGCCGCCAGCGTCACCCAGCTCGAGATCATGCCCAAGCCGCCCGCCGAGCGCCCCGACTCCCAGCCCTGGCCCACCATGCCGATGCTGTACAAGGTCACCAGCGCCCACGAGGAGGGCGGCAAGCGCATCTACTCCGTCAACACCCTGGAGTTCCTCGGCGACGACCAGGGCCGCGTCCGCGCCCTCAAGCTCGTCGAGGTCCAGCGCACCGCCAACGGCTTCGAGCCCGTCCAGGGCACCGAGCGCGAGATCCCCGCCGACCTCGTCACCCTCGCCATGGGCTTCGTCGGCCCCCAGAAGGAGGGCATGATCGAACAGCTCGGCGTCGAACTCGACGGACGCGGCAACGTCGTCCGCGACGCCGACTACCGCACCAGCGTCGAAGGCGTCTTCTGCGCCGGCGACATGGGCCGCGGCCAGTCCCTCATCGTCTGGGCCATCGCCGAGGGCCGCTCCGCCGCCGCCGCGGTCGACCGCCACCTCACCGGCGACGACAGCGACCTGCCCGTCGCCATCCCGCCCACCGCACGACCGCTCGTCTGACCCGCACACCACGCCACGGGGGCGCGCAGGGACCACCCTGCGCGCCCCCGCGCGCGTCCGGCGCCGCACACCGGTGACCCCGCCGTGACCCGCCCCCCGCACACACCCGCGACACTGGGAACCCCGCCCCCGCCCCGGCGCCGGGGGCCGGCCCCGAGCACACCCGCGACCACGCCCCGGATTCGCACCCGCGGTACCGAAAGCCCCGCCCCCGCCCCGACACCCCCACCCCCCGACGGGAGCAACGACCATGGCCTACCGGATCATCGGCGACGCCGCCATGCTCCTCCACTTCGCGTTCATCCTCTACATCGCCCTCGGCGGCTTCCTCGCCTGGAAGTGGCCCCGCACCCTCTGGGCCCACCTCGCCGTCGCCGCCTACGGCCTCGCCATCAGCGTCTTCGCCTGGACCTGCCCCCTCACCCTGGTGGAGAACTGGGGGAGGGAGAACGCCGGACAGGCCGGACTCGCCGAAGAGGGCTTCATCGACCACTACCTCACCGGCGTCATCTACCCCGCCGAAGCCCTCCGTGAGGCCCAGGCCGCCGTCGGCGCCCTCGTCGTCCTCTCCTGGGCCGGCCACGCCGTCCTCACGGCCCGGCGCCGCCGCGCCCGCGCGGGTACGGGCGCGGGCGGGGGAGCGGGCGTCGAGGCCGAGGTCCGCACCGACACCTGACGACACCCCCGCCTACCATGGAACATGGCCTACCGGATCCTCGCGGACACGGCCATGGTCCTCCACATGGCCTTCCTCGCCTACGTGCTCCTCGGCGGCCTCCCCGCCTGGAAGTGGCCCCGCGCCCTGTGGCCCCACCTCGCCGCCACGGCCTACGCCCTCGGCATCACCCTCATCGGCTGGGAGTGCCCCCTCACCCACGTCGAACGCCGGGCACGCCACCACGCCGGACAGGAGGGCCTGCCCCCCACCGGCTTCATCGACCACTACCTCACCGGCGTCGTCTACCCCGAGGAACACCTCGCCACCGTCCGCCTCGCCGCGGCCGCCCTCATCCTCCTCACCTGGACCGTCCCCCTCGCCCGCGCGCTCCGCCACCACCGGAACGCCGGGCACCGCCACCGGAGACCCGCGCGCCGCGACCCCACGTAAAGAACACGAATGGATTGGCCGCGACCGCGCACCCCCGCCCGAGCCACGGGTACCGTTCCCACATGAGCGTTGTGACCTGGGAATCCTTCCGCGCCGCAGAACACTTCACCATGCGCACCGCCCGGCTCATCGACAGGTACCGCTTCGCCTACCACTTCCAGGCCGGCCCCACCGCACCCATCCGTTCCGCCCTCGCCGCCTACCGCAACATCGACGGCGGCTACGGCAACGCCCTCGACCCCGACCTGCGCGGACACGCCAGCCAACCCCTCGCCGTCGACACCGCCCTGCGCTACCTCGACGAACTCGGCCCCATCCCCGCCGAACTCGGCCAGAGCATCTGCCGCTACCTCACCACCGTCTCCTCACCCGACGGCGGCCTGCCCCCCGTCACCCCCGCCGTCCGCCACACCGAAGCCGCACCCTGGTGGCGCGAACACAGCGGCCGCACCCCCGACCTCGCCCTCACCGCCTCCATCACCGGCCGCCTCCACAAGCACAACATCACCCACCCCTGGCGCGACCGCGCCACCGCCTACTGCTGGAAGCACATCGACGCCCTCCACTGGACCGACCCCCACGAGGCCATCGGCATCTGCGCCTTCCTCCAGCACGTCCCCGACCGCCCCCGCGCCGTCGCCACCGTCAACCACCTCGCCACCATGATCCGCGCCGTCGTCCGCATCCGCCCCGAGTACACCCCCGACATCCCCGGGCCCCGCAGCGGCGCCGCCCCCCGGCACCACATCCACACACCCCTGGACCTGGCGCCCGACCCCGCCTGCATCGCCCGGCCGATCTTCACCGACGCCGAACTCGCCGCCAACCTCGACCACCTGCAGAAGACCCAGCGCCACGACGGCGGCTGGAACGCCGACTGGGACCACTGGGACACCACCGCCACCCTCGAACTCGAAGGCATCCGCACCGTCCAGCGGCTGCGCATCCTGCGCGCCTACGGACGCCTCGAACACGGCGTCCCCACCCCCCGGCGCGACCGCTGACCGGACACGGGCCCGACCGGGGCACGGGCACCGCTCCGGAGACGGACCCGAGCGGCTCCGGGGAGGCCCCGGCACGGTTCCGGGGAGGGGTCCGACACGGCTCCGTGAGGACGCCGGGGACGAGCCCGCCACGGTCCGGGAGAGGGGCCCGCACGGCCCCGGGAAGGCCCCGCGCACGGTCTCGGAGAAGACCCCGGACACCCCGCCGACACCCCCGGCGACACACTCGTGCACAGCCCCCATTCGCCTTCGCGCAGCCTGAGATACGTCCATTCGCAACCTGGTTTAGACCACTGCATCCCCCGGACGCTCTAAAGTGTTACGCGTGACACGTCGAGCAAAGATCGTCGCGACCCTCGGTCCCGCCACCTCGAGCCCGGAGATCCTCCGCAGGCTCGTCCGCGCCGGACTGGACGTCGCCCGACTCAACCTCAGCCACGGAACCCACGACGACCACAGCGCCAACCTCGCCAACGTGCGAGCCGCCGCTGACGAGGTCGGACGAGCGGTCGGCATCCTCGCCGACCTCCAGGGACCCAAGATCCGCGTCGGCACCTTCGCCGACGGACCCGTCGACCTCAACCCCGGTGACGAGTTCACCATCACCACCGAGGACGTCCCCGGCGACATCCACCGGGTCTCCACCACCTACAAGGGACTCCCCGGCGACGTCCGCCCCGGCGACCGCGTCCTCATCGACGACGGCCGCATCGTGCTGGAATGCACCAAGACCACCGGCACGGACGTCCACACCCGCGTCATCTACGGCGGGACCGTCTCCAACCACAAGGGACTCAACCTCCCCGGCGTCGCCGTCAGCGTCCCCGCCCTCACCGACAAGGACGAGGAAGACCTGCGCTGGGCCCTGCGCAACGGCGTCGACATGGTCGCGCTCTCCTTCGTGCGCAGCCCCGCCGACGCCGAGGAGTGCCACCGCATCATGGACGAGGAGGGCGTCACCGTCCCCCTCATCGCCAAGATCGAGAAGCCCCAGGCCGTCGAGCGCCTCCAGGACATCATCGAGGTCTTCGACGCCGTCATGGTCGCCCGCGGCGACCTCGGCGTCGAACTCCCCCTCGAGAACGTCCCCATGGTCCAAAAGCGCGCCATCGAACGCTGCCGCGACAAGGCCAAACCCGTCATCGTCGCCACGCAGATGCTCGAATCCATGATCGGAGCGCCCCGGCCCACCCGCGCCGAGGCCTCCGACGTCGCCAACGCCGTCCTCGACGGCGCCGACGCCGTCATGCTCTCCGGAGAGACCAGCGTCGGCCAGTACCCCGTCGAGACCGTCGAGACCATGGCGCGCATCATCAGCGCCGCCGAACAGGAATCCCTGCGCGCCTCGCACATCCTCAACCGGGTGCCCGAGACCACCGGCGGGGCCATCGCCCGCGCCGCCGCGGAGATCGGCGCCACCATCGGCGCCAAGGCACTGGTCGCCTTCACCATGTCCGGCGAGACCGCCCGCCGCCTGGCGCGCTACCGCTCGCCCATCCCGCTGCTGGCGTTCACCACCGAGACCGCCACCCGCGGACGCCTGTCCCTCACCTGGGGCGTGGAGACCAACCTCGTCCCCTGGGTCGACAACACCGACGACATGGTCCGCCAGGTCGAGAGCGAACTGCTCCAGCTCGGCGACTACACCAAGGGCGACAAGGTCGTCATCGTGGCGGGCAGCCCGCCCGGAACCACCGGTTCCACCAACTCCCTGCGCGTCCACCGCCTCGGCGACACCGTCGCCCTGGACGGAAGCTGACGCCGTTCACCGTCCGGTTGCCGGTCCGGGGCGTATGAGCCGCGCCCGCGGACCGGGGCCGGACCCGGGGCGGAGCCGGACCTGGACCGGGGCCGGAGAGCCGCCGGAAAACCAGGGCCCGGCAGGGGACCGGGAGACCGGGAGCCGGGGACGAGGGGAACGGGAACCGGGGACGAGGCGGGACGGGGCGCGGCCGTAGGGGAACGGCGCCGGTCGGACGACCGGCGGGTCAGCGGTGCGACTCCTGCTCCTGGCCGCCGGGCTCCGGGATCACCCGCTCCAACGGCATGTCCCACGGCAGCAGGTTCCACGGACTGCGCGGATCCTCCGTCAGCATCCCCAGCGCCGCCCACACCCGGTCGGTGCCGCCGTGGTCGCCCTCCACACCCTTCTCGGGCCACAGCAGATAACCCGCGTGGAACGCCATTGACAGCTGCTGCCACGAGGAATAGCGCCGCTGGAGGTCCGACGCCACCCGGCGCAGCGTCGTCTGCGACTCCACCGGGCTCAGCCAGTCCAGGGTCGCGCCCCCGCACACCAGCCGGATCACGTGCACCGACTTCCACCACTGGTAGGCGCCGATGATCACCGTCTCGTCGCCCTCGGCGACCCCGGTCACCATCCGCAGCCGGCCCACCTGCTCCGGCGTCAACCGCACCTGCTCGCCGGTGGAGTGGCCGCCCTGCTCACGCGGCAGCCGCGAACGCGCCACCCCCGCCGCCAGGTCGACCACCAGGTCCAGGCTCGGGCCCTGGTGCAGCTCGTCCATCTGCCGCTCGACCGCCGCCAGCAGCGACTCGCGGTCCGTCACGTCCCACTGCCGCTCCAGCAGCCGCCGGTACTGGCGGCGCAGCGTCGGCCGCGCCACCACGTCCCACGGCTCGGCCAGCGCCACCCGGAACGGCGCGGCCACCGCAGCGGCCCAGCGCTCGGTGCTCAGCGGGGCGTCGGCGTCGCGGGTGCGCAGCGCGGGGGACTCGCGCGACCCCAGCACCAGCTCGACGAAGGAGCCGGCCGCCACCGCCACCGCGGGCAGGAACGCCCACCCGGGCGCCACCGCCACCAGGACGACGACGAGCAGCGCGAGCGGTGCCAGCAGCCACGGGCGGCGCCGACCGGACCCCCAGGCCACCACGACCCAGGCGCCGATCACCAGTGCGCCGAACACCCCGGCCGCCACGGTCAGCACCGGCTGCTCCTCTCCTGAGAACCCGTCTCCGATTCTCAAGGATCATCGAATCCGGGCAGCGGCGGGGACCGAACCCACGGGTTGTACTCAGGTTGTGGCCGTGATGTGACCGGTTAGACCCGCCTTGCCCGGGCATGAAGTGACAAAAGGCCCTTTTTGTGCTGAACCGGCCGGGTAGTTACACCCGTTCCGCCCCGACCGAACCGCCCACCCGGCGCACCGGGGGCCAAACCGCTAACCGGTTCTTGCTAGCCCTTGGGCCCCACGAACCGATCGAGCCGTGCCACGGCGTCCTTCCGCGCGATCGACACGGTGATCTTGTCCTGGTGCGGCGGCCGTCGCTGTGCCCGGCTTTTCCAGGGGATGTCCAGGAGGTCGAGAGCCGCGGTCAGCAGATCCACGATGTCCTCAGAGGTATTGATGAACTCGTAGCGGGGGTACTCGTAGTACTTCCAGCCCTGGGGCGTCCGGCGGCGTACCCGGTTGACGCCTCGCCAGCCGTCCGAGTGGATGAGGCCCCGGACGAACTCCTCCGGGTGGGCGTTCACGATCTCTTGTTGCCAGGGTTCCAGGGCGATGGCGCGTTCGTGCTTCTTGCCCGGGCCGTGCTGGGGGAACAGGCACGGCCAGTGCTTCCCATCGGCGTACACCTCGGTGCAGCCCGTTCGCGTGATCCGTCCGACGGAGCGGCCGGGGAGCACCGTGCCCATGGAGGCCGCGCACTCCTCGACGAGTCGGGGCCAGGTCTCGGTGCAGAAGACGCGCAGGCGCCACACCCCCCGGCTGCGGTCACCGGTGCCGCTGATGGTGCCATCGCCGAGATAGAGGCCCAGGAGATGGCTGTAGGCCCGTGCCTCGGTGGGCGGTCGGGGGATCGGCTCGCAGCGGGGACACTCGCCGTTGCCGCGGTACTTGTCGATGAGGGAGCGGTCCTGCGACCAGACCCGGAGAGTGGCGGGGGTGACGCCCAGGCGTCGGGAGACCTCGGTCCGGGAGAGACCCGAGTCCAGCATGGAGACCGCCGACCGGCGGACGTGGGATGAGTGCATGCTGTGCAGGCTTGCTCACGCCTACGACAAACCGGCGGCGTCTTCCCAGGCCAGGGGTGTTATGTCAGGAACGACGAAAGCCGCCCGGTGGGCGGCTTTCGTCTGTTGTGTGCCCCGAGTGGGATTCGAACCCACACTGTGCAGGTTTTGAATCTGCTGCCTCTACCGTTGGGCTATCAGGGCCTTTGGGGCTTATGTCCGGTTCGATCTCGGAGTGACCCCTATGAGTTGGCCCGGCGACGGTCGGCCAACGGTGATGTCACGATTGGCCAGCATTGCCGGGCCCGACGATCAGCATCCTAGCGGATCTCGGTAACCTCATGTACGTGACGAGGACGCAGAGCCGCGTGGTGATCGCGGAAGACGAGGCCCTGATCCGCCTGGACCTCAAGGAGATGCTCGAGGAGGACGGCTACGCCGTCGTCGGCGAGGCCGGGGACGGGGAGACCGCCATCCGGCTCGCTCGCGAGCTCAAACCGGACCTGGTGATCACCGACATCAAGATGCCCGTGCTCGACGGCCTCTCCGCCGCCGAGAGGATCGCCGGGGAGCGGATCGCCCCCGTGGTGATCCTGACGGCGTTCTCCCAGCGCGAGCTGGTGGAGCGGGCGCGCGACGCCGGTGCCATGGCGTACCTGGTCAAGCCGTTCAGCAAGGCCGACCTGGTGCCCGCCATCGAGATGGCGACCTCCCGGTACGCCGAGCTGGCGGCGCTGGAGGCGGAGGTCGGCGGCCTCCAGGAGCGGCTGGAGACCCGCAAGCTGGTGGAGCAGGCCAAGGGCCTGCTCCAGAGCCGCCACGGGATGAGCGAGCCGGAGGCGTTCCGCTGGATCCAGAAGAACTCGATGGACCGCCGTCTGACCATGCGCAAGGTGGCGGAGACGGTCGTGGAGACCCTCGGAGGCAAGCAGGCCTAACGGATCCCGCGCAGAAGGACTGAACAGGGGCCGCACCCGCTCGGGTGCGGCCCCTCGTCGTGTCCGGGGCATGTGGGAAATGTGCAGATCGCTCACTCGCCAGGTGGGAAACGAGACAGGTGTCCAGCGTCAAGGGGGGTCCCGTGACGGTTCAGTCTCGTTTCTGCACGATGGGATGACATTTGGGTCACGTGGTTTAAGCGAAGCTGAATGACCAGGGTAAACCGGGCTAAACTCGCCGCACCGAACAGCAATGGACAACGGTGTCGAATGCGCGCATACGGCACCGTTACCCTCAGATGCGCAAGGAGCGCGCGTGCGCACACGCCTCGTGACCGTGCTGCTCGCCCTGATCACCGCCATCCTGGTGATCCCCGGGCCGGCGGCGACGGCGGACGAACAGGGCGGTGAAGCGCTGCAGGGTCAGATCCGCAACCCGGACGACCGGGATCAGGGTGTCGAAGGCATCACGATCCAGGTGTTCGACGGTGAGGACGAGATCGGGGCAGCCGAAACCGACTCTGATGGAAATTGGGTGGTGGAGCTGCCCGGACCGGGCACCTACCGCGTCGTGGTGGACCAGGAGTCCGTCCCCGCAGAGTTCTCCGTACGGGAGACGGCCATCCTCGTCGACGGCGAGACCGAGGTGGAGGTCGAGGCGAACGATCAGCGTCCCCTGATCATCGCTTTGGAACCCGCCGGAGGCGGCGGGGAGTCGGACACCGAGTCGCCCTCGGAGTCGGACTCGGAGACCCCGGCCGAGGACGACGCGGGCGCGGAGGAGGGCGATGTCGCCCCCGCGGCCGGCGGCTCCTTCGGCTCCCGGGTCATCCAGCTGACGGCGGCGGGCCTGCTCTTCGGCCTGGTGATCGCGATCTCGGCGATCGGCCTGTCGCTGATCTTCGGCTCGACGAAGATGATCAACTTCGCCCACGGCGACATGGTCACCTTCGGGGCCATGGTCGCGCTGGTGTTCAGCAGCGGTGCGGCGGGCATGGGCAACTCCCTGCTCGCGGTCTTCGCGGGCCTGGGGGGCGCGGTCCTCATCGGAGCCTTCCTGGAGACGCGGTTGGCGCGGACCGCCCTGATCATCGCCCAGTGGTCGTCGATCCTCGCCGGTATCGCGCTGGCCACGGTGCTGGGCGTGCTGGGCGACTCGGTGGGCTGGCAGGTCCCGCTGTGGATCGCGGCGGGTATCGCCGTGGTGATGGGCGCCGTGCTGGGCGCCTCCATGGAGCGGTACATCTGGCGTCCCCTGCGCCGTCGCAACGTGGCGCTGATCCAGATGTTCATCGTGTCGATCGGTCTGGCGCTGATCCTGCGCCACGTGATCCTGGTGCTGTTCGGTGCGGACCGCAGCCGGTACGCGGGCTTCCAGATCCAGGAGGTGGTGCGGCTGGGGCCGATCGCGATGCCCCCGCGCGACCTGGTGATCATGGGCGTCTCGGTCGTGGTGCTGGTGCTGGTGGCGTGTCTGCTGCAGTTCACCCGGATCGGCAAGGCGATGCGCGCGGTGTCGGACAACCGGGACCTGGCGGAGTCGTCGGGTATCGACGTGGACCGGGTCACGCTGTACGTGTGGGGCCTGGGCGGCGGTCTGGCGGCGCTGGGTGGTGTCCTGTACGGCCTGAACCAGGTGGTGCAGTACGAGATGGGCTTCCGTCTGCTGCTGCTGATGTTCGCCGCGGTGATCCTGGGCGGGCTGGGCACGGCCTACGGTGCGATGGTCGGCGGTATCGCCGTCGGCCTGGTGGCGATGCTGTCCACCCTGTGGTTCCCGTCGCAGCTGATGCAGGCGTGGGCGCTGGCGTTGATGATCCTCATGCTGCTGGTCAGGCCCCAGGGTCTGCTCGGGCGTGCTGAGCGGGTCGGCTAGGGGAGAAGACGATGGACATCCTTTCTATCCTGGTCGAGTCGGTCCGGTCGGCCCTGGGCCCGATCGCGGCGATCTACGCCCTGGCGGCCATCGGCCTGAACCTGCACTTCGGGTACACGGGCCTGCTGAACTTCGGCCAGGTCGGCTTCATGCTGGTGGGCGCGTACGGCGTCGGTATCAGCGTGTCGGTGTTCGGTCTGCCGCTGCTGGTCGGCTTCGGTGTGGGCCTGCTGTGCGCGCTGGCGCTGGCGCTGCTGCTGGGCATCCCGACGCTGCGGTTGCGGGCGGACTACCTGTCGATCACGACGATCGCGGCGGCGGAGGTGGTCCGGCTGGTGTACCGGGCCGGGTTCGCCGAGCCGCTGACCGGCGGTGTGTACGGTCTGCAGAACCTGGCGGGCGGTTTCCGCGAGCTGAACCCGTTCGAGCCGGGTGCGCGGTACGGCTTCGGTGAGCTGACGTACACGGGTACGCACCTGTGGACGATGGTGGTGACCTGGTCGCTGGTGCTGTTGATGGTGGGTCTGACGTGGCTGTTGATCCACAGCCCGTGGGGCCGTGTGATCAAGGGCATCCGTGAGGACGAGGACGCGGTCCGCAGCCTGGGCAAGAACGTGTTCGCGTACAAGATGCAGATCCTGGTGCTGGGCGGTCTGATCGGTGCGCTGGCGGGCTGCATGATGGCGGTGCACCAGGCGTCGATCCAGCCGGACCAGTTCAAGCCGCAGGTGACGTTCTTCCTGTGGGCGATCCTGCTGCTGGGCGGGGCGGGCCGGGTGTTCGGCCCGGTGCTGGGCGCGATGGCGTTCTGGTTCCTGATGAGTTTCACGGACGGTGTGCTGAAGTACGTCGGCCGCGACCTGGGGCTGATGCCCTTCCTGGACGGTCCGGACTACGGTGCGCTCCAGCTGGCGTTCGCGGGCCTGATGTTGGTGCTGCTGATCGTGTTCCGTCCACAGGGCCTGATCGGGGACCGCAAGGAGATGCTGATCAATGTCAAGTGACGAGACGGGCGAGAAGGTGGTCGACCGTATGTCGGGCACCGAGACGGTGCCCGGTTCGACCAAGGCCGACCCGATCCTGGTGGTCGACGGCGTGCGGCGTTCGTTCGGCGGTCTGACCGCGGTGGACGTGGAGCACCTGGAGGTGCAGCGCGGGACGATCACGGCGCTGATCGGTCCGAACGGCGCGGGCAAGTCGACCCTGTTCAACCTGTTGACCGGTTTCGACCGGGTGGACCGGGGGACGTGGTCGTTCCAGGGGCAGCGGATCAGCGGGAAGCGGGGCCACCAGGTGGCCCGGGCCGGAATGGTGCGCACGTTCCAGCTGACCAAGGCGCTGACCCGGCTGACGGTGCTCGACAACATGCTGTTGGGGGCCAAGGGCCAGGCGGGGGAGCGGATGGCGGGTGCGTTCGCGCGTCCGCTGTGGCAGCGCCAGGAGCGGGCCAACACCGAGCGGGCGCTGGAGCTGTTGGAGCGCTTCAAGCTGATCGCCAAGCGCGACGACATGGCGGGTTCGCTGTCGGGCGGGCAGCGCAAGCTGCTGGAGATGGCGCGCGCGCTGATGACCGACCCGGACATGATCATGCTGGACGAGCCGATGGCGGGCGTGAACCCGGCGCTGGTGCAGTCGCTGCTGGGGCACATCACGTCGTTGCGCGACGAGGGCAAGACGGTCCTGTTCGTGGAGCACGACATGGACGTGATCATGGGCATCAGCGACTGGATCGTGGTGCTCGCGCAGGGGCAGATCATCGCCGAGGGGCGTCCCTCGGACATCCGCTCGAACCAGCAGGTCATCGATGCCTACCTGGGTTCCCGTGAGGAGGACTGAGCATGAGTGAGAGCGGGACCGGGAACGGGGAGTTGGAGCCGAAGGCCGGGGCTGAGGCTGAGGCCGGAGCCGAGGCCGGTGTGAAGGCGGAGGCCGGGGCCGGGTCGAAGGTCGAGGCCGGTGTGAAGCCGGAGGCCGAGCTGATCCCGGAGTCGGCGGAGGAGGCCGTGGTGGCCCAGGAGCACCGTGAGGAGCTGCTGGAGCAGGCCATGGAGGAGTCCGTGGAGGTGGGTGACCCCGGGGACTACCTGGTGCTGGCCAAGGAGCTGGTGGCCGGGTACGTGCCGGGGGTGAACATCCTCAACGGGTGCACGCTGACGCTCACCGAGGGCGAGGTCGTGGCGATCATCGGTCCGAACGGGGCCGGGAAGTCGACGCTGATCAAGACGATCTTCGGGCTGATCCCGATCCGTGAGGGCGGTCTGACGCTGCGGGGGGTGAGCATCGCGGGTCTGCCGGCGCACAGCCTGGTGGAGCGCGGTGTGGGTTACGTCCCGCAGACGCAGAACGTGTTCCCGTCGCTGACGATCGAGGAGAACCTCCAGATGGGGGCTTATCTGCGGCCGAAGGCGTTCACGGAGCGGTTCACGTTCGTGGCGGAGCTGTTCCCGCTGCTGGGGGAGCGGCGCAAGGCGAAGGCCGGGTCGCTGTCGGGCGGTGAGCGCCAGATGGTGGCGATGGGGCGGGCTCTGATGATGGACCCGTCCGTGCTGCTGCTGGACGAGCCCACCGCGGGGTTGTCGCCGCTGTACCAGGAAGAGGTCTTCCAGCGGGTGAAGCAGGTCAACGAGGCGGGTGTCTCGGTGATCATGGTGGAGCAGAACGCTCGCCGGTGCCTGCAGATCTGTGACCGGGGGTACGTGCTGGACCAGGGTCGCAACGCGTACACGGGTACGGGTGCGGACCTGTTGAACGACCCGAATGTCATCGAGCTGTACCTGGGGACCCTCGGGAAGAAGGACTGACCGGGGGACCGGTCGGGGGGTTGTAAGACCGGCCGGGGAGTAGTGGGGAGGCGGGGCCTGAGGGCTCCGCCTCCTTTGTTGTGGGGGGTGGTTTTCCGGGGCCGCAGTGGTCGGTGCTGTGGGTACGCGTGGCGGCACCTTCTGGGGTGGGGTCGCGGTTCTGCCTTCCCCCTGCTGGCTGATGCTGCGGGTACCCGTGGCCTTCACCCCTCGGGGTGGAGAAGCGCGGTCTTGTGCCCGGGCTGGGGCTGGGGCTGAGGTTGCGTGCGGCCATACCCTCTGGGGCGGGGTTGCGGTTCTTCCTCCCAACCCCCCACAGGTTGATGTCGCGGGTATGCGCGGCCTTCACCCTCTGCGGTGGAGGTGCGCGGTCTTGTGCCCGGTCTGGGGCCAAGGCCGCAGAAACGTGCGGCTTTCACCCCCGGCACTGACCGGTACCGCGGTCATCCGCGGGAGTAGGCGACAGCGTGGAGCGCTCGCACCGCCGCCGGCGCCCCCAACCTTTCCAGGCGGTGCGGGTGTGCGCGCTCCGTGTGCACCCGGCTCCGGCAGTCACACCCCCACCACCCGCCACGTGCGCCCAACGCACCCGCCTGCCGGTCTGCCGGACACCGATTGCGGCCGGGGCCGGGCCCACCCGGCGCGGACCGCCGTTCCCAAGCGGCCGGCCTCTTGGAAACCTACAACTACCTCGGCGAAGACCCCCTGGGGCCGGGGGCTCCACTGGCCTGACACGGCTATGGCGGGCCACCCAAGTCGGGTGGGAAACCCCCTGCGGCGGAGGAGGCGCGATGCCCTCCGGATGTGGCCGCTCCCGGGCGGGGGAGGAGACCCGTTGGGGCGGAGGGGGTGCGATGCCCTCCGGGTGTGGCTGGCCCCCAGGGGGGTCCCCTGCGGCGGGAGTGCTGTGATGCCCTCGGGTGGGTGGGGGAATGGGGAGCGCCCCGGGCCTGGGGCCCGGGGCGCTTGGGGGTGGTGGGTGGTGGTGTTACTCGTTGACCGAGTACTCCTCGAAGCCGAGGGTCTCGTATCCCTCTTCGCCGAAGTGGAAGATCTGGAAGGTCGCGGAGGTCGGGTCGCCGTTGTCGTCGAAGTCGATGTTGCCGCTGGCGCCCTGGTAGTTGATCTCCTCGCCGTCCGCGAGCAGGTCGCGGCACTCGGCGAAGGTGGTGCACTCGGTGCCCTCGGGGGCGCTGACGTTGGGCAGCTCGGCGACGTAGTCGGCCGGGGCGATGCTGCCGGCGGCCTCGGCGGCCAGGGCGATCACGGTGACGCAGTCGAAGACCTGCGGGCCGAACTGGAAGGTCTCCAGGTCCGGGGCGAACTCGGCCAGGCTGTCGTTGAACGCCTCGTTGTCGGCGCCGGGCGCGACACCGGTGATGCCGGTGACGATCTCGGGGTCGCTCTCGTTGACGGAGGTGCCCAGCTCGGGGCTGTTGAGGCCGTCGGTGATGTAGAGCTGGTCGCCCTCGGTGCCGGTCTCCAGGAGCTCGGCGATGACCTGGGCGCCCTCCTCGAAGGAGATCAGGGCGACGGCGTCGGCCTCGGCGTCGTTGACGGCGCTGACCACGGAGCTGAAGGTGGTGGTGTCGGGGTCGTAGGTCTCGTTGGCCACGACCTCGGCGCCCAGGTTCTCCAGCTCGGTCTGGAGGCCGCCCGCGTAGCCGGCGCCGTAGTCGTCGGCGCGGGAGACGATGGCGATGCTCTGGTGGCCGTCCTCGACGATCTTGCGCGCCATGACCGGGCCGGAGAGCAGGTCGCTGGGGGCGGTGCGGAAGTAGTAGCCGCCGTCGTCGATGTCGGTGAGGTCCGGGGCGGTGTTGGAGCCGGAGCACTGGACGATCTGCGAACCGGTGATGGTGTCGTAGGTCGCCTGGGTCATGCCGGAGGCGGCGGCGCCGATGACGGCGTTGACGCCGTCGGAGACGAGCGAGTTGGCGGCCTCGTTGGCCTGGGCGGCGTCGCCGGCCTCGTCGCCCTGGGTGGGGGCGGGGACCTCGGTGCCGAGGATGCCGCCGGCCGCGTTGATCTCCTGGATCGCGTACTCGGCACCGGCCAGCTGGGGCGGGCCGAGGAAGGCGAGGCTGCCGGTCTGGGGGTAGAGGATGCCGAACTGGAAGGCTTCGCCGCCGCCGGCGCTGTCGCCGCCGCCGTTTCCATCCTCACCGCCGCCACACGCGGTCAGCCCCAGTACCAGGGCCGCGGTTGCGGCAGTGAGGCCTAGGACCTTCTTGCTTGCCATGATGTGGTCACTCCGTTCAACCGGCGAGCACGTGCTGCGTGGTGCAGCCGTGCCGGATGGTGCTCTTGCGCCCTGATGCCCGCGATGTGTGGCATGACTTAATCGAGAGCGTTAGCGGAGCTTAATCACGGAAGTTCATGGTTCGAAAGCGTGGAATGCGCGTTGGTGCCGACTCGCCGTCAGGCTGTTATGGCTCTGTAGTCATCCCGGGCATCGTCTGGACGGTGGTTCTGCCTGGGTGGGCGCGGGGTGACAAAGTGTCGCGGCGGTGCGCGGGCAGGGGTCCGAGCGTCGAACTTTGCGGTCGGGTTACAGGGCGACTTCACAGTGTTGTGAAGGCGCCCTGTTTTCGGTCGGCCGTATTTTCAGTTGTTCGGCAGTTCCCGCAGCATGCAGGTGAGGCGGGACGTGCACACCTTGCGGTCCTGGTCGTCGGTGATGGTGATGTCCCAGGTGGCCAGGGTGCGGCCGAGGTGGACGGGGGTGGCGACGCCGGTCACGTGTCCGTCGGTGGCCGAGCGGTGGTGGGTCGCGTTGATCTCGATGCCGACGGCGACCTTGCCGAACTGCTGGGCGTGGAGGGTGGATCCGATGGATCCCAGGGATTCGGCCAGGACGCAGGAGGCGCCGCCGTGCAGGAGGCCGAAGGGCTGGGTGTTGCCCTTGACGGGCATGCGCCCGACGACGCGTTCGGCGGAGGCCTCGGTGATCTCGATGCCCATGCGCTCGGACAGGCCGCCGTCGGCGAGCAGCTTCCGCATCTCGGGGTCCATGGTGTTCCGCCTTTCGGTCGTCGAAGTGTCCGCGTCGCATCCTAGGATTCATCTGTGGTGACCAATCGTGAGACCCCCGAGACATCGCAGGCCGGCGGACGTCCCCGCCTTCTCCTCCTGGACGGCCACTCGATGGCCTTCCGCGCGTTCTTCGCGCTGCCGGTGGACAAGTTCGGCACGAGCACCGGGCAGTCGACCAACGCCGTGTACGGCTTCGCGTCGATGCTGGTGAAGCTGCTCAGAGACGAGGAGCCCACCCATGTCGCGGTGGCGTGGGACCTGTCGGGGCCCACGTTCCGGCACGAGGAGTACGCCGAGTACAAGGACGGGCGTTCGGAGACGCCGCCGGAGTTCCCCTCCCAGGTGCCGCTCACCCAGGAGCTGATGCGGCTCATCGGGGTGGCCAACCTGTCCTCGCCGGGCTTCGAGGCCGACGACGTCATCGCGACGCTGGCCCGTATGGGCGGCGAGGCGGGCGCGGAGGTGCTGATCGCCTCCGGCGACCGGGACGCGTTCCAGCTGGTCACCGATTCGTGCACGGTGCTGTACCCGGGCAAGAGCCTGTCGGACCTGCGCCGGATGGACCCGGCGGCGGTGGAGGAGAAGTACGGGGTGTCCCCGCAGCGGTACCGCGACCTGGCGGCGCTGGTGGGGGAGAAGGCCGACAACCTGCCGGGCGTGCCCGGGGTGGGCCCCAAGACGGCGGCGAAGTGGATCGTCAAGTACGGCTCGCTGGACGGGCTGGTCGAGCACATCGACGAGATCGGCGGCAAGGCCGGGCAGAACCTGCGCGACCACCTGGACGACGTGCTGCGCAACCAGCGGCTCAACCTGCTGGCCACCGACGTGGACCTGGGGGTGGGTCTGGACGACCTGCTGCTGGGGCGGGCGGACCGGGCGGGGGTGGACGCCCTGTTCGACAACCTGGAGTTCGCGTCCAACCTGCGTGAGCGCCTGTACGCGGTGGTGGCCCTGGAGGAGGCCGCCGCGGAGGCCCCGGCGGGCGAGGGCTTCGAGGTCGACCTGACGGTGGCCGGGACCGGGACGCTGGCGGCCTGGCTGACCGAGCACGCGGCCGCCGACGACGTCACCGCGGCGGCGCCGGCCGGCCTGGCCCTGGAGGGGGCGTGGGGCGCCGGCACCGGCCGGGTGGACGGGCTGTCCATCGCGGTGGCGTCGGGTGCGGCGGTGTCGGTGGACCCGGCGCTGATGGACGCCGCGGACACCGAGGCGCTGGCGGCGTTCCTGGCCGACCCGGAGCGGCCGGTGGCGGTGCACGAGTACAAGGGGGCGCTGCTGGCGCTGGGCGCCCACGGCTGGGACCTGGGCGGGGTGGTGAGCGACACCGCGCTGGCCGCGTACCTGGTGCAGCCGGGGCAGCGCCGGTTCGACCTGGTCGACCTGTGCCGCAAGTACCTGGGGCGGGAGCTGGAGGAGGAGGCCCCCGGCGACCAGCTCGCGCTGGACCTGGACGGTGGCGGGTCCACCGGCCGCTGGCAGGCCCTGGCGGTGCGGGCGGCGGCCACCCGGGACCTGGCGGCGGTGCTGGCGGCCGAGGTCGACAAGCGCGGCGGCGCGCACCTGCTGAGCGGGGTGGAGCTGCCGCTGGTGCCGGTGCTGGCGCGCATGGAGCGGGCCGGGATCGCGGCCGACCGCGCCTATCTGGAGGAGCTGCAGGGCGAGTTCGCGTCGGCGGCGCGGGCGGCGGTGGAGCGGGCGCACGAGATCGTGGGCCGGGAGTTCAACCTGGGTTCGCCCAAGCAGTTGCAGCAGGTGCTCTTCGAGGACCTGGGGCTGCCGCGGACCAAGAAGATCAAGACGGGGTACACCACCGACGCGGACGCGCTGACGTGGCTGGCGGCCCAGACCGACAACGAGCTGCCGGGGGTGCTGCTGCACCACCGCGACCAGACCAAGCTGCGGACCACGGTCGAGGGGCTCATCAAGACGGTCGCCGACGACGGGCGCATCCACACGACGTTCAACCAGACGGTGGCGGCGACCGGGCGGCTCAGCTCCACCGATCCCAACCTGCAGAACATCCCGGTGCGCACCGACGTGGGGCGGCGCATCCGGCGGGCGTTCGTGGTGGGGGAGGGGTACCAGGAGCTGCTCACCGCGGACTACAGCCAGATCGAGCTGCGGATCATGGCGCACCTGTCGCAGGAGAAGGCGCTGATCGACGCGTTCAACAGCGGCTACGACTTCCACGCGCAGATGGCGGCGCAGGTGTTCGACATCGAGGTGGGGGACGTCGACGGCGAGGCCCGGTCGCGGATCAAGGCGATGAGCTACGGGCTGGCGTACGGGCTGAGCGCCTACGGGCTGTCGCAGCAGCTGGGCATCACGCCGGAGGAGGCGAAGAAGCTCATGGAGGACTACTTCGCCGAGTTCGGCGGGGTGCGCGACTACCTGAACGCGGTGGTGGAGGAGGCCCGCAGGGTGGGGTACACCGAGACCATCCTGGGGCGGCGCCGGTACCTGCCGGACCTGACCAGCGACAACCGGCAGCGGCGGGAGATGGCCGAGCGGATGGCGCTCAACGCGCCCATCCAGGGGTCGGCCGCCGACATCATCAAGGTGGCGATGCTCCAGGTGGACGCGGCGCTGGCCGAGAGCGGGGCCGCCTCCCGGGTGCTGCTGCAGGTGCACGACGAGCTCGTGGTGGAGGTCGCCCCGGGCGAGCGGGAGGCGGTGGAAAACCTCGTGCGCCACGAGATGAGCACCGCCTATGATCTGCGTGTTCCGCTGGCCGTGTCGGTCGGCGGCGGACGCAGCTGGCACGACGCCGCGCACTAGCGGGGGAGGGGGACGGTGACGTGAACACGGGAGCCGCCGGGGACGGCGGTCTGGTCGTGGGGCCGGTCACCGTCCCCGCCGATGCCCTGGCGTGGCGGTTCTCCCGCTCGTCGGGGCCGGGCGGGCAGCACGTCAACACCTCCGACACCCGGGTGTCGCTGTCGCTGGACGTGGCGGGGTGCGCGGCGCTGGGTCGGACCCGGCGCGAGCGCGCCCTGGAGCGGCTGGCGGGGCGCCTGGTGGACGGGGTGCTGACGGTGTCGGTGCAGACGCACCGGTCCCAGGCCCGCAACCGGGCGGAGGCGCGGGAGCGGATGGCCGCGCTGCTGGCGGAGGCGATCGCGCCGCCGCCGCGCGAGCGCAGGGCGACGCGTCCGGGCCGGGCGGCGCGGCAGCGCCGGCTGGACGCGAAGAAGCGCCGCGGGGACATCAAACGGTCACGCTCTCGGCCGACTTCGGACTGACCGGAACCGGTGCGGGGGGCGTCCGGTGATGCCGGGTGACCGTCCCCGTACGGACCGCACCGATCGGTCCGGAGGGCCGCGGGAGCCCCTGTGGGGTCAGGCGTCCACCCAGTTCACGGGTGACGGTGCCGCCTAGTTGATCTTCACCTGTGCCTCGGGTACATTGCCGCCATTGCGATCTTCGCCGGGTTGGCGCTCCAGGGTTCCGATTGACCAGGAAGCCCTTGTCTCATATGCTGGCCGGAGCGTTGTGGGTTCGTGCGCCGTCTGATGTCTCCCGCCAGGGAGGCCGAGGGGCGGCACCACCAAAGTCCACGCTTCTGGACCCGGCGGTCGGTCGCTGCGGAAGGCTCCTTTCCGCGGTGGCACCGTTCCTCTCCTTCAGGATGACGGATCGGCGGGCTCGGATCTGCGGCGTGCCCATCTTCTGAATCTGTCCGTATCCGGAGTCCACCCACAAATGACGAGCAGCACCGAGGCCACCTCGACACCCCAGGTAGCGGTCAACGACATCGGGTCCGAGGAAGCCTTCCTCGCGGCGATCGACGAGACCATCAAGTACTTCAACGACGGTGACATTGTCGAGGGCACCATCGTGAAGGTCGATCGAGACGAGGTCTTGCTCGACATCGGCTACAAGACCGAGGGTGTGATCCCGTCCCGGGAACTCTCGATCAAGCACGACGTCGACCCCGGTGAGGTCGTCGCCGTCGGCGACCAGGTCGAGGCCCTGGTCCTCCAGAAGGAGGACAAGGAAGGCCGTCTGATCCTGTCCAAGAAGCGCGCCCAGTACGAGCGCGCCTGGGGCACGATCGAGAAGATCAAGGAGGAGGACGGCGTCGTCACCGGCACCGTCATCGAGGTCGTCAAGGGTGGTCTCATCCTCGACATCGGCCTGCGCGGCTTCCTGCCCGCCTCCCTGGTCGAGATGCGCCGCGTCCGCGACCTGCAGCCGTACGTCGGCCGCGAGCTCGAGGCCAAGATCATCGAGCTGGACAAGAACCGCAACAACGTGGTCCTGTCCCGCCGCGCCTGGCTCGAGCAGACCCAGTCCGAGGTCCGCCAGACGTTCCTCAACACCCTCCAGAAGGGCCAGATCCGCAAGGGTGTGGTCTCCTCGATCGTCAACTTCGGTGCGTTCGTGGACCTGGGCGGCGTCGACGGCCTGGTGCACGTCTCCGAGCTGTCCTGGAAGCACATCGACCACCCGAGCGAGGTCGTCGAGGTGGGCCAGGAGGTCACCGTCGAGGTGCTGGACGTCGACATGGAGCGCGAGCGCGTCTCCCTGTCGCTGAAGGCGACCCAGGAGGACCCGTGGCAGCAGTTCGCCCGGACCCACCAGATCGGTCAGGTCGTCCCGGGTAAGGTCACCAAGCTCGTCCCGTTCGGCGCGTTCGTCCGCGTCGAGGAGGGCATCGAGGGCCTGGTCCACATCTCCGAGCTGGCCGAGCGCCACGTCGAGGTGCCCGAGCAGGTCGTCCAGGTCGGCACCGAGATCTTCGTCAAGATCATCGACATCGACCTCGACCGCCGCCGCATCAGCCTCTCGCTGAAGCAGGCCAACGAGAGCGTCTCGCCGGACCAGGTGGACTTCGACCCCACCCTGTACGGCATGGCCGCCGAGTACGACGAGCAGGGCAACTACAAGTACCCCGAGGGCTTCGACGCCGAGACCGGCGAGTGGCTCGAGGGTTACGAGGCCCAGCGCGACGAGTGGGAGCGCAGCTACGCCGAGGCCCAGGCCCGGTTCGAGGCGCACCGCAAGCAGGTCGAGGAGGCCCGCGCGGCCGAGGCCGAGGCGGCCAACGCCCCGGTCGAGGCCGAGGAGGAGGACTACACCGGCGGGTCCCAGGGCTCCGGTTCCGGTTCGGAGTCCGCCTCCAGCGGCGCCCTGGCCTCCGACGAGGCCCTGGCCGCCCTGCGCGAGAAGCTCGCCGGCGGCGACGCCTGACCGGTTCGGTGAACCGTTCGGCGGGTCCCGTCCGCGGGACCTGACAGCCTGACGAAGGGCCGTCCCCACCAGGGGGCGGCCCTTCGCCGTGCCCTGGGGCGGGGCCGTGGGGCCGGGAGCGCGCCGCTCCGCGGCCGATCGGGCTAGTCTCGTGCCGTGCCCCGGCGGGCGGGGCGTGTGAGGAGACGGCGTGTTCGAGATCCACCCGGCCACCCCCGCCGACGCGGGGGAGATCCACACCCTGCAGCGGGCGGCGTTCGTCGACGAGGCCCAGGCCTACGGGGACCCGTTCATCCTGCCGCTGACCGAGACCCTGGAGCGGGTGGAGCGGCTGCTGGCCGACCCCGGGTCCCTGGTGCTCAAGGCCGTCGAGGGGCACCGGATCATCGGCGCGGTGCGCGCGCAGGTCACCGGCACCACCGGGGTGGTGGGCCGGCTGGCGGTGGCCCCGGACCGGCGGCGGCGCGGGGTGGCGGCCGCGCTGCTGGAGCGGATGGAGGAGGACCTGCGGGGCCTGCGGCCCGACCTGGCGGCGCTGACCCTGTTCACCGGGGCGCAGAGCGCGCAGAACCAGCTCCTGTACCGGCGTGCGGGCTACGCGGTGACGCACCGGGAGCGGGTCGCCGACCACCTGGTGATGGTGCACATGCGCAAGGAGCTGGCGGCGGTCACCTCCGGTTGAGGGGGTGGGCGCGCCCCCATCCGGTCAGGGCCAGGAACCAGCAGAAGAACGCGACCAGGTACAGGTAGAAGGCCACCGTCGCGTCGCCCCGCGCGACGAAGAAGAGCCCGGGGGCGACCCACCACGCGATCGTCTCCCACAGCTCGTACAACCCCCAGGACAGCATCGCGGTGATGTAGCCCGAGGCCAGGAGCATCCCGGCCATCCGCTTCGGCGTCCAGCGTTCGGCGTGGCGCAGGCGCACCCACAGCAGGACGCAGGCCGACACGACGGGGCCCGAGGCGAAGAGCAGCACCGTTCCCGCGGCGGGGTACAGCAGGGCGGCCCAGGCGGCGCCGAGTGCCGCCAGCCCCGCCACCGCGTACAGCAGGCGGACGAGCGGGCGGGCGGGCTCGTAGGGCCGGGGCTTCGCGGGTGCGGCCCGGCTCCAGCGCAGGATGCGCTCGATGCGCGGGTGGAGCCTGCGCAGGCGCTTGTCGCGCTCGGCGGTGAGAGCGTGCACCGTACGGCCCGTCGCCCTCCGGCCGCGGGCGGCGAGGACGGCCCGGTGGGCCTGGAGGGCGGCACGGGCCAGGGGCGCCAGGACGGCGGCCTCCGCGGCGTACGGATCAGGGCCGGGCAGGGGGCCGCGGGCCAGGTCGCGGCGGATCCGGCGGCGGCGCAGCAGCATGATGCGGCCGGCCCGCCACTCGTGGTCGCGCAGGCGGCCCAGGACGCCGCCGGCACCGGGCAGGGGCGCTCCGGTGCGCTTCAGCTCGTCGAAGGCGTCGACGCACGCGCGCAGGTCGGCCAGCGCCTGCTCGCGCGGGTGCAGCGGGCGGGTGGCGCGCAGGCCGCCGGGCTCCTCGGCGGCGGGCACCCACGGAGTGGCGGGCAGCAGGTGGGGGGTGATGTGGTCGACCCCGTGGACGGACCGCCGTTCCCGGGACCAGTGGCGGGCGCCGGCCAGGGCGGCGACGGCGAGGACGGCCGAGAGCAGGGCGGCTCCGGCCCCGGGGCCCGCGATCAGCTCCCGGACGGAGAGGTACAGCAGGTGGGCGGCCGCGGCGCAGGCCGCGGCCAGACAGAGGCCCAGGGCGGTGAACAGGACCGGGGCCGCCCACCGCGGTCCGCCCAGCGCGGGGGAGAACGTCCGGGGCCGGGCGTACACGGCGACCGCGCCCGCGCAGCCCGCCGCCCCCAGGCCCAGCAGGAGCCCGCCGGCCCAGGAGGGCGCCGGGACGAGCAGGGCGAGGGCGGCCGCGTACATGTGGACGCCGGCCGTCCACAGGTGGGCGCGGACCGGGTCGGGCGGGTCGAGCGCCCGGGAGGGGGCGGCCAGGCCGTCGAGCCGGGCGGTCAGCCGGGCGACCCGGTCCGGGGGAAGGCCGGGGCGGACGGTCGGCCGGGGTGCGGTCACGGGGTCTCCGGGGGGTGGGGGGCGGTGGAAGGGCGGCGGTCACTAGGGTCGTGACATGCTGAAAGTGGGACTCACAGGGGGGATCGGCTCGGGTAAGAGCGCGGTCTCCGCGGAACTGGCCGAGCACGGGGCCGTGGTGATCGACGCCGACGCGATCGCCCGCGAGGTGGTGGAGCCCGGCACACCGGGCCTGGCGGCGGTGGTCGAGGAGTTCGGGGAGGGCGTGCTCGCCCCGGACGGGAGCCTGGACCGGCCCCGGCTGGGGGAGATCGTGTTCGCCGACGAGGCGCGGCTGGCACGGCTCAACGCCATCGTGCACCCGCTGGTGGGCGAGCGCAGCGCGGAGCTGATGGCGCGCGCCGAGGCGGCCGGCGCCCCGGTGGTGGTGTACGACGTGCCGCTGCTGGTGGAGAACGGCCTGGAGTCGCTGTACGACGTGGTGGTGGTCGTCGACACCCCCGACGAGGTGCGGGTGGACCGGGTGGTCCGGAGCCGGGGCATGGACCCTGAACAGGTGTGGGCGCGGATCCGGGCGCAGGCCGACCGGGAGACCCGGCTGGCGGCGGCGGACCTGGTGGTGGACAACTCCGGGACCCGGGAGCAGCTCACGGAGCGGGTCGCGCAGGTGTGGGAGGAGCTGCTGGCCAGGGCGTCCTGACCGGGCACCGGCGCGGTGGCGCCCGGCCGGGCACGGGGGCGCCCCGGGGCCGCGGGGCCGGGTGCGGTGCGGGCTCGCATGGGGGTCGCCTCGGGGTCGGGGTGGGGAGGGCGGACGCGGGGGCGTCCGCCCGTCGGCGGGTCGGGTGGAGCGGCCCGGCCCCTACGGCGGTGCCTGCTCGGCCCGCGCGTGCAGGCCGCCGGCGCCGGTCGCGGCGAGGACCCAGCAGACCAGCGCGGCCAGACCGTACAGTCCGGCGGTGACGGCGTCCCCCGGTGCGGCGGCGGAGGCCTGCGGGGCGAGCCGCGCGAACAGGAGCGCCAGTGCGCCGTGGAGGTGGTCGGCCAGCGCGCCGCCGACGAGGAGGCCGACCAGGGCGACGCCCGCCAGGTACAGGCGCGAGGTCCCGGGGTCGTACCGCAGATTGCTCCACACGATGAAGGCGCCCACGGCGGCCCCGCACACGATCGCCAGGTGCACGGTGGCGTACGGCTGGGAGAGGGCGGACAGTCCGGCGGGCACCAGGACCAGGCCCGTGAGCGCGGTGGCCGCCCGGGACGACGGCCGGGCCCGTGCGCGCCGGACCGGGCCGGGGAGCAGGGCGGGGATCCCGCCGGCCCCGCGCGGCCGCGCGTCGGCGTGCTCGCGCGGTGCGCGCGGTCCTCCGTCCGCCACGGCGTCCTCAGCGGCGGTCCCGTGCGCCTCGATCCCCCGCCGCAGCTCCCGGACCCGGTCCAGGTAGGCGGCGCCGTACCGGTCGGGCTCTTGGGCGGCCCGCCGGGCCGGCGCGCCCAGGCGGACGGCCTCCTCGGCCTCCTCCGGCCGGTCCTCCTCGGAGAAGGGGATCTCCGTGTCCGGGTCGGGGACGAGGATCCGGATGACGTGGGCCGCGTAGACCTGCGCCCACTCCGCCCGGCGCATCAGCCCGGTCGCCCACGCGGCGTCCGGGTCGGGGGCGAGGACGCGCTCGGCCTCGGCGGCGCTGTCGGTGGCCTCCTGGAGGAGGAGCAGGTAGGGGGTCTCCGGCCAGGTCCCGGGCGGCCCGCCGCCGACGGGGTCGGGGTGGGGGTACAGGTAGGGGGCGGCCGCGAGCGCGGCGACGCGTTCGTCGACGCTCCGGGGCCGGTGCGGTCCGGGCCGCGGTGTTCCGGGCGGGGGCGCGGAGCCGGGGTCGTGGTCGGGGTTGGGCGTGGGACGAGCGTGCATGGGCCGCCTCGGCGTTGAGGTCGGTCGGGGGACGGGGTGCCGGAGCGGGGGCGGCCTCGGGGTGGGATGCCCCCATGATGTCCGGGGGCGGGGCCCGGAAAACGGGAATGGCCGCTACCGGCCGCGCGCACGGCCCTCGGCCGGGCAGGGCGGAGCGCGCCCCGGCGTCCGTGCGCGGGGGCGGGTGCGGACGGCCTCAGTCCTCCGTCGGCTGCGGGGCCGCGGGTTCGGGGGACCGGGCCTGACGTGGTCGGGGGATGTCCAGGGGCTCGCGGCGGGTCTGCCCGGCCTCGGGGTGAAGCGCCGCCGACAGGGAGGACCCGGCGTCCACGGCCTCGCGCACCAGTTCCTCCCGGACCGAGTGGGCGGCCCGCACGCTGAGCAGGCTGTCGTCGATCTCGTCGGTCTGCATGGCGCCGCGCGCGGTGCTCAGGGCCAGGTCGGCGTACTCGGCGGCGCGGTCGGCGATGGCCTGGCACTGCTCCCACTCGCGGTGGGCGGTCACCGCGGCGTGGACGCGCTCGCCGTAGTCGGCCAGGACGCCGATGCGTTCGGCCAGGGCGGCGTGGGCGCGGGCCACCGCCTCCTCCTGCGGCTGCAGGGCCCGGGTGACCTGCCGGGACACCGCCTCCCGCTTGCGCTGGACCAGCTCGCGGCGCAGGGCGCGCAGCCGCAGCAGCTCCTGCGACATGCGCCATTCCTCCTCGCGGAGCAGCGGCAGGGTGTGGGCGGCGTCGAAGGAGGCGCCCAGCACGCGGGTGCCCTCCTCGACGCGGTCGGTGGCCTGCTGCAGGCGGGCGAAGAGGTGGGCCTCGGGCTCCTCGTGCCGGGTGGCGTAGCTGTAGGGGCGGCCGAAGTCCTCGGGCAGCACGTACCGGCGGCGGTTCTCCGAGGCCAGCCGGGGCAGCATGCCCGGGCGCATGATCGCGCCGGCCCCGCCCCCGGCGACGGCCAGGTAGAGGGCGGCGGCGGAGGCGCTGCCGGGGACGGCGGCGGCCAGGGGTTCCAGGGCGTTGCCCAGGACCAGGTGGCCGGTCAGGACGGCGGCGGCGGACAGCGGCAGCGCCCAGAAGCCGTGCATGAGCAGGTCGGCCCAGTCGTCGGCGAGCGAGCCCCGGTCGGAGACCAGGCCCAGGACGACGGCGGTGACGATGAGGCACAGCAGGGCGATGAGCGGGGTGGCCGCACCGGGCACGAGCAGGGCGAGCGCGGCCAGGGAGGCGCCGCCGGCGGCGGTGAGGGCGGCGCCGCGGCGCCAGGTGAGCCGTGAGGAGGGGCCGACCGAATCCGGCAGCAGCCGCTCGGGGTGGGCGTGCAGACGGGCGATCGTCCGGCGCGGCAGGGTCGGATCGAAGGTGGGTCGGGAGGGGTGGGACACGGCTGGCACCTCTATTCCGGGGGCACGGTTTCCGGGGGTACAGTGCGCTGATTTCGATGGTAACCCCGGGATCCCCGCCCGGTCAGGGGTCTTCGGCGGGCTGTGGACGGACGGTCCGGCCGCCGGTGCCGCGGGGGAGGCGCGTCGGCCTCCGGCCGCGGGATGTCCTGGGCGGTCGGTAGCGTTAGGGGGACGGGGGCCCGTGTGCGGGGTCGGGCCCCGGGCGACGAGGGGATGAGGGCGACGTGCGACCGGTCACCGAGATCAAGCGCAGTGAGAACCCGTTCGAGGTGGTCTCGGACATGCGTCCGGCGGGCGACCAGCCCAAGGCGATCGAGGAGATCACCCGGCGGGTGCGCGGCGGCGACCCGCACACGGTGCTGCTGGGCGCGACCGGTACCGGCAAGACGGCGACGGTCGCCTGGACCGTGGAGCAGCTGCAGCGGCCGACCCTGGTGATGCAGCCCAACAAGACGCTGGCCGCGCAGTTCGCCAACGAGCTGCGGCAGATGCTGCCGAACAACGCCGTCGAGTACTTCGTGTCGTACTACGACTACTACCAGCCCGAGGCGTACGTCCCCCAGAGCGACACCTACATCGAGAAGGACTCCTCGATCAACGACGAGGTGGAGCGGCTGCGCCACTCGGCGACCAACTCGCTGCTCACCCGCCGGGACACGATCGTGGTGGCGTCGGTGTCGTGCATCTACGGCCTGGGCACGCCGCAGGAGTACGTGGACCGGATGGCGCAGCTGTCGGTGGGCATGGAGGTGGACCGCGACGACCTGCTGCGGCGCCTGGTGGAGATGCAGTACACCCGCAACGACATGGCGTTCACGCGGGGCACGTTCCGGGTGCGCGGTGACACGATCGAGATCATCCCGGTGTACGAGGAGCTGGCGATCCGCATCGAGATGTTCGGTGACGAGGTCGAGCGGCTGCTCACCCTGCACCCGCTGACCGGGGAGGTGCTGGGGGAGAGCGAGGAGATGTTCATCTTCCCCGCCTCGCACTACGTGGCCGGCGAGGAGCGCACCGCGCGGGCGGTGCAGACGATCGAGGCGGAGCTGGGCGAGCGGCTCGCGGAGCTGGAGGGCCAGGGCAAGCTGCTGGAGGCGCAGCGGCTGCGCATGCGCACCACCCACGACCTGGAGATGATCCGCCAGCTGGGGACGTGCTCGGGCATCGAGAACTACTCGCGGCACTTCGACGAGCGCCCCCCGGGCAGCGCGCCCAACACGCTGCTGGACTACTTCCCCGACGACTTCCTGCTCGTGCTGGACGAGTCGCACGTGACGGTCCCGCAGATCGGGGCGATGTACGAGGGCGACGCCTCCCGCAAGCGGACCCTGGTGGACCACGGCTTCCGGCTGCCGTCGGCGCTGGACAACCGGCCGCTGAAGTGGGAGGAGTTCGTCGGGCGGATCGGGCAGACGGTGTACCTGTCGGCGACCCCGGGCCGCTACGAGCTGCGCCAGAGCGCGGGCGACGTGGTGGAGCAGGTCATCCGGCCGACCGGCCTGGTGGACCCGGAGGTACTGGTCAAGCCCACCGAGGGGCAGATCGACGACCTGGTGCACGAGATCCGGGTGCGGGCCGAGCGCTCGGAGCGGGTGCTGGTCACCACGCTGACCAAGAAGATGGCCGAGGACCTCACCGACTACTTCGCGGAGCTGGGCATCCGGGTGCGGTACCTGCACAGCGAGGTGGACACGCTGCGCCGGGTGGAGCTGCTGCGGGAGCTGCGGGTCGGCGAGTTCGACGTGCTGGTCGGCATCAACCTGCTGCGGGAGGGCCTGGACCTGCCCGAGGTGTCGCTGGTGGCGATCCTGGACGCGGACAAGGAGGGCTTCCTGCGGTCGGAGACCTCCCTGATCCAGACCATCGGCCGGGCGGCGCGCAACGTCGCGGGCCAGGTGCACATGTACGCGGACAACGTCACCGACTCGATGCGGGCGGCGATCGAGGAGACCACCCGGCGCCGCGAGAAGCAGCTGGCGTACAACACCGAGCACGGTATCGACCCGCAGCCGCTGCGCAAGCAGATCGCGGACATCCTGGACTCCCTGAACCGGGAGGACGTGGACACCGAGGAGCTGATGGCGAGCGGGTACCGCGGTGCGGGCGCGGCGGCCAAGGCCCCGGTCCCGGCGCTGGGCGAGCGGGGCGTGGACGCGGCGAACATGCCGCGGGCCGAGCTGGCGGGCCTCATCGACCAGTTGAGCGGGCAGATGCACCAGGCGGCGGCGGACCTGCGGTTCGAGCTGGCGGCCCGGCTGCGGGACGAGATCGGGGAGCTCAAGCGGGAGTTGCGGGGCATGGACGCGGCCGGGACCCCCTGAGCCGTGGGGCTTCCCGCCCCGGTCGGTCTCGGTCCGGATACGGTGGGGCAACGATAGGGTCGCGTAGTTACCTCCGCGTGACATAATCTTGGTCTTGCGCAGGATGTATGTCGCAATTGCCGGATGAATCCGGGTGTGGGGGAAACGATGAGGGCTCGACTCCAGGTGGTCGCCGGCGGCGCCGTGCTGCTGGGCACCATGCTGACCGGGTGCGGCCTGGCCTTCGGCCGCGAGCAGATCGAGGGCCCCGACCTGCCGCCCGGGTCCGACGCCGTCACGATCCCCGAGGAGAACGTCGACGCCCACGACGTGCTCATCGTCGTGGACGACGGCTCCGAGATCCACGAGGAGTGCGAGGGGCGCGAGGTCGTGGTCTCGGCCGACGACGCCGTCGTGGTGCTCGACGGGTCCTGCGGCGTGGTCCGCGCCACCGGCCGCGGCTCCACCGTCGACGTGGGCTCGGCCGACAAGATCGTGCTGGTCGGAGTGGACAACACCATCTCCTTCGCGGGCGGCGAGCCCACGATCGTCAACCAGGGCCGCAACACCACCGTCGCCGAGGGCGGGGTCGCCCAGGAGTGACCCCCGCGGCGCCCGGGCGGCGCGATCCCGTGTCACGACGGGATTCCGTGTCGCCGGATTGACCGCCCCGCCACCTGAGAGTGACCTTCGATCGGTTACGGTGGTCAGCGTCCACGTCCGCGTCGGCGCGGAGGAGGGCCACAGATCGGGCGGATGCCACCACCGAGGGTGAACTTTCGGTGTCGGTCGGCTGTATCGTTCCCCCGTCCGACTCTGAGGCGGTACGGTCGTTTCGTCCCGCCCGTCGTCGGGGCGGCACGACGGCGGGGGCGGACACGTGAGACCCGCTAGGGGAGGGGTGGATGAGCGGTTATGTCGCCCGGGTGCGACATGATGAGTCGCCCGGAGGCGATGCGGGCCTCGACCCGCTGGTGCGGTCCGCCGCCCAGCGCTGGGCGGCCGCGGACCCCCTGCTGCCCGAACCGGTGAGCTTCGCCGCCGACTCCTACCCCCTGCTGACCGTCAGCGACGAGGACGGCCGCACGGTCGCGGCGGGCGCCATGCACTACACCTGGTACCAGCCCGGCGAGGTCGGCCGGATCTGGGGCGTGCCCGACCAGCACTGGCTGACCCCCATCGTCGGCGGCCCCGAGCCCTCCCGCGCCCTGGACTCGCTGCTCACCAGCTGGCGCGACCAGCTGGAGGACCTGCCCACCGGCACCGGCTCGGAGTCGGCCGCCCTGGTGAGCTGGCCCGCCCGCGACGTCTGCGGCATCATCCCGCTCCAGCGCCACGGCCTGCAGCCCTACACCGTGCTCGCCGCGCGCCAGCGCCGCCGCGGCGTGCCACCGTCGCTGCCGCCGCGCGACGTCACCATCCGCCTGGCCGACCGCAGCGACCTCACCCAGGTGGTGGGCCTCCTCATGGAGGAGCACCGCTACGAGCAGCACTTCGGCGGCGTCTTCCTCCAGCCCGACACCGCCGAGCAGACCCGCAAGGTGGCCGCCCGCGCCCTGGAGCGGGACCGCTCCTGGATCTGGCTGGCCGAGCGGCGCGGCCGCGCCGTGGGCCTGCTGTGGGTGTCCCCGCCCGAGCGGTCCCGCTGGGCCAAGTCCCTGGTCAAGGCGCGCCCGATCGCGCACATCGGCTACGGCGTGGTCACCGCCGCCGAACGCGGCAACGGCATCGGCACCGCCCTGGTCGGCCAGGCCCACCAGGCCCTGGACAGCCACGGGGTGGGCGTCTCGGTGCTCAACTACGCCGCCATGAACCCGCTGTCGGGCCCGTTCTGGCACCGCATGGGCTACCGCCCGGTCTGGACGACCTGGGAGATCCGCCCCGCCCTCGCCCTGCGCTGACCGCGGGCCGACCGGCCCCGCCTCCCGGGGCCCGCGGCCCCCTGGGCTAGCCTGTGCGCGAACGCACGGGCGCGTGGGAGGGGACGGACATGACCGTGGACGACCGGGGGCCGGCGGGCGGCGAGCACGTCGAGATCGTCGAGGTGGGGCCGCGCGACGGGCTGCAGAACGAGGCGAAGGTGCTCTCGGTCGAGGACCGGATCGCGATGATCGACCGGGCCGCCGACGCGGGACTGCGCCGTATCGAGGCCGTCAGCTTCGTCAACCCCAAGAGGGTCCCGCAGATGGCCGGGGCCGAGGAGATCATGAAGGGCGTGCGTCGCGCCCCGGGCGTCTCCCACATCGGGCTGGTCCTCAACCGGCGCGGCCTGGACCGGGCGCTCGAGGCCGCGGTGTCGGAGGTGAACGTCGCGGTGCCCGCCACCGACGGGTTCTGCGTGCGCAACCAGGGCACCACCGTCGACGGGATGCTCGACGCGCTGGCCGACATCGACCGGGCCCTGGAGGGCACCGGCGTCCCGCTGAGCGTCACCGTGTCGACGGCGTTCGGCTGCCCCTTCGACGGGGAGGTGTCCACGGAACGGGTGGTGGAGGTGGTGCGGCGCGTCGCCGACACCTCGGCGGTGGAGATCGCGCTGGCCGACACCATCGGCGTGGGCGTGCCCCGCCAGGTCACCGAACTCGTGGGGGCGGTGGCCGCCGTCGCCGGCGGGCGCACGCTGCGCTGCCACTTCCACAACACCCGCAACACCGGCTACGCCAACGCCTGGGCGGCGGCGGAGGCCGGGGTGCGGGTGCTGGACTCCAGCGTGGGCGGGTTCGGGGGCTGCCCGTTCGCGCCCGCCGCGACCGGCAACATCGCCACCGAGGACCTGCTGTACCTGCTGCACCGCAGCGGCCTGCACACGGGCGTGAGCCTGTCGGCGGCCGCCGCCCTGGGCGACTGGACGGGCGAGCGCCTGGACAAGGCGCCCCCGGCCTACCTGGGCCGCGCCGGGGACTTCCCCGCCTGACCGGCCGGCCCCGCCGGGGCACGGCCTTCTCGGGCGGGGGTGGTGGTGCGCGCCCCCGTGGGGCTCTTCGCGCCCTTCGCGGCGGGTCCTCTCGGCCCCGCCGGGGCGGTCGTACGCGCTCGGCGGGAACCTGCGTGTTCCTTCGCGCCCTTCGCGGCGGGTCCTCTCGGGGCCCGTCGGCCAGGGCGGTCGTACGCACTGGGCGGGGACCGGGGCGCGGCCCCCGCCGGACGGGACCGAGCGACGGGTGGGGCCTGTGGTGTTCGTCGCGGAGCGGGGGCGGAGCCGGAAGGAGCGGCGGCGGCCGGGAAGCCCCTTCCGGCGGGCGTTTGCGCGACCGTGACGCACACGACACGGCCGCCGCCGCGGGGGCGCCTTCCCCTGGCCCCCGGGATCGCCGCAGGTCGCGGTGGGAACAGCGGCCCCGGGAAAGGTGTTCTGCGGATGTGGTTCCGCGGGGGCCTGTTATCCTGGTGCCCCGTGGATGTCCGGGCGGACCGAAGCGATGATCCCACCGCCTCGGAACCGGACCGCCGCACGGCCGCTCTGGCTCCTCCGAGCCCGCCGTAGCCACTCAACCCACGGGAGCAACACTTTGGCATCCGCCGCGAGTACCAAGCACCTTTTCGTTACTGGCGGCGTCGCCTCCAGTCTGGGCAAAGGCCTCACCGCTTCGAGCCTCGGCCGGCTCCTGAAGTCGCGCGGGCTGCGGGTCACCATGCAGAAGCTGGACCCGTACCTCAACGTGGACCCCGGCACGATGAACCCGTTCCAGCACGGCGAGGTGTTCGTCACCGACGACGGCGCCGAGACCGACCTGGACGTGGGCCACTACGAGCGCTTCCTCGACACCGAGTTGTCGGCGACCGCGAACGTCACCACCGGGCAGATCTACTCCAGCGTCATCGCCAAGGAGCGGCAGGGCGCCTACCTCGGCGACACCGTGCAGGTCATCCCGCACATCACCAACGAGATCAAGTCGCGCATCTACGCGATGGACGACCCCGAGGTCGACATCGTCATCACCGAGATCGGCGGCACGGTCGGCGACATCGAGTCGCAGCCGTTCCTGGAGGCGGTCCGCCAGATCCGGCACGAGATCGGCCGCGACAACTGCTTCTTCCTGCACGTCTCGCTGATCCCCTTCCTGGGCCCCTCGGGCGAGATGAAGACCAAGCCGACCCAGCACTCGGTCGCCGCCCTGCGCAGCATCGGCATCCAGCCCGACGCCATCGTGTGCCGCTCGGACCGGCCCATCACCCAGAGCCTGAAGGCCAAGATCAGCCTCATGTGCGACGTGGACGAGGCAGGCGTGGTCTCCACCCCCGACGCCCCGTCCATTTACGACATCCCCAAGGTCCTGCACCGCGAGGGCCTGGACGCCTACGTCGTGCGCCGCCTGGGCATGCCGTTCCGCGACGTGGACTGGACCGAGTGGGACTCGCTGCTGCGCCGCGTGCACCAGCCCGACCACGAGGTCACCATCGCCATGGTCGGCAAGTACATCGACCTGCCCGACGCCTACCTGTCGGTCTCCGAGGCGCTGCGCGCCGGCGGGTTCGCCACCGACACCCGGGTGAACATCCGCTGGGTCGCCAGCGACAACTGCGCCAGCCCCTCGGGCGCGGCCGCCGAGCTGGACGGCGTCGACGGCATCCTCATCCCCGGCGGGTTCGGCGTGCGCGGCATCGAGGGCAAGATCGGCGCCATCCGCTACGCCCGCGAGAACCGCGTCCCGCTGCTGGGCATCTGCCTGGGCCTGCAGGCGATCGTCATCGAGTACGCGCGCAACGTGCTGGGCCTGGAGGGCGCCAACAGCACCGAGTTCGACGACAAGGCCGTCGACCCGGTCATCGCCACCATGGCCGACCAGGAGGACGTGGTCTCGGGCGAGCGCGACATGGGCGGCACCATGCGGCTGGGCCTGTACCCCGCCGACCTGGGCGAGGGCACCCTGGCGCGCGACCTGTACGGGGGCCAGGCGCAGGCGTCCGAGCGCCACCGCCACCGGTTCGAGGTCAACAACGCCTACCGGCCCAAGCTGGAGGAGGCGGGTCTGGTGTTCTCCGGGCTGTCCCCGGATGGCAAGCTGGTGGAGTACGTCGAGCTGCCCCGGGACGTCCACCCGTTCTACATCGCCACGCAGGCGCACCCGGAACTGCGTTCCCGGCCGACCAAGGCCAACCCGATGTTCCGCGGTCTGATCGCGGCGGCCTTGGAGAACAAGAAGTCCTGAAGGTGGGGCCGGGCGGGGCACGAGCCTGAGAGGCGAGAGCATATGAGTCACACCCGCCCGGCCGGAACCGACAACACGGGGGCGGACGCGAAGATCGCGGACGCCCCCGCGTCGTGGCCGGTGGAGCGGTCCGAGGACCGCTTCCGCTCCCGCCTGGTGGGCATGCGCACCGACTGGGTGCGGATGCCCGGCCCGGGCGGCCGCGGTACGAGCCTCGCCGCCCGCGACTACATGGAGCACCCGGGGGCCGCGGCCGCGCTGGCCCTGGACGACGCTGGCCGGGTGCTGCTGCAGCGCCAGTACCGGCACGCCACCCGGCACACGCTGTGGGAGCTGCCCGCCGGGATCATCGACGGCGAGGGCGAGGGTCCGCTGGCCACCGCCCGCCGCGAGCTGGTGGAGGAGGCGGGGCTGCGCGCCGACACCTGGCACGAGCTCGCCGACTTCTTCCCCAGCCCCGGCTTCTCCAACGAGCGCATTCACGTATTCCTGGCCCGCGGGCTGTCGGAGGTGCCGGCCGAGGAGATCGACTTCGAGCGCCAGCACGAGGAGGCCGACCTGGTCGCCGAGTGGGTGCCGCTGGACGAGGCGGTGGGCCTGGCCCTGGCCGGGCGGCTGCACAACGGGGCGACGGTGATCGGCGTCCTGGCCGCGCACGCCGCCTCCCGCGAGGGCTTCACCGGCCTGCGCGAGCCCGCCGAGCCGTGACGGGCGCGGGCGGCCCCTCCGGGGTGGAGCGGGTGTGCGCGGCGTTCCTGGACCACCTGAGCGCCGAGCGGGCGCTGGCCGACAACACGCTGGCGGCCTACCGCGCCGACCTGCGCCGGTACCGGGAGTACCTGGCCGCGGCGGGGGTGGACTCGGTCGACCTGGTCACCCCCGCCGTGGCGGGCTCCTTCGTGCGGGCCCTGCGCGAGGGCGGGGACGGGCGGGCGCCGCTGGCGGCGGCGTCGGCGGCGCGCACCCTGGCCGCCGTGCGCGGCCTGCACCGGTTCGCGGTCCGCGAGGGGCGGGCCGCCGCCGACCCCACCGCCGACCTGGCCCCGCCCGCCACCCCGATGCGGCTGCCCAAGGCGGTCCCGGTGGAGACGGTCGAGCGCCTGCTGGCGGCCGCCGGACCGGTGGAGGCCCCCGTCGCCGCCGGCGACCGGGCCGCCCTACTGGCGCTGCGCGACCGGGCCCTGCTGGAGCTGCTGTACGGGACCGGCGCGCGCATCTCCGAGGCGGTCGGCGCCGACGTGGACGACGTGGCCGACGCCGTCGGCCTGGACGCCCCCGTGCCCGAGGACCACGTAGGGCTGGTGCGGATCACCGGCAAGGGCGGCAAGGAGCGGATGGTCCCGGTGGGCTCCCACGCCCGGCGGGCGCTGGCCGCCTACCTGACGCGGGCCCGGCCGGTGCTGGCCCGCGCCGGGCGCGGCCGGGGCGGCCCGGCGCTGTTCCTCAACGCCCGCGGCGGCAGGCTCACCCGGCAGGGCGCCTGGGGCGTGCTGGGGGCGGTGGCCGAACGCGCGGGGGTGACGGGGGTGTCCCCGCACACCCTGCGGCACTCCTTCGCCACCCACCTGCTCGACGGCGGTGCGGACATCCGGGTCGTGCAGGAGCTCCTGGGGCACAGTTCGGTCACCACTACACAGGTCTACACACTTGTGACAGTCGACCGGCTGCGCGAGGTCTACGCGGCCAGCCATCCGCGCGCGCACCGCCGCGGCGGCTCCGACCTGCGGGAAAGCCCCCAGGGGTAGGGGATCGCGCGTGACCGGATATGTGCGTTCGGTTTCCCTCCGGGGCGAGGACGTGGGATTCTACACTCGGGTTTCATTGAAGTGCGTCGTGTCGGCGTTCTAGAGTCGCCGCACAGAGGTACGTTGCTGTCGACATATTGAGTTTCCGACGGCCGCCAGGCTCCAGGGGCACGGCATCCCTTCGGGCCGTGGCCGGTCCGTAGGGGAGGTCCAGGGTTGTGAACTGGTCGGAGAACGACGCCGCCGCGCACGGCGCGGCCGTCGGCGAGCAGGAACTCGCCGACCCGGTGACCAACCCCTGGGGCACGACACGCAACACGGGGGCCGATCTGCACGCGTCAAGACCTGAACGGACCTATCCGGTGCCAGAGCCCATCGACGAACACGGCCCGGCACGGATTGTAGCACTCTGTAACCAGAAGGGCGGGGTCGGCAAGACCACCACCACCATCAACCTCGGCGCCGCCATCGCCGAGTACGGCAGACGGGTGCTGCTGGTCGACTTCGACCCGCAGGGAGCCCTGTCGGTCGGGCTTGGCCGGCTCGACCCGCGCGAGCTGGACCTGACCGTCTACAACCTGCTCATGCAGCGGGACGTGACGGTCGAGGACGTCCTGCTCAAGACGGACATCGACGGCCTGGACCTGATCCCGAGCAACATCGACCTGTCCGCCGCCGAGGTGCAGCTGGTCGGCGAGGTGGCCCGCGAGCAGATGCTCGGCCGGGCGCTGCGACCGGTGATCGACGACTACGACGTCGTCCTCATCGACTGCCAGCCCTCGCTGGGCCTGCTCACCGTCAACGCCCTCACCGCCGCCGACGGCGTCATCGTGCCGCTGGAGTGCGAGTTCTTCGCGCTGCGCGGTGTGGCCCTGCTCATGGACACCATCCAGAAGGTCCAGGAGCGGCTCAACGAGCGCCTCGTCATCGACGGCTTCCTGGGCACGATGTACGACCCGCGCACACTCCACGCCCGCGAGGTCCTGTCCACCATCATCGACGGCTTCGGCGACAAGGTCTACGGCACGGTCATCAACCGCACCGTGCGCTTCCCGGACGCCACCGTGGCGGGCGAGCCCATCACCAGGTTCGACTCCTCCTCGGCCGGCGCCAACGCCTACCGGGAACTGGCCAAGGAGGTGCTGGCGAGGTGGCCTCTCAGCGGTCGCGGCGCGTGACCCTACCCGGGGCGGACGAACTGTTCTTCCGCCCCAGCGGCACCGAGGTGGACGCGGTGCCCGACACGGAGACCGAACGCCAGTACACGGCACCGGAACAGCGAAGGACCGAGCCCCGGACGCGCCCCGCGCGCGCCAAGGGCTCCACCAGGGTGGTCGACGGCGCACCCAAGCCCAGCGGCAGGCAGCGCCACGACGAGAAGATCACCGTCTACATCTCCGGGCCCGAGCTGCTGGCCCTGGAGCAGACCCGGCTGTCGCTGCGCGCCGAGCACGGGCTGTCCGCCGACCGGGGCCGCCTGGTCCGTGAGGCGGTCGCCGTCCTGCTCGCCGACTTCGAGGAGCACGGGCCCGCCAGCATGCTGGTGCGGCGGCTGAGCGAAGACTGAACAACGCCCGCCCGGTGTCGGAGGGGACATCGGGGGGCGGGGACGACCGAGGGTGTCACCGGCGGGGGCTGGCCGGTGACACCCTTGTGTGCATGGGTTACGACGACGAGGGGCCGGGGGTATGACGGGGGGACCTCCGGACGAGGCCGTGGAGGCGGGCGAGAACGCCTTCCTGGTGCACCTGGACAACTTCGAGGGGCCGTTCGACCTGCTGCTGGGGCTCATCGCCAAGCACAAGCTCGACATCACCGAGGTGTCGCTGTCGAAGGTCACCGACGAGTTCATCGCGCACATCCGCGCCCACGGGGAGGCCTGGGACCTGGACCAGGCCAGCAACTTCCTGCTCGTGGCCGCCACCCTGCTGGACCTGAAGGCGGCCCGGCTGCTCCCGCGCGGCGATGTGGAGGACGAGGAGGACCTCGCCCTGCTGGAGGCCCGCGACCTGCTGTTCGCCCGGCTGCTGCAGTACCGGGCGTACAAGGAGGTCGCGGCGTTCCTGCGCGACCGGCTGGGGGCGCAGGGCCGCCGGTACGCGCGCGCCGTGCCGTTGGAGGAGCGGTTCGAGGCGCTGCGCCCGGAGGTGCTGTTCAAGCTGGGGCCGCAGGAGTTCGCGGCGCTGGCCGGGATGGTGTTCACCCCCAAGGAGCCGCCGAGCGTCCCGGTCACCCACATCCACCAGCCCAAGACCTCCGTCAAGGAGCAGGGCGAGCTGATGGTGGCGGTGCTGCGCGAGCGGGGGAGCATGACGTTCGCGGAGCTGGCCGCCGAGTGCGACGGTACCTTCGAGGTCATCGCGCGGTTCCTGGCGCTGCTGGAGCTGTACCGGGCCGCGAACGTGGGCTTCGACCAGCCCGAGCCGCTCGGGGAGCTGGTCGTCACCTGGACCGGCGGCGAGGGCGAGGTCGAGGTGGACAGCGAGTACGACGCCGATCCGGCGGACGCGGAGAAGGGGGAGGACGAGTGACCGTGGAGGAGACCGCCGAGGTGCCGCCGACCCTGCGCCGCGACCTGGAGGCGGTGATGATGGTGGTGGACCAGCCGGTCTCGGAGTACGACCTGGCCCGCGCGCTGGGGGTGCCGGTGGCGGTGGTCTCCGAGACCCTCGAATCGCTGTCGCGGGAATACACCGAGCAGGGCAGGGGTTTCGACCTTCGGGCGGTGGCCGACGGCTGGCGCGTGTACACGCGGCCGGAGTGCGCCGACATCGTGGAGCACTTCCTCAAGGAGGGGCAGGAGGTGCGGCTGACCCAGGCCGCGCTGGAGACGATGGCGGTGGTGGCCTACCGCCAGCCGGTCTCCCGTGGCAGGGTCTCTGCGGTCCGCGGTGTCAACTGCGACGGCGTCATGCGTACCCTCGTACTGAGGGGGCTGATCGAAGAGTCCGGTCACGACCCGGAGTCCGGTGCCCTGCTGTACCGGACCACCTCCTATTTCCTGGAACGGCTCGGCCTGCGCAGCCTCGACGAGCTGCCGGATCTGGCACCGTTCCTGCCCGACGACATCGAAGGTCTAGACGACACCGGTGAGCACACCTAACGACAGTTCCCGCGGTGCGCGGGACTACGCCCCGCGCGGTGAGCGCGGCGATCGAAACGACAACGGCGGCGGCCGCGACCGCCGCGACGAACGAGGTCCCCGGGGTGGGGACGACCGCGGCCGCGCAGGCCGCTCCTACGGCGGGGACCGCGGCGGATTCCGCGGCCCGCGCGACGGTGGTGACTCCCGTGGCGGGCGTGACTTCCGTGGTACTGGTGGGGGCCGCAGCGGCGGCCGTGATTTCCGTGGCGCAGGTGAGGGACGTTCCATGAGTGATTCTCGTGACGGTGGAGACCGTCGTTCCTACGGCGACCGCGACTCCCGTGGCGGACGTGACTCCGGCGGCTACGGCGGCGGGCGTTCCTACGGCGGCTCCCGTGAGGGCGGCGACCGTGGTGGTTACCGCGGCGGGCGCGACGGTGGCGACTCCCGTGGCCAGGGTGGCTTCCGGGGTGGCCGTGACGGTGGGGACCGTGGCCGTGGCGGCTACGGGGGTTCCCGTGACGACCGTGGCGGGCGTTCCTTCGGCGGTTCGCGTGAGGGCGGCTTCCGCGGCGGGCGCGACGGCGACGACCGGCGTTCCTTCGGTGACCGCGACTCGCGCGGTTCCGGCGGCCGTTCCTTCGGCGGCTCCCGTGAGGGTGGCGACCGCGGGGGCTACCGCGGCGGACGTGACGGCGACGACCGCCGTTCGTTCGGTGACCGCGACTCGCGCGGTCCCGGCGGGCGCTCCTTCGGCGGCTCCCGCGAGGGCGGCTTCCGGGGTGGCCGTGATGGCGGGGACCGTGGCCGTGGCGGCTACGGGGGTTCCCGTGACGACCGTGGCGGGCGTTCCTACGGTGGCTCCCGTGAGGGTGGCGACCGCGGGGGCTTCCGCGGTGGGCGCGACGGCGACGACCGCCGTTCCTTCAGCGGTTCGCGTGAGGGCGGCGACCGTGGTGGTTACCGCGGTGGGCGTGACGGCGGCGACCGTGGTGGTTACCGCGGTGGGCGTGACGGTGGCGACTCCCGTGGCCAGGGTGGCTTCCGGGGTGGCCGTGATGGCGGGGACCGTGGCCGTGGCGGCTACGGGGGCTCGCGTGACGACCGTGGCGGGCGCTCCTACGGTGGCTCCCGTGAGGGTGGCGACCGTGGTGGTTACCGTGGCGGGCGTGACGGCGACGACCGCCGTTCGTTCGGTGACCGCGACTCGCGCGGTCCCGGCGGCCGTTCCCACGGCGGTTCCCGCGACGACCGCGGCGGGCGTTCCTTCGGCGGCTCCCGCGAGGGCGGCTTCCGTGGTGGGCGTGACGGTGACGACCGTCGTTCGTTCGGTGACCGCGACTCGCGCGGTCCCGGCGGGCGCTCCTTCGAGGGCGACCGGGACGCGCGTCCCAAGAAGCCCCGGCACAAGATCGACCACTCCGGCGACCTCCCCGGCGGCCGCAAGGTGCCCATGGGCGACATCAAGAGCGAGAACCAGCTCTCCAAGGCCGCCCGCGAGCGCCTCAACGCGCTGCGTTCGGAGTACGACCCCAAGGACGAGGACCGTCCCGACGAGGCCCGCGACAGCTACACCGACGTCGAGGGCGGCATCCGCCTCCAGAAGGCCCTCGCCGCCGCCGGCGTCGCCAGCCGCCGCGCCAGCGAGGAGATGATCGCCGCGGGCCGCGTCAGCGTGGACGGCGAGGTCGTCCGCCGCTTCGGCGCCCGGGTGGACCCGGAGAAGTCCGAGATCCGCGTCGACGGCATGCGCGTCGTCACGTCCCCGGACAAGCTCTACTTCGCGCTCAACAAGCCGCGCGGCGTCGTGAGCACCATGTGGGACCCCGAGGGCCGCCCCACCCTGGCCGACTACACCGGCCAGACCGAGGAGCGGATCTTCCACGTCGGCCGGCTCGACACCGAGACCGAGGGCCTCATCCTGCTCACCAACGACGGCGAGCTGTCCAACCGGCTCACCCACCCGCGGTACAAGGTCATCAAGACCTACATCGCCAAGGTGCCCGGCCCCGTCCCGCACAGCGTGGTCAAGCAGCTGCGCGCGGGCGTGGAGCTGGAGGACGGCCCGGTCGAGATCGACTCCTTCCGCGTGGTCGACAACGACGGCGCGAAGGCGCTGGTGGAGATCCGCCTCCACGAGGGCCGCAAGCACATCGTGCGGCGCGTCATGGAGGCCGTCGGCCACCCGGTCGCGGACCTGGCCCGCACGCAGGTCGGCCCGATCGACCTGAACACCCTCAAGCTGGGCACGATGCGGGCGCTGACCCCGCGCGAGGTCAGCGAGCTCTACAAGGCCGCCGGGCTGTAGGTCCCGGCTGGTTATACAGTTGACGGCGGTCGCGACCCGGGGTCGCGGCCGCCGTTCCCGTTCCTCCGACCGGGGACGGGTACGCGGAACGACGGACAAGGCGGGATCGACGTGGCGGTACGGGCCATTCGCGGAGCGGTGCAGGTCGACGCGGACGAACGCGGGCAGGTGCTGGAGGCCACGGCCGAACTGGTCTCCGAGGTGATGCGGCGCAACGGGTTGGAGCCGGAGGACGTCATCAGCGTGCTCTTCACGGCCACCCCGGACCTGACCAGCGAGTTCCCGGCGCTGGCCGCCCGGGAGCTCGGGTTCGTCGACGTCCCGCTGATGTGCGCCACCGAGATCGGGGTCCCGCACGCCCTGCCGCGCGTGGTGCGGCTGATGGCGCACGTGGAGACCGACCGCCCGCGCGCGGAGCTGCACCACGTGTACCTGCGGGGCGCGCAGGCGCTGCGGCTGGACATCGCGCAGTAGGCGCCGCCGCCCCGGCCGCCGTCCCGCGGGCCCGTCGCGGGCGGTGCCCGCCGGACACGCCCTAATCTGGGGTGACACGGAATCGGACGCACGGGGCGGGGGAGCACGGTGAGCGGGATCGGGGACGCGGGGGCGCGCGACGGACGGCCGTCCGTGCGCCGGGTCGCGGTGCTGGGGGCCGGCCTGATCGGCACGTCGATCGCGCTGGCCCTGCGTTCGCACGGCGTGGAGGTCCTGCTGTCCGACCCGGACGCGGCCGCCCTGCGGCTGGCCTGCGACCTGGGCGCGGGGGAGCCGCTGGAGGGCTCGGGCGGCCGCCCGGCCGACGTCGCGGTGATCGCCGCCCCGCCCGCGGTGGTCCCGCAGGTGCTGCGCCGGGCCCAGGACGACGGGCTCGCGCACGTCTACACCGACGCGGCCAGCGTGAAGGCGAACGTGGTGGCGGCCGCCGAGGACCTGGGCTGCGACCTGGCGACCTTCGTGCCGGGGCACCCGATGGGCGGCCGGGAGAAGCGGGGGCCGGGCGCGGCCCGCGCGGACCTGTTCCTGGGCCGCTCGTGGGCGCTGTGCCCGACGGGCAAGGCCGACCCGGGCGCGGTCGAGCGGGTCGCGGAGGTGGCCCGCCTGTGCGGGGCCGACCCGCTGGTCGTCGACGCCGCCGCGCACGACCGGGCCGTGGCGCTGGTCTCCCACGTCCCGCACCTGGCCTCCTCCGCGGTGGCGGCCCGGCTGCTCGACGCGGGCGAGGACGCCCTGACCCTGGCCGGCCAGGGCCTGCGCGACGTCACCCGGGTGGCGGGCGGCGACCCGTCGCTGTGGACGGAGATCCTCACCCACAACGCGGCCCCGGTCGCGCGGGTGCTGCGCGCGGTGGCCGAGGACCTGTCCCGGACCGCCGACGCGCTGGCCGGGCCGGACATGGAGGCCGGGCCGGTGCGGGACCTGCTGGTCCGGGGCCGGGACGGGCACGGGCGCATCCCCGGCAAGCACGGCGAGCCGACGCTGCCGGACTATACGGTGATCCCGGTGGTGATCCCGGACGAGCCGGGCACCCTGGGCCGCCTGTTCGCCGCGGCCGCCGACGCCGGCGTGAACATCGAGGACGTGCGCATCGAGCACACCCCGGGCCTGCCGCTGGGCGTGGCGCAGCTGTACGTGCTGCCCGCGGGGGTGGACACCCTCAGCCGGGCGCTGGCCGCCGACGGCTGGTCGGTCCACCCGGGCGCCTGAACGGTGCGCACCGCGTGGGCGGTGCCGCGCGTGGACGCCGCGAGTGTTCCGCGCCGGTAGGCTGGGGCGTCGGTAGTACGACGAGCGGTAGAGGCAGGATCACGTGAGCGGGCAGGGCAGCACCGAGGGCATCGTCATCGCGATCGACGGTCCCTCCGGGTCGGGCAAGTCGAGCACCTCCAAGGGTGTGGCCAGGGCGCGCGGCCTGCGCTACCTCGACACCGGCGCCATGTACCGCGCGCTGACCTGGTGGATGCTCGACAACGGCGTGGACGTGCACGACTCCGCCGCGGTGGCCGCCGCCGTCGGGCGCCCGGTCATCGAGATGGGCACCGACCCGGCCGCCCCGACGGTGTCCGTCGACGGCCGCGACGTGGCCGTGGAGATCCGCACCAAGGAGGTCACCGGCAGCGTCAGCGCCGTCTCGGCGGTGCCGCGGGCCCGTGAGCTGCTGGTGAGCGCGCAGCGGGAGATCATCGACGCCGCCCGGCGCGAGTGCGCGGGCATCGTGGTGGAGGGCCGCGACATCACCACGGTGGTCGCCCCCGACGCCCCGGTGAAGCTGTTCATCACCGCCAGCGCGGAGGCCCGCGCGCAGCGCCGCAGCAAGGAGATCCGCACCGGCGACGTGGCCGGCACCCAGGCGGCCCTGGAGCTGCGGGACAAGCTGGACTCCAGCCGCGCCCACTCGCCGCTGACGCTGACCTCCGACACCGCCGAGCTGGACACCACCGGGCTGGACCTGGACGAGGTCGTCGCCCTGGTCGTCGAGCTCGTCGACGAGGCCGCCGCGGCGGCCCGCGCCTGACCCTCCGGGCGCCCGCAGGGGCCGCCCCTCCCCGGTCCGGCCCCGTGAGCGCGGGGTGACATCGGACACCGGGGGGAACACACGGACACCCGCGGAGGTTGCCCTTCGCGGTACACACGCGGACGCCGACGGCGTCCGCGCCGATCGGGCCGCCCCGTATCGCACGGGCGCGGCCGGTCGGCTTTCGCACTCCCCGCGGCACGCATCCTGGGCGCGCGGGGACTCAAGGACCGGGAGCAGTACGTGAACGACGACTTCGAGAACGCCGACATCGGCACCGGGGGCGAGACCGCCCCGCTGCCGGTGGTGGCCGTGGTGGGCCGCCCCAACGTGGGCAAGTCCAGTCTCGTCAACCGCATCATCGGCCGCCGCGAGGCCGTGGTCGAGGACGTGCCGGGGGTGACCCGGGACCGGGTCGCCTACGACGCCGAGTGGCAGAGCACCCAGTTCACCCTGGTGGACACCGGCGGCTGGGAGACCAGCGTCAGCGGGCTGGCCGCGATGGTCGCCCGCCAGGCCGAGTACGCGGCGCAGACCGCCGACGTGGTCCTGTTCGTGGTGGACGCCACGGTCGGCATCACCGACGCCGACGAGGCCGTCACCCGCGTGCTGCGCGCCACCAACCGGCCCGTGGTGCTGGCCGCCAACAAGGTCGACGGCAGCATGCAGGAGTCCGACGCGCTGGAGCTGTGGAACCTGGGCGTGGGCGAGCCCTACCCCATCAGCGCCCTGCACGGCCGCGGCACCGGCGACCTGCTGGACGCCGTCGTGGCGGCCTTCCCCGAGCAGGCCCGGGAGGCCGAGGCGCCCGAGACCGAGGACGGCCCGCCGCGGGTGGCCCTGCTGGGGCGCCCGAACGTGGGCAAGTCCAGCCTCCTCAACCGGCTCGCCGGCGAGGACCGCGTGGTCGTGGACTCGGTGGCGGGCACCACCCGCGACGCCGTCGACGAGCTGATCGAGCTGGGCGGCAAGACCTGGAAGTTCATCGACACCGCCGGCATCCGCCGCCGGTTCCGCGCCCTCCAGGGCGCCGACTACTACGCCACCATGCGCACCGGCACCGCCCTGGAGCGGGCCGAGGTCGCGGTGGTCCTGATGGACGTCAGCGAGCCGCTGGCCGAGCAGGACATCCGCGTGGTCGAGCAGGTGGTGGAGGCCGGCCGCGGCCTGGTGCTGGCGTTCAACAAGTGGGACATCCTCGACGAGGAGCGCCGGATCTACCTGGAGAAGGAGATCGACCGCCAGCTGGCGCGGGTCGCCTGGGCGCCCCGGGTGAACATCTCCGCCCGGACCGGCCGCCACATGGAGAAGCTGGTCCCGGCGATCGAGACGAGTCTGGCCGGCTGGTCCCAGCGCATCCCGACGGGGCAGCTGAACAACTGGCTCAAGGAGCTGGTGGCGGCGACCCCGCCGCCGGTGCGCGGAGGCAAGCAGCCCAAGATCCTGTTCGCGACGCAGGCGGGGGCGAAGCCGCCGCAGTTCGTGCTGTTCACCACCGGGTTCCTGGAGGACAACTACCGGCGGTTCATCGAGCGGCGCCTGCGCGAGGACTTCGGGTTCGAGGGCTCGCCGATCCACATCAGCATGCGGATCCGGGAGAAGAAGGGCGGGCCCGTGGGCAAGGCGTCCAAGGGCAGTGTGCGCCCGGACCGCCAGCGCCGCCGCCGCTGACCGCACCCGGGCGCGGCCCGGACGCCGAAGGGGGCGCCTCCCGGCCGGGAGGCGCCCCCTTCCCCTGTCCGCGGCTCAGGACTCGGAGGGCAGCCTGCGCACGTTGCTGGGCGGCACGTGGGGCCCGCTCTCGCCGGTGGGGCGCGGGTAGGGCAGCCGGGTGCCGCCCGGGGTGCGCTCGGGCACGGGGATGGCGGGCGCGCCCGGCAGCGGGCGCCCGGCGCTCTCCTTCATCCGCCACACCACGACCAGGCCGACGGCGCCGGCCCCCATCACCAGCCAGGCGGGCGAGTAGAGGTTGCCGGTGGACTGCACCAGCGACTCGGCCACCAGCGGGGTGGTGCCGCCGAACAGCGCCACCGAGATGTTGAAGCTGATCGCCAGCGCGCCGTAGCGGACGCTGGTCGGGAAGAACGCCGGGAGCGTCGCCGGGGCGGCGCCGGAGAAGTGCACCAGGGTGATCGCCAGCACCACGATGCCCAGGGCCACCCCCACCGGGCTCCCGGTCTGCAGCAGCCAGAACGCGGGCAGGGTGAGCACGATGGAGAACAGGCTGCCCGACAGCAGCACGGGCCTGCGCCCCACCCGGTCGCTGAGCCGCCCGAACCCGGTGACGGCGACCAGCATGAGGACCATCGCGGCCAGGGTGAGCAGCAGGGCGGCGGTCGAGCCGTACCCCAGCTCGGCCTCCAGGTAGGTGGGCATGTACGCCGTCACCATGTAGTTGTTGACGTTGAACACGAGCACCAGGCCGATGCACAGCAGCATGTTCCGCCACTGGCCGACGACGGTCTCGCGCAGTTGCCCCTTGCGGCGGTGCCCCTCGGGGTCCTTGGCGAACCCCTCGGCGTGCTCGGCGCTGTCGGAGAACACCGGCGTCTCCTCCAGCTTGATCCGCAGGTAGAGGCCGACGGCGCCGAGCGGCAGGGCGAGCAGGAACGGGATGCGCCAGCCCCAGGCGAGCATGGTGTCCGGGCCCAGCAGCAGGGTCAGGACGGTGACGATGGCGGCGCCGCCCACGTACCCGCTGACGGTGCCGAACTCCAGCCAGGAGGAGAGGAAGCCGCGGCGCTTGTCGGGCGCGTACTCGGCGATGAAGGTGGTGGCGCCGCCGTACTCGCCGCCGGTGGAGAAGCCCTGGAGCATGCGGGCGACGAGCAGCAGGACCGGCGCGGCGATGCCGATGGTGGCGGCCGAGGGGATGAGCCCGATGCAGAACGTGCTGACCGCCATGAGCAGCATGGTGAAGGCCAGTACGTGCTTGCGGCCGATCCGGTCGCCCAGCGGGCCGAAGAACAGGCCGCCGAGCGGGCGCACGAGGAAGGCCGCGGCGAACGTGGTGAAGGTGGCGATGAGCTGCACGCCCTGGGACTGCGAGGGGTAGAACACCAGGCCGATGGTGACGGCCAGGTAGCTGTAGACGCCGAAGTCGTACCACTCGGTGGCGTTGCCGATGGCGGCGGCGGTGACGGCCTTGCGGGTGGTGCGGTGCTCGGTGGCCAGCGCCGCCGGCTGCTTCGCGGCGGCCTCGCCCGGCGGATTCCCGGGCTGCTCCCCGGGCCGGTTCTCGCTCACGTGTCCCCCTCCATGAAATCACTCAAAGCAACACGATAGCGACCTTGTGTGATATTGCCTGGATTGTCGGGGTGTTCCGTCCGTGTCGTCCCGTACCTCCGGCGCGGAGGGGCGGTGGCGGGGGAGCGGTAACGTGGTCGGTGTCGCCCGGGAGGAGAGGAACATGGACAAGGTCCTGGTCAGCGCCTGCCTGGTGGGCCGCCCGGTCCGCTACGACGGCCGCGCCAAGACCGTCGACGACGCCCTGCTCGACCGCTGGCGCGCCGAGGGCCGCCTGGTGGTGCACTGCCCCGAGGTGGCGGGCGGACTGCCCGTGCCGCGGCCGCCCGCCGAGATCGAGCCCGGGGCCACCGCCGCCGACGTGCTCGACGGCGGGGCCCGCATCCTCACCCCCGACGGCGACGACGTCACCGCGTACTTCGTCGCGGGGGCCCGCGCCGCCCTGGCCTTCGCGCGCGAGCGCGGGGCGACCGTGGCCGTCCTGAAGGAGTCCAGCCCCTCCTGCGGGCTCCACGAGGTCTACGACGGCACCTTCACCGGGCACAAGCGCGTCGGGCGCGGGGTCACCGCCCACCTGCTGGCCGGGAACGGCGTCGCGGTCTTCAACGAGCACGGGCTCGCCGCCGCCGACGCCCGCCTGCGGGGCGCCGGCGACGGTCGGGCTCAGGAGCGCACGACCTCGTAGCGGGCGCAGGCGAAGGCCCCCGTCCGGTGCACGTCCAGCGGCCGGAGGTCCACCCGGCCCGCCAGCAGCGGGGCGCCCGACCCCAGCGTGACCGGGGCGATGGACACGATCACCTCGTCCAGCAGGCCCAGCCGGGCCAGGTCCGCGGCGATCCGGCCGCCGCCGAGCAGCCACAGGTCCTTGCCCCCGGCCGACTCCACCACCTTCGCGTGCAGGGCCCGCAGCTCGTCGTCGGAGTCGGCGGCCGCGAACCGGATGTCGTTCGCGCCCTTGAACGGCGGCAGCTCCCGGTGGGTCAGCACCCAGGACGGCATGTCGTAGGCCCAGTCCTTGTCGCCCTCGTGCCGGTGCACCCACTCGTAGGTCGTGGCCCCCATGAGGACGGCGCCGACCCCCTTCATGAACTCCTCGACCTCGCTCTCGGCGCTCTCACCCTGCGCCGCGCCCCCGGCTTCCGCGGCGAACAGCCACTCCAGCGAATGGTCCTCCGTGGCGATGAAGCCGTCCAGGCTCGTCGCGGTGTTGTAGACGGTCCGGGTCATGATGTGCCTCCGTATCGGTCCTGCAACCACTCGATGGGATCCCCGTGGTCCACCTCCACCCCCTCGGCGCGCAGCATGTGCCGCACCAGCTGCCTGCGGTGCGCCGCGTACGTCAGGACGTGCGCGACCACCGACCCCAGCACGAAGCTCTCCGGCGGATCGCACAGGGCGTCGACCAGGCGGTCGCCCCAGGCGCCGCGGCGGCCGATGCCCTCGACCGTCGCCACCCAGTGCGGGCCGATCACCCGGTGCCGCTCGGCGAGCTCCTCCAGGCCGTCGCCGCCGCGCTCGGGGAAGTCCGTGCCGTCGACGGACGCGCACCACACCTCCTTGGCCCACACCAGGTGGTCCAGGACGGCGGCGATCGACTCCTCGGGTCCGTCCCAGGTGAGGACGGTCCACCCGGGGGCGTGCACCCTGCGGTAGGCCTCCTCCGACAGCCCGGAGGCCGCCTCGATCAGTCGGCCGGTGTCGGCGATGTCGTGGTGGACCTGCAGGGACACGACGTCCATCGCGGGGCGCTCCTGGGGTGGCGACTCGATCCACAGGTGGATCGGGGGGTGGAAGTGGATGCCGTTCGGAGCGGGCAGCCAGGTGCCGCTGCCGGAGGTGGTCGCCCCCGGCGGGTGCCCGAAGGCCCGCCCGAACGCGCGGATGAACCCCTCCACCGACCGGTAGCCGGCGGCGAACGCGGCGTCGGTGACGCTGGACCCCTGCCGGATCTGCCAGGCGGCCCGCTCCAGCAGCACCCGGCGGCGCAGCGCCACGGGGGACTCCCCGGTGTCGCGGCTCAGCCGCCGGGAGAAGTGGAACGGCGAGCTGTAGGCCCGCTCGGCCATGGCGGCCAAGGCGGTGCCCTCACCGCCGTCCTCGTCCGCCAGGACCGCGTCGAGGAGCTCGCGGAGCCGGTCCCGGCCGGTGGTGGGTTCGGTCATGGGACCAGTATGTTCGGGCGGCCCCGGGCGGCGCTTGACCGTTCTTGCGCACCCGTGTCGGGGCGGGCCCGCGCGGGCGGTGGGCGGCCGCGCCGCCGCGGCGTAGGGTGTGCCGCATCCGGCCGGGGGCACCGGGCCTTCGGCCCCGCAAAGGAGCGGAGGGCACATGCGACTGGTCTGCGTACTCGACACCGGCGACCTGCGGGCCGCGGCCGACTTCTGGTGCGCGGCGCTCGGCTTCGAGCGGGAGGAGGCGCAGCACGGCCCGTACCTGGCGCTGCGCGACCCGGGCGGGCGGTGGCCCGACCTGCTGCTGCAACAGGTGCCCGAGCCCAAGGCGGGCAAGAACCGGATGCACCTGGACATGGTCGTCCACGACGTGGAGGCCGAGATCGCGCGGGTCCGCGCCCTGGGCGCGCGGGTGCTGCGGCCCGTTTTCGAGGAGGACGGGCACCTGCTGGCGGTCCTGGCCGACCCCGAGGGCAACGAGTTCTGCCTGGTCGAGCGGCTCGACGGCACCCTGGGCGGATGACCGGCCCGGGAGGCGGGGCCGTGTGTGTGCGTTCCGGGCCCGGGGGTAGCGGACCCGTCGAGGGGACCGGCCGGGAGGAGACGCCATGACCGGGCGCGAGGTGACGGTGCGCACCGCGGACGCCGCACTCGACGGGGACCTGGACCTGCCGCCCGCGGCCGTCGGCGCGGTGGCCTTCGCCCACGGCAGCGGCAGCTCCCGGCGCAGCCCCCGCAACCGGGCCGTCGCCGCCGTCCTGCGGGACGCGGGGATCGCGACGCTGCTGTTCGACCTGCTCACCCCGGAGGAGGAGCGCGTCGACCGGGCCACGGCCGGGCTGCGCTTCGACATCGGGCTGCTCACCGGGCGCCTCACGGGCGCGGTGGACCGGCTGGCGGAGTGGGAGGGCACGGCGGGGCTGCCGGTCGGGCTGTTCGGCGCCAGCACGGGGGCCGCCGCGGCCCTGCGGTGCGCGGCCGAGCGCCCCGGGCGGGTGGCCGCCGTGGTCTCCCGCGGCGGCCGCCCCGACCTGGCCGGCGAGGAGGCGCTGCGGCGGGTGCGCGCCCCGGTTCTGTTCGTCGTCGGCGGCGCGGACACGCGTGTGCTGGAACTCAACGAGCGCGCCCTCGACGCGCTGGGCGGACCCGGCCGGATCCACGTGGTCCCCGGCGCCGGGCACCTGTTCGAGGAGGAGGGCGCCCTGGAGGAGGCGGCCCGCGCCGCCTCCGCCTGGTTCGCCCGCGCGATGGGCGGACGCGGGGAATGAGGGAGGTGGCGTTCGGGCCGGGCGGTTCCGCCCGTGCCCTGTCGGCTCTCCGTGCCGGGGGCCCGGGGACGGGCTCCGCCGCCCCCGGGACCCCGTGCACACGGCGTGAACCGGGCCCGGGAGGTGCGCTGGACCCCGGGCCCGATCACGTCACGCGGTAGGGCTCTGTACGGGCAGCCGCCCGGGTCTCCGCACCGGGCCGGTGCGGGCCCGGCGCGGACGGATCCGTGTCACTGCCGGGGAGCGCCGTACAGGTGGTCCAGCAGGGCCCCCATGTCCGAGCGCTCCAGCCCTGCCGGGGCGGCGGGCTCGTCGGCCAGGTCCGCGAGCTGCTCGACACCGGGGTCGTCGAGGACCGCCCCCATGAAGCGCAGCTTGGCGGCCAGGCGCTCCTCGATGACTTCGTCGATCGTCTTCTCCGCGACCAGGATCCGCACGTTCGTCTCCGTGCCGGGAGCCAGGCCGAGGCGGTGGATCCGGTCCAGGCTCTGCAGGAACCGGCCTGCGGTGAAGTCCCGGTCCACGTACACGGCCTCGTGGCAGACCTGGTGGAGGCTGATGCCCTCACCGAGGGTCGCGGGGTTGGACAGCAGGACGAGGCATCCGGGATCCTTGCGGAACCGCTCGATCTGCTCGTCGCGGTCAGGGGTGCCGCCGTGGACGACGGCGGGAGCGCAGTCCCCCAGCATCCTCTCGAGCGTGGTCAGGCTGCGGACGAACGTCGACCAGACGATCGTCTTCCGCCCCCGTGCGGCGTTCGCGCGCACGATCTCACAGGCCTTCTTGTACTTCGGGGAGTCCTCGTAGCGGGGAAGGTTGTCCAACATGTGCTTGAGGGACGGGTTCCGCGGGACCTCCAGGCGGGGGAGGTCGTAGGGCAGGGGCTCGTACCTGCTCCCGCCCTCCGACAGCAGGGCGGGGGAGGCCGCAGCCATGATCAGGTACATGGAGACCCGGCCGTACTTCTCCAGGCCCTCGCTGCCCTGGCCGCTGCCCGCGGCCCGGAGGCCCTCCTCCCCGGCGATCGCCGAGTAGAGCTCCCGGTGCCAGTCGTCGAGGCCGACGCGGACGACACGGGGGTCGAGGGGCGGAAGGCCGAGCTCCTGCTTGGTCGTCCGGCAGAAGAGCGGCTTGAGCTCCGCACTGGCCTCGCGCAGGCTGCGGTCGGCGATGGCGCGCTCGACCCTCCTGCCCCCCTGGCCGGGCCAGACGAAGGAGAAGAGGCTCTGCAGGTCCTTGGCACCGTTGGGCGCCGGCGTGCCGCTGAGGGCGAGCCGGCGCCGCGCGAGCGGCCCCAGGGACAGGCAGACCGCCCCGTAGACGCCCTGCGCGCCGCGCTTCATGCGGTGCGCCTCGTCCAGGACCAGCATGGACGGTTCCGCGCTGAGCCACTTCGCCAGCGCGTCCTGGCTGCCGGCGAGGCGCTCGTAGTTGATGACCACGACCTCGGCCAGGGGGTCCAGCATCCCGCCGTCGGCGATGTGGACGACGGGTGGCTTCTCGAAGCACAGCTTCACCTCCTCCGTCCAGCTTCCGTGGGCCGACTTCGGTGCCACGACGAGCATGCGGAAGACCTCGCCCCGGTTCCGGGACGCGTGGAAGTCGGCGAGGGCGACCCGTGTCTTCCCTGCGCCGGGAACGCTGAAGTTGGCGCCGTGCCGCATCGAGAGGAGCCTGCCGATATCCCTGCGCTGGAAAGCCGTCAGGGGGGCCAGCCAGCCGGGCTCGAGCAGCTCGCCGACCTCGTCGGCGGAGACCTCGGAGGGGGCGGGGCCGTCGCCGTTGAGCCTGGCGCTGGCCTCCCCCGCCTCGCGTACGGAGTCCTTGACGAGGTTGGCGACCGACGTGTCCCAGCGGACGTCCTGCGACGGCCAGTGCTGGAGCGCCTGGAAGGCGGAGAGGAAGTCGTCGAGGGGGACGTGGACGGTGTCCGGGGACCGGTGGGCCGAGCCGCGGAACCGGCGGGCCATTCGGCCGAGTTCGGCCGTGTAGGAGGAATCGGCCTCCAGGACCACGGCGGTACCGGACGGGGAGAGCCTGATGGCGAGAGTGGGCAAGGGAGAGTCTTCCTTCACAGGTCTGCGACCGCGTCCTGCAGCCAGGACAGTCCGGGCCCGGGCTGGTCCACACCCCGGGAGGCGACGCGCGAGAGCTTCTTCAGGGCGGCCGCGAGTTCCAGGAGCGACTCGTCCAGGGCCTGGTGCTCCATGAGGTCCTGGCTGCGTGCCTGCGAGGCCTGCTGCGTCGACTCGCCGATGAGCTCTGCGGCGTCCCGGAGGGTCTTGGCCGCGGCGGTCTTGCGCTTGGCGCGGAGGGTCGCCCACTCGGCTTTCTGCACCCCCTGCTCGACCGCGTCCTTCACCTGGTTGAGCACGGTCCGGGCTTCGGAGGACTCCTCGGCCGTGAGCAGGGGGGCGGCGGCCTGCCTGGCCTTGGCCTGGAGGACCCGGTCGGTGAAGGCACGCGCACGCAGGGTCTCCGGGTCGTCGGCCGGGAGGGGCAGGCCGTCGCCGAGGTCGAGGCCGGGAAGGGAGAAGGGCTCCTCCGCCGGGTCGGCCGGCCGGGCGAACCCCTCGCCCAGCACGGGGACGAGGTAGGAGTTGTGGAAGTCGTGGCCGACGTAGCGGACCTTGGTCTTGGCGGTGCCCAGGACGATGGCGAGCAGCCGGTTCTCCCGCAGCGCTTCGGCCTTGCCCGCGTCGGCTGCCTGGTGGTAGCTGCGGTGCAGCTCGGACAGGGTCTCCTGGTGGCCCTCGAAGTCCATCAGGCGCAGGCTGGTCTCGTCCCCTCCGGCGAGCCGCTCCCGGCTCCGGTCGATCGCGTCGGAGATGAAGTCGTACACCCACAGGTCGCGCTTGATCGCCTTCGGCGTGGTCCGGAAGGCCTTCGCCAGCTCTTCCGGGGTACGTCCCGCCGAGGTCTGCTCGTGGACCGCGATCAAACGGTTGATGTAGGAGTAGTCGCGTCGGCGGTCCTTCCTGAGCTGCAGCTCCAGCTCGACCGCCGCGATGTCGGCCCAGGTGGCCGTGGCCGGCAGGACGGCCGCCCGGAAGTCGCGCTCCTTCAGGTCCCTGAGGGCCGCGCACCGGGTGTTGCCGTTGACCAGGATTCCGCTGGGGGTGATGATCCCCGCGTCCTTCTGGCCGTACGCCTCCAGGTCGTCCCTGAGCTTCTCGAAGTCGGGGTCCGTGGCGTCGGGGTTGTCCGGCTTGCACCGGAGGAGCTTGTGCAGGTACTCCTGGCTCTCCTCGGACCAGGGGTCCTCCGCGAGCCTGGCATCGAACACCGGGTCGTGGGAGCGCTGTGCCCGGATCCGGTGGGTCGCCGGGTTGTAGAGGAGGACCTCGGTCGGCACGGTGATGACCTTGAAGTTGGTCGGCTGCCCGCGCCACTCGACCCGTACGGTCTCAGGTGCTTCACCGGACCTGCGGGCCTCCTCCAGCCGGGCCTCCACCATGGTGCGGACCGCGCTGCCGGCGGGCGTCTCTGCGATCTCTGCGGGGTTCATGTCTACGCCTTTCCTTCTCGTGTCTGTCCGGCCGGGACGCGCACCGGTCCCGGCCGGCGGGGGTTTCGGGCCCGCTTGCCCGCCTACGGCCGGTGCCGCAGCCGATCGGCCACGAACGCGCGCGAACCGGACGGGAGGCGGCGGAACTCGGTCCAGAGCTGCTCCACCCTCCGGGGGCTCCTCCTGCCGCGCCGGACCCACTGCGCGAGCTCCTCGCGCTCTGCCGCGCTGAGCATGTCGAGTGCTGTCAGGACGTCCTGCAGCTGAGGAGCCGCCTCCTGGGCGCCGCCGGCCTTGCACCGCTTGCACTGGGTCACGTACCGCTGCTCCACGGACCCGTCCTCGAGGGTCTCCTTCCTGGCGCTCACGGAGAGCTGTGCCGTCTCCCCCCGCCGGGAATCGGGGTACTCCTCGCCGCCGGCGATACCGCATACGGTGCACATGTAGTCGTCGGCGGCGATGACGGCGGCACGCTCCTTGCTGCTGATCTCCTGCGGCGCGCTCCTGCGGGCACGGGGGTCCCACACGGCGTCGCCCGCCCGGACGAAGCACAGCGTGTTCAGCGGAAGGCCGGGGTCCTCGCGGTTGGTGTTGATGACCCAGCCGTTGGCCCTGAGGTCGCGCATACGGCGGTCGACCTGCTCGACCCCGGGGAACGCCTCCCTCAGCTGGGCCTTGGTGAAGAAGTTCCCCTCCCCGACCTCGTCCAGGAGCCACAGGGCGACCTTGATCTTCGTGCCGGCCCGCAGTTCCGGGTCGTTCCATGTAGGGCGCATGAGCGCTCTCCCTCCAGTGTCCGTCGTGCTGTCTCTTCTAGTTCGCCTGGACCGCGGCCGTGCTCCAGCGGGCGGCGTGGCCCTCTTCCCCGGCGCCGGCGTAGTAGGCGGCCAGCTGGTGCGCCGCCTCGCGGAGGCCTGACCGTGCCGCCCGTTCGAGGAGCAGCGGCCGGATCTCCCCTTCGTTGAGGAGGCCGCTGGCGGAGGCGGCCGTCTCGACGGCCTGCCTGGCAGCGCTGAGCTTGCGCTCCTGCGGTGCCTCGACCCCCAGGAGGCCGGCCGCCTCAGCGCTTCCCAGGGCCCCCGCCGCACGGAGCCAGGCATCGCCCTCCCCGGGGTGGCCGTCGAGGAGGCGCAGCAGTGCGAGGACCAGGGCCGCCTCGGGGTCCGCCCCCGGCGGGCGGGCAGCGGAGAGCAGGGCGGTCCCCGCCCTTCCGTAGGCCGCCTCGTACCTGAGCTGTTCGGCGTCCTTCCGGGGCGCCCTGGCCGGTGTGGGCCGGGCGCCGTCGGGGGGGCGCTGGTGCCCCTTCGGGTAGTCCCGGAACTCTGCGGGCAGGGCCTGCCAGCGGAACTCCTGCCACCGGCCCCAGAGCCGGTCGGCCTCGCGGAAGTCCGGCAGGGGGTCGGCTTCGCCCGCCGTTTCCCTTGCCGCATACAGGCAGGCCAGGGCGATGGTGTTGAACTTCGCCCGTGAGGGCGGGCGGCTCAGCTTCTTGTTGAGGGTCCTGCTCAGCGTTGACCAGGAGACCGGGTTCAGGCGTCCGCGTTCGCTTGCGTCGCGCTGCAGGACCTTTTCGGCGGCCTGCGCTACCTGGCTCTGCTGGAGTCCGTGTTCTGCGAGGAGTTCCTTCAGGAAGTCCGCGAAGAGGGAGGCGTCGTTGTCCCCTGGGTTCGGGGAAGAAGGCATGGCTTACCTCGTGTCTGGTTGCCGCAGTGTTCGGAAGCCCTTCGGAAAGGCCGGTCCGGTGCCTGTGTGCGTTCGGGGGAGCGCTTGTGCGAGTTCTCTCCGGGGGCTCGCTTTCTCGTCCTTTTGAAAGGACCGGGGGTATGTGCTTCCGCCTCCGTGGAGGCGGGTGCCGGTAGGCGCGCGGGGGACAGGGATGCGGGCGCGCCGAGGGCGGATCGCGCCCTGGCTCCGCGCTTCCTGCGGGTGGCGGAAGTCGACTATACCCAGTTTCTGTGGGTTTGGAAGGAGATGCGGCGGGTTTTCCTCTTGCATCTACTTGCAGTTTCTTGAGTCCGCCTTGGACCGGCAGGCGGGCCCGCCGGTCGGCGTTGTCGGCGGCGGTGCACGGAGAAAGGGGGATCCTATGATCCCACCTTTGGGGTTTTCGGGGTTTAATATCCCTTTTGTGGTGATTTTCTGGCGCGCGGAAACGGCGTGAATCCGTCTGGGGCCGACGCCGTTGTGCGGAAAGGGTCTCGGCGACGGGGTGCCGGACGTACCGCTGGCACCCCGCCGCCGTTGGCGGCAGGCGAGGGCGGCGGGGTGGGACCTCTCCTCCTGTGCCGGCGGCCGGGGTGCCGAAGGCCACACCCGGAGCGTGCTCCCGGCGCGCGCCCGTCGGCGGTTCGGTCGGCTTCCGGCGGCCGGCGAGGGGCCGGCAACAGGGAGGGGAGGCCCCTGGCGGGCGGTGCCCGCGCAGGGTATTGCGGAGGGGGATCCCCCGGTTCTGCTCCCGGGCTCGGGCACATGCGTAGAATCGCCCCTCAGGAGCATCGCGGATCCCGTGGGGAAACTCCTGCCGGTGCGCCGGCGGTTTCGTCCGGGTGCCGTGGCACCATCGTGGTCGCAGGCGGCTTTTCCGCCGGGTGTTCGATGTGTGTGGAGCGGTCGGGTCGCAGCGGTCGGCGGGGCGAGGACAGAAAGGCAGATGATGTCGGAGCGGGAGGACGAGTACACGTCCCTGGAGATCTGCGCCGGCGCGGGCGGGCAGGCGGTGGGACTGCACAGGGCCGGCTTCCGCCACCGGGCGCTCATCGAGGTCGACCCCCACGCCGTGCAGACGCTGCGGCACAACACCGGCAAGCAGAAGTGGGAGGACTGCGAGGTCCTGGACTGGGACCTGACGGACTTCGACATGGACGCGCTCAAGGAGATCGTGCCCCCCGGCTCCCTTAGCCTCCTGGCCGGAGGCGTTCCCTGCCCCCCCTTCTCCCTGGCCGGCAAGCAGCTGGGCGAGGACGACGAGCGGGACCTGTTCCCCGTCATGCTCGACATGGTGAAAGAGCTGCGCCCCCGCGCGGTGATGATCGAGAACGTGCGGGGCCTGCTCGAGCCCTTCCTCAAGTTCGCCTCCTACCGGACCCGCATCCGTGCACGCTTGGAGGAGATGGGCTACAAGATCCTCGGCTGGGAGGTGCTGGAGGCCCGTGACTACGGTGTGCCCCAGCTCCGCCCCCGGGCGATCCTGGTCGCCATGCAGGCGGACGGGGCCGCCCACTTCCAGCCGCCCCGGGGCCGGTCGGCCCCCGTCAGTGTCGCCGAAGCCCTGGACGCCAGTATGAGGGCGCGCTACGCGGCCTCGGAGCGCCCTGATGCGATGGACTACTACCGCAGGTGGAAGAGGAAGGCCGAGGAGCGGGGCACAGTCGCCCCGACCCTCGTGGGCGGCTCGAAGAAGCACGGCGGAGCGGACCTGGGTCCCACGCGCGCCAAGCGGGCCTGGGCCGAGCTGGGTGTGGACGGGCACGGCGTCGCCGACGACCTCGGCAAGACCAAGGACGAGGACCGGGACCTGTTCGGCGAGCGCGGGCCCAAGCTGACGGTCGCCCAGGCCGCGATCATCCAGGGCTTCCCCGAGGACTGGGAGTTCATGGGGCGCAAGACCGCTGCTTACCGGCAGGTGGGCAACGCGTTCCCGTCACCGGTGGCCGAAGCCGTGGGCAGGTCCATCCTCGACGCGCTGAAGGCCGCGGATGCCGGTGCCGAACTGCCCGCCTACCAGGCTCCGGGGCTAACCGAGCCGACGGGGCCGCTGCAGCTCGCCCTTACGGGCTGAGACGGCCTCGACGACGATCTCGGCGCACTCGGCGGGGTCCTGGTGCTCCCAGAAGCGCAGCACCAGCCATCCCGCCTCCTCCAACAGGGCGTCGGTGTCGCGGTCCCGGCTGACGTTGCCGCTGATCTTGTCCTCCCAGTACCCGGGATTGGTCTTGGGCGGAACGAAGTGGTCCGGGCAGCCGTGCCAGAAGCAGCCGTCCACGAACACCGCCACCCGGGTGGGGCGGAACAGCAGGTCTGCGGTCCGCCGCATCTTGGGTAGCGGCTTGGCCGCCACCCGGTAGCGCAGGCCGACGGCGTGGACCAGTCTGCGGAGGGCGAGTTCGGGCTTGGTGTCGCGGCTGCGGTTGCCCCGCATGCTGCGCCGGTTGGCGGCCGATGAGGCCCATGACCCCTGCGGCGGCTGCCAGCCGCCGGCCCCGGGCCGGACTGTCGGCTCAACCACTCGTGCCTGCCCGCTGCAGTGCCGGTCCCGGCCCGCCGGAGCCGCGCGTGGAGGGCGTGCCGGAAGCGCCCTGTACGGAGATGTCGGAGAGTCGCACGGTGGGAAGGCTACCTGCCCGGGCGGAGGCCGGCGGGCCGGACGCCCGCCCGGCGGCGTGCGTGCAGTTCGGGGCCGGCCCGTGCCGCCGACGGGAACCCGCAGGCCGTCTCCGGGGCATTGTGCCGCAGCGGACGGTCTCCCCGGCGCCGGGCACCTGTTCGAGGAGGAGGGCGCCCTGGCGGAGGCGGCCCGCGCCGCCTCCGCCTGGTTCGCCCGCGCGATGGGCGGACGCGGGGAATGAGGGAGGTGCGGCGCCGCACGCCCGCAATTGCGGTGCGGAGGGTCCGGTGGATGCGATAGAGTCTTTCCCGTCGGCGAGGCCAGCGGCCTGGCCCGACGGGACGTAGCGCAGTTTGGCAGCGCACTTGACTGGGGGTCAAGGGGTCGTGGGTTCAAATCCCGCCGTCCCGACAGGCGAAGGGCGTTCACGCGAGTGAACGCCCTTCTTCGTGTTCCGGGCGCGTGCCCGACGCGCGGGCCGGGGTGTCGGCGCCCCGGCCGGTCACAGGGAGCCGGCAAGCTCCCGGCAGGCCCGGGCACAGCGGCGGCACGCCTCGGCGCACACCCGGCAGTGCTCGTGCACGGAGGCGTGCCGCTCGCACTCGTCGGCGCAGCTCTCGCAGGCCAGCGCGCAGGCCTCCAGCACCGCGCGGGCGATGTCGGCGTCGTGGCCGGTGCGGCGCGAGAGCACCCGACCGGTGGTCTCGCACAGGTCGGCGCAGTCGAGGTCGGTGCGCACGCACGCGACCAGCTCCGCGACCGCCTCCTCGCCCAGGCAGGCGTCCGCGCAGGCGGTACAGGCCTGGGCGCATTCGAAGCACGCCTCGATGCACACCCGCAGCTTCTCGACGTCCACCCCGCCCGGGCCCCCGGGGTGGCTCTCCAGCATCCGACCCGCCGTACTCATGACGCCCCCTGGCGCAGTGGGGCTCCGGCCCGGACGCCGGACCCCGTCCTGCTCGCCACTGACCCCCGGGGCGCGACGGTAAACGCCGCGTCCCAGGTCAGGGGGGAGACCGTGCCCCCTACGGGGCCCACATGTCCACGAAGGTGAGCACCCGGTCCAGGCGCAGGGCGGCCAGGTCCCGGCGCAGGACCAGCCAGTGGACCACGAGCCCGTCCAGCCCGACCTCGTCCGGGGCGTCGTCGCCGCAGCGCCAGGTGGCCAGCAGCGTCCAGTCGTCGCGGCCGCCTGTGCGGGTGCGCTCGGAGCCCTCCTCGTCCGGGTCGTAGCCGCGGAGTCCCTCCAGGGGGTCGATGTTGGGGACCAACGGGTGGCCGCCCAGTTGCAGGCGCCAGTCGACGCCGCCGTGGCCGTCGCCGCCCGCGGCGTGCCACGCCTCGGACAGCCCGTAGGTCCGCATGTACTCGTCCTGGGGAGGGGGATCCCCGTACTGGTCCCTGGTGAAGCTCCCGGACTCCTGGGTACTGGGCCCGTACGCCACCGTGCGCAGCTCCCGCCCGGGGAAGAGCTCCCTGCCCTCGCCGGCGGGGAGCTCGGCCGTCGCCGTCCCGGCGGGGACGTACCGCACCACGTCCTCGCGGCGCCCCGTGAAGTCGATGTCCGGCACGGCGAAGAACAGCAGGTGGCCGTCGGCGGGCAGCGGCGGGTCGGTGGCGTCCGCGCGCAGGAGGGCGCAGTCGACGGAGGCGACGAAGCCGTGCGGGGGCACGGGCGCCCCGTGCGGCAGTCGCGGCCGCCCGCCCAGGCGGGCCGCCACCGGTCCGTCACCGCCGTCCGCCAGGTACGCCGCGGGCCGGAGGGACCGCACCCACCTCTCCGCGGCGTTCGGCGGCAGGCCCCGTTCCACTGCTCCGGCGCGGAAACGCCGCACCCTGTCCACGGTCTCGTCCGTTCCGTTCGTCACGCGGACACCGTAGACCCTTCGGCGGACGTTCCCGCCCCCGGCCCGGGCGCCCGCCGGACGGGTCGATCGGGTACGTCGCCGCGGAGATGACGACCCGGCGGTCGACGACCCGGGGGCGCCGGCCGCCGGGCACGGTCCGGCGGCCGGTGGTGGCGGCTTCCCGGCCCGGGCGGGCGGCGCCGCGCCGCGGCACCGCCCGCACCGGCCTCGGGGTCAGGGCTTGCGGCCGACGCCGCCGTACTGGTCCAGGCCGCGCTTGGTGTGGACCTCCAGGGGGGCCGGGCGCCACCGGGGGCAGGGCACCACACCGGGTTCGAGCAGCTCCAGGCCCTCGAACCGGGCGGCGATGAACTCCGGGCTGCGCAGCAGGTACGGGACGTCGCCCTGCTCGTTGCCGGCCTCGATGGCCCTGTTGTAGGCCTCGCTGGTGTTGGCTCCGTCGTAGCTGGCCAGGTAGCTGCCGGAGGGCAGGGCGTCCAGCAGGCGGCGCACGATCGGCTGGACGTCGTCCTCGGGGATGTGGCCCAGGATCCCCATGAGCATGAGCGCGATGGGCTGGTCGAAGTCCAGGGTCTTGGCGGCGCGCTCCAGGATCGCGTCGGGGTCGCGCAGGTCGGCGTCGATGTAGTCGGTGGCCCCCTCGGGGGTGCCGACCAGCAGGGCGCGCGCGTGCGCGAGCACGAGGGGGTCGTTGTCCACGTAGACCACCCGGCACTCCGGGGCGATCGACTGGGCGACCTCGTGGGTGTTGTCGGCGGTGGGCATCCCGGTGCCGATGTCGAGGAACTGGCGGATGCCCACGTCCCGCGTCAGGTGGGTGACGACGCGGATGAGGAACTTGCGGCTGGTGCGGGCCAGGTCCACGATCTCCGGGAAGCCCTCGGCCACCGCGTCGCCCGCGATCCGGTCGATCGGGTAGTGGTCCTTGCCGCCCATCCAGTAGTTCCAGATCCGGGCCGAGTGGGTCCGGGTGGTGTCGATGGCCGGGGGGCGGTCGTCGGAGCCCGCGGGGGAGGACGGGGACGGGGCGTCGGTCATGGGGCAACCACCTCGGTGCGCAGGGGGCCGCCGCGAAGGCGGGCCGTCGGCGTCCGAACGCCGCAAAGCCCGGCCACGGCGGGGTTCTCGTTCGCCCCCACACTAGACGACACCGCACCCGCCGCATCCGCCGCGCCGTCGGCGGAACACGTCGGGCCCGGTCGCCGAGCACTTGACCCCGACGCGGCGTCAGGGCGCACCATGGCGGCATGACGAGGAGAGAAGCGGGGTCCCCGCTGTCGGACGACGACAAGCGCGAGGTCTGGGGCGGTTTCGCGGACCGCGAGGAGGAGTACCTCGACGAGGTCGAACACCGGTGGGGCGGAACCGAGGCGTACGCCGACTCCGCCCGGCGCGTCGCCGGGTACGGCCGGGCCGAGTGGGAGCGGATCAACCGGGACAACGCGGCCATCGAGGCGAGGATCCGCGAACTGATGGCCGCCGGCGCGGATCCGCGCGGCACGGAGGCGATGGACGTCGCGGAGGCGTCCCGGCTCCACGTGTCGCGGTGGTTCTACGCGATGGACCACGGGTTCCACGTGGCCAAGAGCGAGCTCTACGTCCAGGACGAGAGGTACCGGCAGGGCATCGAGGAGAACACCGCCCCCGGCGCCGCGGAGTGGCTGCGGGCCGCGATCGTCGCGAACGCGGAGCGGGCCCGGCTGCGGGAACGGGCGCGGGAACGGGGCTGAGCCGGTCCGGCCCCGGGGCGCAGCCGACCGGGGGGTCAGGAGGGCAGGGCCACCTCGCGCAGCGGGTCGCCGCCGTCGATGAGCAGCACGCCTCCCGGCACGAGGGCGCGGGCGAGCCGTTCGAGCGCGAGCGCGCCGGCGCGGGGGTGGCGCCCGTCGAACGCGCCCACCCGGACGGCGAAGGCGAGGTCGTAGGGCTCCTCGCCCTCGGCGAGCTCCAGTTGCTCGGCGGTGCCCTGCCGGGCGGTGAGCAGGCCCGCCGCGATCAGGTCCGGCGCCGAGCGGGTGAGCTGCGCGATCGCGGCGGCGGAGCGGTCGACCGCGAGCACGTGGCCGTCCGGGCCGACCCGGTGCGCGACCTCGCGCGCCGCGGCGCCCGGGCCGCAGCCGATCTCGATCACGCGCAGACCGGGGCGCAGCGGGAGGGCGTCGACGACCGCCCGCAGCCGTGGGGACAAGGCGCTCATGCGGACATGGTAGGCGGACGGCGGCCGCTGCGGCGGGTTCCGCCGTGCCGGGTTCCTCCGCCCCGGGCCCCGCCGTGCCGAGGCCGGCACGGCGGGGCGCCCCGGGGCCGCCGGCCGGGGGCTAGCGGGTCGGGGGGACGGCGGGGACGAGGAGCTCGACGTTGCGGTCGCGGGCCGAGCCCAGGTTCGCGCCGTCGGCGTAGGGGTCGTTGACCGACAGCTCCCGGTACAGCGAGGCCAGGCCGTCCGCCGAGAAGTCGCCGTGCTCCACCCGGTAGGGGCTGTCCGCTTCGATGAGCGTGGTGAACAGCGACACCGTGCCGTCGGCGTTGTCCACGATCTCGATGCAGCGGGCCAGCTGCGGGTGGTCGATGTGCGAGGCGGTGTTGATCTCCCAGAACCCGCACTCGGGACGGTCGGCGGTGTGCGCCCGCACGGTGTTGCGGTGGGTGTGCCCGTTCACCCAGGCCAGGACGTTGGGGTACCGCTTGAGCAGTGACACCAGCACCCCGCCCGTGTAGCGCAGCTCGGCGGGGCGGCGCCGGTCCGGCAGCGGGTTGTCCATGGTGTCGCTGGTGTGGTGGCTGAACAGTACGAACAGCTCGCCGGTCACCTGCTGGGTGCGCCGCCGCCCGAGGAGGTCGTAGTAGACCGGGCTGCCCGCGCGCAGGGTGTTCTCCAGCCAGCGGTACTGGGTGTGCCCGATCGAGCCGTTGGCCAGCCCGGCGAGGGTGGTGGTGTCGAGGCTGATCCCGGTCACGCCCTCGGCGATGGTGAACGTGTAGAAGCAGTCCACCCCGTCGGCGTTCTCCTCGGTGAAGCCGTGGCCGACCGGCCCGGGGCCGGTGTTGGCCCCGTCGCGGTGGGCGGCGACGAACCCGGCCGTGTCGAAGGGGGCGCGGCGCTCGTCGGCCGTGACGGTGGAGACGATCGACCCGGCCGCGGTCGCCGCCCCCGGCTCGGCCAGCCCCTCGACGGCGGCGGGCAGCTCGCCGACGCTGTCGGCCTCGGTCATGGCCTCGGCGGTGCGGGCGGCGGCCCGTTCGTCGGTGTACATGATCTTGCGGTCGCCGGTGAAGCACTCGGTCAGGGTCCCGGCGGGCAGGGACCCGGCCGGGGTGTCGTCGTGGTTGCCGATGGTGCAGTACCAGGGGACGTCGAGCCCGGGGGCGCGGAACCCGGCCCGGGCGGCGGCCAGGAAGCCCGGCAGGACGGGGAAGCCGTGGTCGGCCTTGTAGCGGTCGGCGAGGTCGCGTTCGGGGTGCCAGTACAGCTCGGACCCGCTGTCCTGGACGCCCTCGTAGCGGCTCGGGTCGCCGGTGTCGGGGGTGAGGTCTCCGCCGTTGAACACGGCCATGAGCCAGTCGAGTTCGATCAGCTCGTGGTTGTCGGTGTTGTCGCCGGTGGTCATGACGAAGTCGAAGGGGCGCCCGGTGATCGGCCCGACCCGTAGGGAGTTCACCCGGGAGACCAGCGCGGAGGCGCCGACGGCGGACAGGGTCTCCTGCGGGCGGTGGGCGCTGGAGCCGAGCAGGGGGTGGGTGTACTCGAAGCGGACCGGGCTCTGGGCGTCCACGATGTGCAGATCGGTGAACTGGACGAACGCGGCCAGGGGGACGCGCCGGTCGTCGCGGCCGGACTGAGCGGGGACGAGGTCCTCGCGGACCTCCAGCGGCCAGCCGGGACCCGCGGACAGGAGGCGGTAGCCGTCGCCGACGGCCGCGGCGGCCTGGACCAGGGTGGTGCCCTCGGGGGCGGCGGCCCGGGCCAGGCTCCGGCGGACGAGGCGGTCGAGGGAGGCGGCGTCGAGTGCGTGCGCGGGGGCGGCGGGCAGGGCGGCCAGGCCCAGCCCGGCTGCGGTCCCCAGGAGTCCGCTCCCCAGGAGGAAGCGGCGGCGGTCGAGGGAGGCCATGGGCACGGTGTCCTTTCGGCCCGGGGGGCGGGCCTTGCGGGGGGACGGGGCGTCGTCATTGAAGACCGGGACCGGCCCGTTGGCAACGGGGGTGCGGACGGGTGCCCGCACCCCCGCGGGGAGGGGCGCGGGGCCGGTGGGTACGATTCCCGGTTCGGCTCCGGAGCGGGAACGCTCGGTGACGGCGCACCGACCCCGCGTGTGTCCCGGCCGGTCACCGCCGTGTCGGAGCCCGGTGGCCGACCGTTCGCGGCGGCCTCGGTGAACCGTCATAAAGGTGAGGGTTTTTCATATCTGGCCGGATGCGGACACCGCCGCCGCCCCGGCGGGGGAGCCGGACCGCCGGGAGGCCAGGACCGCGGGCGCCATCGCGAGCAGGGCGAGCAGCGCCAGCGCGGCACCGATCCACAGGGGCGCGCGCAGTCCGAAGGCCGCGATGCCCTCCCCGCCCGCCCAGGAGCCGACCACCACGCCCAGGGTGATGAACGAGCTGTGCGCGGTGTTGACCATGGTCCCGGCCCCGCCCACCCGCTGCACGCGGGTGACCATCGCCGGGTTGAGGGTGATGCCGACCAGGCCGATGCCCGCCATGGCGACCAGCGCCGGGACCGGGGACGCGGCGAACAGGGCGAACCCGGTCAGGAACACGGTGTTGAGGGCCAGCCCCGCCACGATGGCGGCGACCGCGTGGGAGGAGGCCAGTCGGCCCACCACAGCGGTGCCCGCGACCGTGGCCGCGCCGTAGCCGAACAGCAGCAGCGGGACCAGCTCCCGGGGCAGGCCGGTGACCTCGGTGAGGATCGGGGTGAAGTAGCTGAACGCGCTGAAGGTCGCGCTGATGATCAGGGTGGAGGTCGCCATGACCGCCCACAGGCGGGGGTCGCGGAGCGCCGCGGCCTCGCCGGTCCCGGCCCGCTTCGCGGTCCCGGCGCCGTCCGCGCCGTCCCCGGCGTCGATCCCGCCGCCGGTTCCGCCATCGGTCCGGCCGCCGTGCCCGTGGGCGGTCGCGGTCGGCTCCAGGCGGGGCAGGTACCGGGCGGTGGCCGCGGCCACCGCGACGGTCAGGACGCCGACGGCGGCGAAGGCGGCCCGCCAGCCGAGCCATCCGCCCAGGAGCGTCGACAGCGGGAGTCCCAGCAGGGTGCCCACCATCACCCCCTGGAGGGCCGTGCCGACGGCGCGGCCGCGCAGGTGGGCGGGGACCAGGCGGGAGGCGGTGGACACCGCCACCCCGAAGAAGCCGCCGGCGGCCGCCCCGGTGAGGACCCGGGCGACGAACACGGCGGGATAGGACCAGGCGAGGGCGGCCAGCGCGTTGCCCAGGAGGAAGACGGCGAACAGTGCCAGCAGGGCGCGGTCGGGGCGCAGGCGGCGCACCGCCAGGGCGGCGGCCGGGCCGCCCAGGGCCATGGCCAGGGCGAACGCGGTGATGAGGTGGCCGATGCGGGTGACGCTGGTCCCCAGGTCCTCGGCCATCTGCGGCATGAGGCCGCCGACCAGGAACTCGCTGGTGACCATGGTGAACAGGCCGAGTGCCAGGAGGGGCACGGCAGGGGGCACGGGGGCTCTCCTTCGTTTTTTGTACTGATCGTTTCAAAATTGGGGTGTGCGAAGCCCGGCCGGAGGGGGCCGGGCTCAGGCCCGCAGCGCCTCGACCGCGGTCCCGGCGACGGACTCCAGGACCTCCCGCCGGGCGCCGGACTGCCCCGCCACCCGGATGCCGGAGATCACCGAGACGAGATACCAGGCCGTCGCCTCGGGCTCGCGGTCCGGGTGGACCGACCCGTCGGCGCGGCCCGCCAGGACGGCCGTGCGCAGCGACGCCAGGCGCCGGTCGCGGTCGGTGCCGAGCAGCCGGGCGACCGCCGGGTCGTGCGCGGCGAACGACGTGGTCGTGTTGACCACGAAGCAGCCCGACCCGGGGCCCTCCTCCCGGATCCGCACCGCGTCGTCCACGATGCGGGCGAGCAGCGCCCGGATGCGGTCCAGGCCGCTGAGGCCGTCGTCGTCCAGGAGTTCCACCTGGCCGTCGGTGGTGTCCGTCGTGTACCGCGCCAGGGCCCTGAGGAACAGGTGCTCCTTGGACCGGAACGTGTTGTACAGGCTGGAGCGGTTCAGTCCGGTGGCCGCGCACAGGTCGGCCGTGGAGGTCCCGTCGAACCCCTTCTCCCAGAACACGTCGCGGGCGGCCCTGACCACCTGCTCCTCGTCGAACCCCCGTGGTCTTCCCATGGGCGCCACGCTACCCGGTTGTGGAACGTTCGGACCAGAACCGGTGCGCGGGCCCGGGGCGAAGGGGGCGGAGGCGGGGAGGGGCGGGTCGGCCGCGGGGCGGTGGCCGCGCCGATGCCGCGGCCTCCGCCGGTCACGAGGGTCCGCTCGCCGTCGGGGATGTCGCTCATGTCGTCGGTCGTCCGATCCGTGAAGGGGTCGCAGGGGAGGGCGGGGCAGGGCCGTGGGGACGCGGGGGCGATCCGTTTTGAATCGATCGTTTCAATACGGGAACCTAGCACGGGTCGCCGGTCGGGTACGGGTGACGTGGCTCACGGGCGGGGGCGCCGCGGGGGCACGGCTCCGGCGTGCCGCGCGGTGTCGCCGGCGCTGCCGCCGCAGGCGCCGCCCGGCGCCGGGTCAGCCCTTCCACTCCAGGGCCGACACGACCGTGTACGCGGTCAGGGTGACCACGCTGGCGCCGCAGCGCTCATGGCGTTGCAGGTCGATCAGCGCCGAGGCGACGAGGACGGCGTTGCGGCGCAGCTCGTCCTCGGTCGCGCCCACCGGGATCACCCGGCGCACGTGGTGGCAGCGCGCCCGTCCCGCGTCGTGCACCATCCCCACCACGTAGGTCCGGGCCAGGCGGCGCAGCGCCGCCGGCCGCGGGATCGGGTACCGGTACCGGCAGCGGGCCCGCGTCCCGTCCGGCTCCACCGCCTCCGCCTCGTAGGTGATGGACTCCCAGTCCTCGTCCACCTGCCGGACCGCGACGCCCCGGGACCGCGCCCAGGCCTCGATCTCCGCCCGGTCGTGGACCACCACCGCCTTCACGGCCTCCCCGGCGCCGCCGTCCGCCGTCCGCGCCGTCTCCCGGGAGGCGGTCCTGTCGCCGGGGACGGGCGTCACCGCTCCGCCGTTCACTCGCGACCGCCCCGTGGGCGGCCGCCGATGCGCATCATCGTCGGTGTTCCTCGAAACCGTCGGTGGGGTCCCGGACCCCCTCCCGGTCCGGGACCCCACCGACGCTAACCCGGCCCGCGCCCCGCAGGGGGTAGGGAATGTGCCCCCTGTCCGGCAAAGACCAGGTCACGGGCGCTCCGGTCGGCGGGGCGGGCGCGGCTCAGGCCGGGACGCCCACCCGGTCGGCCAGCCCGGCCGCCCGCGCGCGGTGCTCGCGCGAGTGCAGGCCCTCCATGATCATGGCGCGGGCGTGCCCGTTGTAGCGGATGGTCTCCGGGGCGATCGCGTGCGCCTGCGCCAGCAGCCGCAGCGCCTCGCCCTCCCGCCCGTCCAGCCGGTACGCCCGGGCCTGCTCGATCCGGTGCCGGGCCCGCCGCGGCCGCGACGGGATGGTGTGCGCCTCCGACCGCAGCGACTGGCGCACCCCCTCGCCGCCGTTGCGCAGCTCCACCGCCACCGTCACCGCGTGCGCGCCCATGACGGCCCGGGAGAACGAGGTGACCGGGTGGTAGAACCCCGCCGGAAGCCGCTCCGCGGCCCGCCGCGCCGTGTCCCACCGGTGCCAGGCAGCGCCGCTCTCGCCGCGCCGGGCGGCGGTGTACCCGGCCTCGAACTGCAGGGAGCCCCACAGCGACCGGAGCTCGTCGGAATCCCGCCGGTCCAGGTGGGCGCCCAGGTGCGCCAGTGCCCCCTCGGCCACCGCGTCCGCGGCGTCCCAGTCGCCGGCGTCGCGGTGCGCCTGGACCATCAGCCAGGCGGCGATGCCCAGGGCGCGCGGGTCGTCGGCCTCGCGCGCGGTCACCACGGCGCGCTCGCACACCCGCCACAGCAGGCTCTGCGCGGGCTGGTAGGCGATGAAGAACTGCGCCAGCGAGTACACCTCGGACAGCACCGCGCGGGCGGCCCGCCGGTGGGACTCGCGGTCCGCCGCGTGCACGGCGGCCTGCGCGTCCTCGATCAGCTCCGGCAGCAGCGCGCCCAGCACCTCGCGGTGGTCGGGGGCCGCGTGCCGGGCCCGCCACGCCCCGCGCAGCCGGGCCCGCAGGTGGGGCAGCCCCGGCACGGGGCGGTCGGCGGCGGGCGCGAAGGCGTTGACCGCCGCCCGCACGGCGGGCAGGCGCGGGTGCCCGGGGCCGCTGAACGGCTCGACCGGGATCGACCCGGCCCCGGTCAGCTCGGCCAGGTCGCGGATCCGCAGGGCGTCCGCCAGCTTGAGCAGCAGCGGCAGTTTGGGGGTGCCCAGGCGGCCGGTCTCCAGGGCCTTCACCCAGGAGGCGGAGCGGCCCACCAGCCCGCCCAGGACTTCGCGGGTCAGTCCTCTGCGGGAGCGGTGGAGCTTGAGGCGGGTGCCGAAGGGGATGTCGGAGCCGGCGGTTTCCTCGATCTCCCCGATGCCGTCGGAGGCCATGCGGAGTCCTTCCCGATACGCCGCCGCGGCGGCCCGTGCCGTCCGCCGGTGCCGCGCCGGCCGTGCCGCGCGGGCGGACGGCACCAGCGTAGGGGCGGCGCGCACGCTCCGGGAGGGTTTCCCCACGATCCGTCGCCGGACCGCCGTCGCGCCGGGGCGGGCGCGTGGCCACAGGTGGCCGGATTGCGGGAGCACCCGGAATTCGGGGGTGAAAAGCGTAAAATGTCCGGTTGACGAGTGGTGGCCGATGCGCCCTGTGAGCCGGAGGGGAACCGCACGAGAGTCCTGTGGACACGGGGGCCGGCGCGCCGACCGACCGCCTTCGCGGCGGACGGGTCGCCCCCGAGCGAGGAGTCCGCGATGACCGCGCAGACCACGGATCGAGCACCGGAGCGGGAATCGGCGGAGGAGTTCTCCGACCGGTTGATCGGCTTCATGGAATCCGGCAGCGCCGCCCTGCTGTGCGGTCTGGGGCACCGGCTCGGGCTCTTCGACACCATGGCGGGCCGGGGGTCGATGAGCGCCCCCGAGGTGGCCCGGGCGGCCGGCCTGAACGAGCGCTACGTGCGCGAATGGCTGGCCGGCGCCACCATGGCCCGCGTGGTCGAGCACGACCCTCGGACCGGCACCTACCTGCTGACCTCCGAGCACGCCGCCTGCCTGACCCGGGCGGCCGGCCCCGGCAACCTCGCCCGGCTCCTGCCGGTCCTGTCCATGCTGGCGCGCGTGGAGGACCGGGTGGAGGAGGCGTTCCGCAGCGGCGGCGGCGTCCCCTACAGCGCCTACGAGGACTTTCAGGAGACCGCGGCCGGGGACAGCGGGGTCCTGGTCGACGCCTCCCTCATCGGCACGGTGCTGCCGCTGGTGGAGGGCATGCCCGAACGGCTGGCGCTGGGCGCCGACGTGGCCGACGTCGGTTGCGGGCGCGGCCGGGCCGTCAACGTCATGGGCCTGACCTACCCGCGCAGCCGGTTCGTCGGCTACGACTTCTCCCCGCAGGCCGTCGCCTACGCCCAGGGGGAGGCCGACGCGATGCGGCTGTCCAACGTGCGGTTCGAGCTGCGCGACGTCGCGACACTGGACATCGAGGACGGCTTCGACTTCATCACCGCCTTCGACACCGTCCACGACCAGGCGCACCCCGCCCGGGTGCTCGCCGGGATCCACCGGGCGCTGCGGCCGGGCGGCCGGTTCCTCATGGTGGACGTCAGGGCGTCCAGCGAGCTGCACGAGAACGCGGGCCTGCCCTGGGCGACGTTCCTCTACACGGTCTCCCTCATGCACTGCATGACGGTGTCCCTGGCCCTGGGCGGCGACGGCCTGGGCTCGGCGTGGGGGGAGCAGAAGGCGTGCGCCATGCTGGCCGAGGCGGGGTTCGGCCGTGTGCGGGTCGCGGAGGTGGACACCGACCGGTTCAACAACTACTACGTCTGCGCCCCGGACTGACGGCGCCGGACGCCCGGGACCCCTTGTTCCGGGCGGCTCCCGGAATGCGATAGGGTTTCACCTGTTGGCGCCGCTGCGGTGGCGCCGGCGGGACGTAGCGCAGTTTGGCAGCGCACTTGACTGGGGGTCAAGGGGTCGTGGGTTCAAATCCCGCCGTCCCGACAGATGAAGGGCGTTCACCTCGGTGAACGCCCTTTTCCGTGTGCCGGGGAGCACTCCGGAGCCCTTGCCGACCGTCCGGGACCGCGGCCGCACCGCCTCGGGCGGTGCGTCTGGACGACGCCGCGGAGGTGGGTGGCGGCGGCGTCCTCCCAGGTGTCCTGGTCGGGGTGCCCGGTGCCGGGGGGGCGCCCCGGCGCGTCGCCTGACCGGCGCGCCCGCGGGGCGGGTCAGGCGGGGGAGGGGTTCGGCGTTTCGTGGGTGTCGGCCAGCAGTCGGGCCAGGGCGGTGAGCGGGGGGACGGTGCGGTCGGTCCGCCAGAGCAGCCCGAGGCGGCTCGACCCCTCCAGCCCCCGGACCGGGAGGAACCGCACGTCGGTGCGGGTGCTGTGCTCGCTCAGCGGGCGGCAGACCAGCATGGTGTGGTGTCCTGAGGCCACCAGGGCGAGCCCCTCCTGGAGGGTGGCGACGCCCCGGGTGGAGGGGATGGGGCGGCCCGCCGGGGTGGCCGGCGGGGTGTGGGCGGCCGTCCAGTAGTCCGGGGCGTCGCCGACGCGGTGCAGCAGGTCGGACCCGGCCAGGTCCTCCACCGGGACCGCCTCCCGGTCCGCCCACGGGTGGCCTCCGGCCAGGGCGAGCAGCCGGTCCTGGGGCGGGAAGAGGAACCCGACCGTCAGTTCCGGCTCGTGGACGGGGAGCTCGGCGATCACGGCGTCCACCGCGCCCTCCAGCACCGCCGCGAAGGGCGTGCCCAGGGGCAGGTCGCAGGTGTGCACCGAGACCCCGTGCTCCTCCCGCAGGGCGCGGAACGTCCGGGTGACCTCCTCGTACACCATGCCGGTGAAGCCGATGCGCAGTTCCCGCAGCGCGCCCCGCATGGCGTTCTCGCGCGCCCGGGAGAACGCGGCCGCCAGCGCCCGGTAGGCGGGGCGGACCTCCTCGACGAACTCGGCGCCCAGGCGGGTGAGCGCCACCCGCCTGCTGGTGCGCTCCACCAGCCGCGCGCCGACGCGCCCCTCCAGCGAGGCGATGAGCTGGCTGGCACGGGACTGGGAGTAGCCCAGGCGCTCGGCGGTCCGGCCGAAGTGCAGCTCCTCGGCCAGGGTGACCAGGCACTCGACCTGCTGGAGGTGCACCTGGTTCATCGGGGGGACCCGGTTCGTCGAAGGAGGGGTGTCCGGCATATCGATGAGCCTAGCTCATCGATCCTTGAGTGGATCGCCGTTGTTCCCGGGGCCCCGGAGCGGTGGGGTGGACCCCATGGAACGACTCTCTCCTCCCGCGCGCGAGCACGCGCGGACCTCTCCCCGCGGCCGGGCCGCGGTCGCCGTCCTGGCATCGGCCACGTTCACCGTGGTGACGTCCGAGATGCTGCCCGTGGGGGTGCTGACCCCGATGGCACAGGGCCTCGGGGTGTCCCCCGGGGCGGCGGGCACCAGCCTGACGGTCACCGGGCTGGTCGCTGCGGCGGTCGCGCCCGTGGTGCCCCGCCTGCTGGGGGACCTCGACCGCCGCGTCGTGCTCGCGGCGGCGATGGCCGTCCTGGGCCTGGGCAACCTGCTGACCGCCCTGGCCGGAGGCTTCGGGCTCCTCGTCGTCTCGCGGATCGTCCTCGGGATCGGGATGGGGGCGGTGTGGGGCCTGGCGGCGGCGGTCGCCGTCCGCCTGGTCGCGCCGCGCGACGCCGCCCTGGCCGTGTCGGTCACCGTCGGCGGGGTGGCCGCCGCCTCCGTTCTGGGCGTGCCGCTGGGCACCCTGGTCGGCGGACTCGCCGGCTGGCGGGCGGCGTTCGCGGTGTTCGCCGCCCTCGCGTTCGTGCTGGCCATCGGGCTGGCGGCCGTGCTGCCCCGGCTGCGGCGCCCGGAGCCCGCCGGAGCGGAGGACGGCGGCGAACGCCGTCGGCTGCTCCGTCCGGCGGTCGCCGCCGGCCTGGCCGCCGTGGCGCTCCTGGTCGTCGCGCACTTCGCCGCCTACACCTATGTCCGCCCGGTCCTGGAGGACCGGGCGGGGTTCCCGGCGGGGGCGATCGCCGTGCTCCTGCTGCTGTACGGGGTCTTCGGGCTCGCCGGCAACTTCGGCGCCGGGGCCCTCGCGGCCCGCCGGCCCGGGCCGACGGTCCTGCTGCTGGCCGGGGGGATCGCCGCGGCCGTCGCCGTGCTGGCGGCCTCCGGGACGGCCGCCGCGGCGGTGGCGGCGGTCGCCCTGTGGGGGGCGGCCTACGGCGGTCTCTCCGTGTCCGGGCAGCTCTGGATGACCGCGGCGGCGCCGGACCGCGTCGAACACGTCACCGGCCTGTACGTCGGGGTCTTCACCGCCTCCATCGCTCTGGGCGCCTTCGCCGGGGGAGCCGTCGTCGACGCCGCGGGGACCGCCCCGCTGCTGTGGGGCGCGGCGGGGCTCGCCCTGGCCGCCCTCGCCGTCGGGGCCCTCGGTGCGGGGGTCGGAGCGGGCGGGCGGCCGGGGCCCCGGGATCAGAGCAGCAGGTAGGCGGCCAGGGCCGCCGCGGACAGGACGGAGAACAGCGCCCAGGCACCGAGGCGGAGGTCCCCGACGCGCAGGTGGGCGACGAGGGCGCCGACGAAGTACAGGACGAGCCCTGCGGCGGCGGCCAGCCCCACGGCGGGTACGGCCAGGCCGGCCAGCAGCCCCAGCGCACCCGCGCCGAGCAGTGTGCCCAGCACGGGGATCCATGTGCGGGGCACACCCAGCCGGTCCGCCTCCTCGCGCGGGTAGCGGTGGCCGGTGAGGTTCGCGACCGCCGCGGCGGCGCAGAGGAGCGCCGCGGGCAGGACGGCGGCGAGGTGGAGAAAGGACATCGTTCGGCTCCGGACCGTTCGGGGTCGTTTACACCCCTGGGACGGACCGCGTCCCCCTGATGTGACACCGCGCCGCCCGGGCCCGGGGACCGCCCCGGGCGGTGCCCCGGCGCTCCGCCCGGGGCGGGCTACCGCTCCCGCCCCGGCAGCACGCTCGGCAGGAAGGTGTCCAGGGCCGCCTGGACGTGCCGTTCGACCTCGTCCTCGTCCAGGCGCGCGGCCCCGTCGCCCAACAGCATGGCGCGGTTGACCGGCTCGCCCATGACCAGCCAGTTCAGGTGGGTCGCGGCGAGCCCGGGGTCGGGCACGTCCAGGATCGCGAGGCCGTCGAGGGCGCGCAGGGTCGCTGCGAGCGAGGCGATCGCCCGGCGGGGGCCGTGCTCGTACAGCGCGGCGGCCAGCTCCGGGGACCGGGTCGCCTCGCCGATCACCAACCGCCGCAGGCCCAGGATCGCCGGGTCCAGCACCGTCGCCAACTGGGCGCGGAGCACCTCGCCGAGCACCGCGCGCGGGTCGGAGCCGGGCGCGGGCCGCGGCGGCTCGGCGAGCACGTGCTCGCTCGCCGCCACCGTCTTTGCGGTGACCAGTTCGAGGAACAGCTCCCGCTTGCTGCCGAAGTGGCTGTACAGCGTCTGCTTCGCGATACCGGACTCGCTCGCGATCGAGTCCATGGTCACCGACTCGTACCCGGTGGCCAGGAACTGGCGCTCGGCCGCCGCGAGGGCGGCCTCCCGTTTCCGGACCGAACTGGGGCGCACGCGCTCACTCCTCACACTTCTTCTCTTGCAGAAATCATACTGCGCAGTCTAATCTCAGAGAAGTAAGACTCATCAGTCCAGAAAGTGGGGCCGCCATGTCCGCCGACACACCTCTCGTCTTCGAGGCCGAACTGCGCACCGGCCCGGAGGCCGGCTCCTGGACCGTCTTCGACGTGCCCGGCTCCGCGGCCTTCTTCGGCACCCGGCGGCCGGTGCGGGTCCACGGCACCCTCGACGAGGTGCCCGTGCAGATCACGCTCATGCCCACGGGGAACGGCGGCCACATGGGCTCGGTCAAGGCCGCGACGCGCAAGGCGCTGGGCAAGGAGGCGGGCGACCGCGTCCGGGTGAGCGTCGCGGCGGTCGCGCCGTGAACGGGGTCTGGGCGCTCGTGCACGCCGAACGCCGCGCCCTCGTCGAGGACCTGGCCGGACTGCCGCCGGACCGGTGGGGGACGCCCTCGCTCTGCGACGGCTGGACCGTCCACGACGTGGCGGCGCACCTGGTCGACTCCGCGCGGACCACGCGCGTCGGCTTCGTCCTGGGCATGTTGCGGGCGCGGCTGGACTTCGACCGGCTCAACGGGGCCGGTGTCGCCCGCGAGCGCGGGAACGGCCCCGCCGACACCCTGGAGCGGCTGCGGGAGGTCGCGCCGCGGACGACGGCGCCTCCGGCGCCCCTGGACACGCGGCTCGTGGAGGAGGTCGTCCACGGCGAGGACATCCGGCGCCCCCTGGGGATCGTCCGCGCGTACCCGCCGGAGGCGGTGGAGCGCGCCCTCCGGCTCCAGGCCCGCACGCCGGCGGCGTACGGCGGAGGCCGGGAGAGGGCCGCCGGACTGCGGCTCGCCGCCGCCGGCGGAGGGCCCGGCCTGGGCGATGGCCCGGTCGTCTCCGGTACGGCGCTGGACCTGCTCCTGGCCCTCTCGGGCCGCGGGGCGGCCCTGGAGGGGCTGGGCGGCCCCGGCGCGGACGCCCTCCGCGCCCGGCTCTGAGGCCCCGCGGGCCACGCGGCCGGTTCCGGCCACACCCTCGCGAAGACGCCCACCGGAGCCCCGCCCCCGCTCCGACCTCCGGCTCCGCCGCCGGTGCGCCCGCGCCCCTCCGGAACAGCGCGGTCCGGGCGGCCCCGCCGCCGTGGAACCCCGCGGCCGTGGCGGAACCGCCTCCTTCGGAAGGCCGTCCCACCCGCGAACCGTACGACGGGAACGGGAGAGTGGGCACATGCGGGACGAAGACGCGGGATCGCGGCGGCTCCTCGCGGCCTTGGCGGCGCCCATCGCGGTAACGGTGCTCTTGGGCGCCTCGTACCTCCATTACGGATGGGCGCCGAACGCCGCCGGTGTGTTCGTCCTCGTGGTCGCCTGGATCGTCGGGGTCGTGCTGGTCCTCTTCGCGGTCGTGCGGGATTCCGCCGGCTGGACCCCTCTGGTCCTCGGCCTCGTGGCCGTCGCGGTCCTGCTCGGCGCAGTCCAGTTCCTGGGGCGCGGACTGGCCTATCGCACGGTCGCCGTGGTCGAGACGTGCACGGTGGCGTACGTCGACGGCGAGGCCATCGCCGGGCGCTCCGCAAGGGGACCGGGCCGGGTGTGGGGGGAGGACCCCGTCACGGGTACGGGGGACTTCACGGTCGAGTGGGACTGCGGCGGCACCCTGACGACCTCGCGAACGACCGCGACCCGGCCCGACGCGGAGCCCGGGCAGGTCATGGAGGTGGCCCGCGACCCCCGGGGGACCATGCCGTCGATGCGGGCCGAACAGGCGCTGGGCCTGCTGTGGCCGTCGGTGTGGTTCCTGGTCGGCGCCTCCCTGCTGGCCGTCGCCCTGCCCCGGCCGCGGCGTCCCCGGCCCGGGGAGGGCCCGCGGGGGGAGCGGCCGGAGTCCACCGGGTCGGCGGGGCGCCGGCCGGGCGGAGCTCCGCCGGACGAGCACTGGTCGGACGGCCGCTGGCAGGGGGAGGAGTACCCGGACGACGGGTGGCGGGGGGAGGCGGGGACCGGCGACCGGTGATCCGCGCGGGGGCTACCGGCGGGGGCGGGTGAGCGGGCGCCCCGGGGCCGGGCGGTCCTCCACCACGGAGGCCAGCCCGTTGAGGCGCAGCCGGGTGGCGCCCTTCAGGTGGGCGACGTCCTGGGACCCGTCCCCGGTCAGCACCAGGAAGGCGTACTGCTCGGTCCAGGTCAGCAGGGTCCCCCCGGTCTCGGAAGCGAACTCCAGGATCACCTGGGAGGTCCACCGGGTCACCCCGTTCACCCGGGCCTCGTACCCGTACACGATGCGCCGGTCGGGCGCGATGTCCAGGAACCGGGACCGGTACTCCAGCTCCTCCGGCCCCTCCGTGCCGGGGAAGACGCTCCCGGCCTCCTCGGTGCCGCCGGTCCGGAAGTCCAGCCGGTGGCGGGCCGTCGCCGACGGCCCTGGCATGCGGAACCACCGGCGGCGCAGTGGCTCATCGGAGAATCCGGCGAACACCCGGCCGGGGGCGGCGGCCAGCGTGAAGGGCACGGTGAAGGTGCCGTGCAGCACGGGGGAGGTCTCGGTCATACCGCTGCCAACCGCCGCCCGCCCGCCCTGATTCCGGGTCCGCTCACGTTCCCCGCCCGGGGCCGCCCCTTCCCCAAAAAATTGAACGATGGTACAACTTGTACTCTCGTTCAACTTTCTCGAGAGAAGGGAGACGCCCGTGGAACGCCCCGGAGCGCGCGCCTGGGCCGGTCTCGCACTGCTGTCACTGCCGACGGTGCTGCTCGGCCTGGACGTCACGGTGCTCTACCTCGTCCTGCCGAGCCTGGCGGCGGACCTGGAGCCCACGGCCGCGCAGACCCTGTGGATCATGGACGCCTACGGGCTCCTCATCGCCGGGTTCCTCATCACCATGGGGAGCCTGGGCGACCGGATCGGCCGCCGCCGGCTGCTGTCCGTGGGCGTCGTCGCCTTCGGCCTCTTCTCGGTCCTCGCGGCGTTCGCCCCCACCGCGAAGTGGCTGATCGCCGCCCGGGCGCTGCTGGGCGTCGCGGGGGCCACGCTCATGCCCTCCACCCTCGCGCTGGTGGGGACGCTGTTCCCCGAGCCCCGGCACCGCGCCCTGGCCATCGGGATCTGGGCCACCATGTTCGCGCTGGGGATGGCCGCGGGCCCTGTGGTCGGCGGCGCCCTGCTGGCGCACCTCCCCTGGGGGTCGGTGTTCCTGCTCGCGGTCCCCGTTGCCGCGGTCGTCGCGGCCGCCGCCCCGTTCCTGCTGCCGGAGCACCGGGTCCCCGGCCGGGGCGGCTTCGACCTGCCCGGCGTGGCGCTGTCGCTGGGGGCGCTGCTTCCGCTGGTCTACGCCGTCAAGCACCTGGCCGCCGACGGGCCCGACCCGTGGACCCTCGGCGCGGCCCTGCTGGGCGCGGTCTGCTCGGTGCTGTTCGTCCGCCGCCAGCTCCGCTCCCCGGAGCCGCTGCTGGACGTGTCGCTGTTCGCCGACCGCGCCTTCTCCGCCGCCCTGCTCGTGCTGCTGGTCGGGCTGGTCGGCGTCGGCGGGGTCATGTTCCTGGTCACCCAGTACCTGCAGCTGGTCGAGGGGCTCCCCGCCACCGAGGCGGGGCTGTGGATGGGACCGCCCGCGCTGGCGATGCTCGCCGCCGCGGTCGGCGCCCCGCTGGCCGCCCGGCGGATCCGCCCTGGCACCGTCATGGCCGCGACCCTCGGCGCCTCGCTGGCCGGGTACGCGCTGCTGGCCGCCGCCGGCCCGGGGGAGCGGGTCTGCGTGGTCGCCGGGTTCACCCTGGTCTACCTCGGGCTCGGGTCCATCGCGGCCCTGGGGACCGACATCGTCGTGGGCGCTGCGCCCGCGGACAGGGCGGGGTCGGCGGCGGCGGTGTCCGAAACCGTGCAGGAGCTGGGGCTGGCGGTCGGCGTGGTGCTGCTGGGCGGGCTGTCCACCGCCGTCCACCGCTCCCGGGTCGCACCTCCGGACGACGCGCCCGCCGCCGTGGCCGCGCGGGTCGGCGAGGGCCTGTCGGGCGTGCGGTCGGTGGCCCACCGGCTGCCCGAGGCCACCGTCCGGGACGCCGTCGACGCGTTCGTCGCCGGGCTCAACCTCGCGGCCCTGGCCACCGGCCCGGTCGTGGCCGTGCTCGCCGTGGTCTGCGCCGTCGCCCTGCGGCACGTCCGCCCCATCGGGGCCGGAACGGGCGGCGGCCACTAGCCTGGGCGGTGAGGGAGGCACCATGGGCGAGACGACGGCGGTCACCGACGGGCGCAGGATCAGAGGGGAGCGCCGCCGGGCCGAGATCATCGACGCGACCCTGCGGGTCGTGCACCGCGACGGCGCAGCGGGCGTCACCCACCGCACCGTCGCCCGCGAGGCCGGGGTGACCGCCAGTCTGACCACCTACTACTTCGCCACGCTCGACGACCTCCTCGTGGCGGCGCTGTCGACCGTCGCCGACCACTACACCGCGAGGATCCGGGCCGTCACCGCCGCCGGCGGGGACACCCTGCGGGGACTGGCCGAGCTCCTCGCGGAGTCCGCGGGCCCCGGGCGCGAGCGCGCGCTCGCCGAACGCGAACTGTCCACCCTGGCGGCGCGGCGCCCCGCGCTGCGCCCGCTGGCCCGGCGCTGGCGGGAGGAGGTCGCCGGGCTGGCCCGCGCCCGCACCGACGACCCGGCCGCCGTCGAGGCCCTGGTCGCCGCCTCCGACGGGCTGTGCGCCTCCCTGCTGCTGGGGGGCGCCGAGGCCGACGTCGACCACCTGCACGCGGTCCTGGGACACGCCCTCACCGGGGGCCGGTGACCGCCCGGCCCGACGCCGTTCCGGGCGACGCGGGGCACCGTTTTCGGAATCCCTTTTCCCGTTCCGGGCGGATGCTGTTTTTCGAACCCCGTGTTGTCCGGATATGCGGGGGCCCCGCCGGAATTCCGGCGGGGCCCTTTCTCGTTCGGGCCGGGATCAGACGCGGCGCAGCCACAGGTAGACGGTGGCTCCGCCGTCGCAGAGGTAGTCCGAGTAGCGGCTGCTCTGCACCTGCTTGCGCCCCTCTTCGTGGCAGGCGGAGTAGGTCCAGTACCAGGAGTAGTACTCCCAGCAGGGAGGAACGTTGCCGTTGTGCTCGCACTGCGGGGTCGGTTCGACCGCCGCGGCGGGGGAGGCGAGACCGAGGGTGACGACGGTCGTCATGGCGGCGACGGCGAGCGTCTTGGCGAACTTCACGAACCACCTCTTCTTTTGTCCCGTAAAGGGTGACCGGAAAGGAACCCGATGGGGCGGGTGCGCGATCGCGCTCATCCGGATCGAGATGATCATAAATTCCACGGGTCTAAAGCCGGGGGAAAGCGGGGGTAAAGCAATGGTCAAGTGAATTCATATATACGAATTCTGGTTTTTTATCGTGTTCTGTGGGGGCGGCCGGGGCGGCGGCGCGCTCCGGTCAGCCGCGGCCCAGGAGGGTCTCGCCCATCGGGGTGCGGGTGTGCAGCACCCGGTTCCCCTCCCGGCGGGCGTGGACCAGCCGGGAGCGGCGCAGCACCCCCAGGTGGTGGGAGGCCGTGGAGACCGCCATCCCGCAGGCGTCGCCCACCTCCGAGGTGGTCCGGGGCCCGTCCAGGCAGGCCAGCACCCGGGCCCGGCCCGCGCCCAGCAGCTCCGTCAGCGCCTCCTCGGCGGCGGCGCCGTGGATCCAGGTCTCGGCCAGCCCGTCCACCGGGTAGAACAGGGAGGGCTGGACCGGCGGCTCGGTGAGCACCGCGCACCGGGCGGTGCCCATCACCGACGGGGCGAGCACCACCCCGCTGCCCTCGCACCGCACGTCCTCGTCGTGCATGCGCAGCGCCACCTCGATGGTGTTGCGGTGCCAGCGCACCGTCTCGTGCAGGGTCGCCACCATCGCGCCCACCCCGCCGGCGCCCATCCGCCGCATCCGCAGGTCGATGTCCGCGCCCATCAGCCGGCGGATCTGCGGCCAGTGCGGGGCCATCGTCGCCTCCCACACCTGCTCCCAGGCGTCGGCGATCATGTCCCGGGTCCGCCGCGGGTGCTCGATCATGCCCGCCACCAGGTCCTTGGCGCGCCCCTCCGAGCGCACCAGCACCTTGCCCAGGTCGAAGCGGACCGCGTCCATCGGCACCGCGCGCAGCCGCTCGATCTCCTCCTCGGGGGTCATGTCCCAGCTCGGCGCCGCGGTGAGGAAGTCCGGGAAGTACCCCTCCCGGCGGATCACGGCGGTCAGCCGGTCCAGGGCCGCGGCCGGCACCGACGCCCGCACCGACCGCAGCCACCCCCACTGGAGCGGGTGCCGCTGCGGGTTCAGCAGGATGCGCACGGCGTGCGCCAGCTCGTGGCCCGGGGACACCCCGAACCGGATGGCCGACACGTCGTCGGCGCCGATGTGGAACCGGGCACTCTTTCGATCCATGTCGAAACAGTAGAGCCTCCCGGGGCCGCCCGCCAGAGTGGGGGCATCGGCCGGACGGCGGGGACGGAAACCGCTCGCAGGCCCCACAGGAGAAGAGGACACCATGGACGCCACCGCGAACACCACGGCCCCCCGCGCCATCCCGTTCGACGAGATCGTCATCGGCGAGGCCCGCCGCACCCTGCTCTTCGAGGGCCGCAGGTACGGCTCCGGGATCAGCTTCTTCCTCGTCGACAACGAGCCCGGCCAGGGCCCCGGCCTGCACCGCCACCCCTACAGCGAGACCTGGACCGTCCTGGAGGGCGAGGCCACCATCACCATCGGCGAGGAGCGCCTGGTGGCCCGGGCCGGGGACACCGCGGTGGTCGGCCCCCACGTGTGGCACGGGTTCGTCAACTCCGGCACCGGACGCCTGCGCATCATGTGCGTGCACGCCTCCGACACCATGATCCAGGAGTTCAAGGACGAACTGTGACCCGCCCTCCGGGGCCGGCGCCTCAGGCGGCCCGGCGCAGGACCCGCCCGGGCCGCTCGCCGGTGGCCTCGCCCCCCTCGACGGCGGGGACCCCGTTGACCAGTACCGCCTCGGTGCCGACGGAGAGCCGCCACGGGTCCTCGTAGGTGGACCGGTCCGCGACCCGCTCCGGGTCGAACACCGCCACGTCCGCCGCGGACCCGGGCGCCAGCACCCCGCGGTCGGCCAGCCCCGCCCTCGCCGCGGGCAGGGACGTCATCCTGCGCACCGCCTCCTCCAGGCCCAGGACCCCCTCGTCGCGCACGTAGCGGCCCAGCACCCGGGCGAACGTCCCGAAGCTGCGCGGGTGCGGCCGCCCCGGGCCGGAGGCGTCCAGGACCCATCCGTCGCTGGCCACGGCGCTGATCGGGGAGGCGAGCACGCCCCGCACGTCGTCCTCGGACATCGCGTGGTTGACGATGGCCACGTCGCCGTGCCCGGCCAGCACGGCCAGCACCACCTCGGCCGGGTCCATACCGCGCTCGGCGGCGATCTCCGTGACCGACCACCCGGCCCGGTCCGCGAAGGGCCCCGGGCCCGGCTCGGCCAGGACGATGCCCGCCGGGTCGATGTCCCGGCCGAAGCGCTCGTGCAGGCCCTCGACGATCCGGGCGCGCTCGGCCGTGTCCGCGAGCCGCGCCGCGACGGCGGCCGCGCCGCCGTCCAGGGCCCAGGCCGGCAGCCGCGAGGCCAGCGAGGTGCTGGACGCGGTGTAGGGGTAGACGTCGCAGGTCACGTCCAGCCCCCGCTCCCGCTCGCGCAGGATGAGGTCCAGCGCCTTTAGGGCCAGCCCGTGGTTGCCCGGGCCCATGCTCTTCAGGTGCGACACCTGGAGCCGCGCCCCCGCGGACCGGGCCGTCTCCAGGGCCTCGGCGACGGCCTCCAGGACCCGGTCGGTCTCGTTGCGGACGTGGGTGGAGTACAGCATGCCGTGCTCGGCGGCCCGCCGCACCAGCGCGACCACCTCGTCCGTGGCGGCGAACAGGCCGGGCGGGTAGATGAGCCCGGTGGAGAAGCCCAGCACGCCCTGTTCCGCCGCCCGGGACACGTGGCCCCGCATCTCCTCCAGTTCGGCGTCGCCGGGGGCGCGGTCCTCGCCGCCCAGGACCGCCGAGCGGATCATGTTGTGCCCGATCTGGAGCCCCACGTTCACGCCGGGGCGCCGCGCGTCCAGCATGGCGGCGTACCCCTCCGCGTCCGTCCAGGACCAGTCCAGGGCGGCCGGGTCGAAGCCCGCGAAGCCCCCGGCGTCCCTGTTCCGCTCGGTCAGCGGGAACGGCGAGTGACCGCAGTTGCCGGTGACCAGGGTGGTCACGCCCTGGGCGAGCTGGGTGACGGCCCCCGGCGAGGCGGGCAGGGTGAAGTCCGCGTGCGAGTGCAGGTCCACGAACCCCGGTGACACGATCCGGTCCGTGGCGTCGATGGTCCTGCGCCCCCGCAGTGGCCCGGTTCCGACCGCGGTGATCCGGTCCCCGTCGACGGCCACGTCCGCACGGCGGCCGGGCGCCCCCGTACCGTCGACGACGGTCCCTCCGGTGATGACGATGTCGTGCACGCGTTCTCCTCAGCGGGTCTCGATGAACATGATGAGGGTGTAGACCGCACAGACGGGGATCAGCACCGCCCATCCGGTGATCAGGACGTTCTTCAGGTTCGTCGACCGTGCCATGCCCATGGCGCCGACCATGTTCGCGTTGGGGAAGGGGCCGTACGTGTCGGCCTTGGACGCGAAGAGCAGGACGATGATCCACGTGGCCACGCCGATGCCGATGCTCGAGGCCAGGCCGCCGAACAGCTCGTCGATCAGCACCACCTGGGCCGCGGTGGCGCCGGGGACCCCGACCCAGCCGAGCAGGGCGATGGCGATCGCGAACAGGAAGGGGCCCAGGCCCTCCAGCCGCTCGCCGTACAGCTCCAGGATCACGTCGAAGGGCTGGAGGGAGTCGAGCACCACGAACAGCACCGCCAGCAGGACGAACAGCACCAGCATGCCGATCATGCTCCGGGCCCCCGTGCCCAGTGCCCGCAGGGTCCCGACCGGGCCCAGCCCGCCGACGAGACCGGTGAGCAGCCCCAGGACGGGCAGCGCGACCAGGGGGAAGAGGATGCCGACGCCGGAGGCCACGGCCCACACCACCGACCCCGCCAGGACGACGGAGAAGAGCGCGGTCGCGGTGCGGGCGCGCCGGTCGGGGCGGTCCAGTCCCTGGACCATGTCGGCCTCGCCGTACTCGTCCCCGGTGCCCTCGGTGCGGCGCTGCATCCACCGCACCACGGGCAGGCCCACCACCAGCGAGACCGCCGTCAGGGGCAGCGCGCCGTAGAGGAGGTACTCGAGGTAGCCGGCGTCCGCCGCCGTCATGATGGCGACGTTCGACCCGGCGAAGGGGGCCAGGGCCAGGCCGGCGCAGCCGCCGATGAACATCATCGCCGCGGTCGCGCTGCGCGTGTAGCCCAGGCGGGCCGCGACCGGGATGACCAGGGGCGCCGCGATGGCCAGGGCCCCGGCCAGGGTCCCCAGGGAGGCCACGAGCGCCAGGCAGGCCACCATGACGGCGAACGCGGTCACCAGGGGGCCGCGCCCGCCGACCAGGCCGACGATCCCGCCGACGATCACGTCGGCCACCCGGGTCCGGCGCATGACCTCGCCCACCGCGGCCCCGAACATGATGATCACGCCGATGAGCGTCACCTGGTTGCCGAGCGACGCCACCGCGATGTCGGCCATGGCGCCGGGGCCCGGCATGAGGATGAGCAGGCCGCCGACCGTGCTGACCACGGAGGCGGGCAGCATGTTCATGCCCAGGACGACCAGGGCGGCGAACAGCAGGATGGGCAGCAGGCCCCAGAGCGTGGGCGGCTCGTAGAGCAGTCCGCAGACGAGGCAGGCCACCAGGCCGACGGCCGACAGCACCGGGTTCAGGACGCGGACGACGCGTGCGCCGCGGGAGGTGTTCGCCGTCGCGGCCGCGCCGTCGGCGGTCCGTTCGGGGGGAGAGGCGGTCATGGTCTTCCTCGGGATCGTGGGAGGGGAGGGGGAGGGCGGCCCCGGAAGGGGCCGGCCCCGGGCGGCCGGGCGCCGTCTCAGACGGTGCGGTGCAGGCCGGTGACGAGGGCGGCGAGCAGGTCGATCCGCTCGGTGAGGCCGGACGCGGACACCCACTCGTCCCGGGCGTGGGCGCCGCCGCCGTGCGGTGCCAGCCCGTCGACCGTGGGGACGCCCAGGGCCCCGGTGGTGTTGGTGTCGGCGGCCCCGTCGGCGGGGCGCCCGCCCAGGCTCTGGCCGATGCCCGCGGCGATCTCCGCGACGGACGCGGCCAGGCCCCGGGAGGCGTCGTCCTCCCGCCAGGTGGGCCGGTGGGAGAGCAGCCGGGAGGCGACCCGGGCGTGCGGACGCACCGGGGTGAGCCCTTCGAGGGCGCCCAGGACGGTCCGCTCGTTCTCCGGGTCGGCGAAGCGCAGGCCCAGGTCGGCGTGGGCGCGGCCGGCGACGACGTTCGTCCGGCCGCCGCCCCGCACGGTGCCGGTGTTGAGCAGGACCGGGAGCCGGGAGGCGACCTCGCGCACCCCCAGGAGCTGGTCGATGAGCTCATCGATGGCGTTGGTGCCGGCGTCGGGGTCCAGGGCGGCGTGCGACTCCACACCGGTGACCTCGATGCGGGCCCGGGTGCTGCCCCTGCGGCCGGTCTTCAGGTCCCCGCCGGGGTGGGGCGGCTCCAGGCCCAGCACCGCCCGGGCCGACCCGGCCTCGGAGCGGACCAGGTCGCCCGCGGTCGGCGATCCGACCTCCTCGTCGGCCACGACGACCGCCCGCACTTCGGGGTGGGGCTCCCCTGAGGCGACGACCCGTTCGACGGCGGCGAGCAGGGCCACGATCCCGGCCTTGGTGTCGTACACCCCGGGCCCGCGGACCACGTCCCCCTCCACGCTCCAGGGCATGGAGTCCAGGGTGCCGGTCGGCCAGACGGTGTCGTAGTGGCTGAGGAAGAGCAGCGGCGGGCCGTCGACCCCGCGTGCCGGCAACGACCACAGGAGGTGGTCACCCGCCGTCCCGGCCCGGCGGGCGGTGTCCATTCCCGCCCGGCGCGCCAGCGGCTCCAGTACCCCCGCCAGGGCGGCCAGGGCCGCCGTGTCCCCGCTCGGCGACTCCAGCAGGGTGAGCGCGCGGAGGGTGCCGAGGGGGTCGTCGGAGACCGGGGGAGCAGTGGTGATCCGTTTCATATACGGATGCTATGGTTGCCACAAAAATCCTGTCAATAGGGAAAAAGCACCTGAAGGTCGAATGATACGTTCGCTATCTTTCTCCGGAGGCGAAGCGTGACGATGCGTGTCCAGCACTCCTCCCCCGGACGCCCGGCCTCGGACGGGATCACCGTCCGGGACCTCACCACCGCCGCGGAGTGGTCCGCGGCCTCCGGCCTCTACCGCTCCGTCTTCGGCTACGAGGGACCCGAGCACGCGGTCAGCCCTCGCCTCCTCGCCGCCCTGCGCGAGAACGGGGGCAGCGTGCTCGGGGCCTTCGACGAGAACGGTTCGCTGGTCGGCTTCTGCTACGGCGTCCACGCCGTCGACGGCGGAGCGCCCTACCACTACTCGCAGACCGCCGTCGTGGCCCCGACCGTCCAGGGGCGCGGCGTCGGCCGGGCCCTGAAGCGGGGGCAGGCCGAGGCGGCGCGCAGGACCGGCGTGGACACCATGCGCTGGGCCTTCGACCCCTACTCGCTGCGCAACGCGCACTTCAACCTCGAAGTCCTCGGAGCGGTCGGCATCCGCTTCCTCCCCGACTTCTACGACGACGGGGGCTCCGACCGCGTCATCGTCAGCTGGGGCCTGGGAACCGAGGCCGGCCGGCCTCGGGCCGAGGGGCCCGGCCACCGCACCACGGTCACCGCGCCCGCCGGGCCCCGGACCGCGGCGGAGGACCCCGGAGACCGGGCCCGCCTCTCGGCGGAACTGCGGGCCCGCTTCGCGGAAGGCCTGCGGCTCGTCTCGGTCGCCAGGCCGGAGAATGCTCCCGACACCGTGGTCTACACCTTCAGTCGAGGAGAGACATGACCCCCCAGCGCGGAACCACCCCGTCCGAGCGCTTCGACCGCAACGTCCAGCGCCGCTCCGCCCAGGTGCTCAAGCAGCGCGTCCTCGAACAGCAGCGCGCCGAGTTCGACACCGCCCTGGCCTGGGCCGCGGAGGAGGACGCCATCGAGCGGGCCGCCGCCCTGATCGTCTCCGCCCGGCGCCGCTACCTCCTGGGATCGGGCAAGTCCCTGGGCTACGCCTGCATGCTCGCCTCCGACCTCACGGCGGGCCTGTCCGGCGTCCACTTCGTCGACGGCTCCGCGCTGCGCGCACTCGACGTGCTCAGCGACATCCGCGCCGGGGACCTGCTGGTGGCGGTCTCCCTGTCCCGGTACCGGCGCGAGACCGTCGAGGTCGCCCGCACCTACGCCGAGCGCGGCGGAACCCTCGTCCTCATCACGGACGCGGAGGACGCCCCGCTCGTCCGCTACGCCGCGGCCGCGGTCGTCCTGGACCTCTCCAGCGCCTCCTACACCAACTCGCCCACCTCGGTCGCGCTCTCCCTGCACCTGTTGGCGACCCTGACCATCGCCAGTTCCAAGGGGGCCGGGCGCCGCCTGCGCGAACGGGACGCCCTCTCCGCCGAACTCGGCCTCTACACGGAGGAAGAATGACCCGCATCGACCGCATCGAACTCCACCGGGTGCGGCTGCCCCTGGTCCACCGCTTCCAGACCAGCTCCCACGCCAAGACGGAACTGGAGCACATCCTGGTCCGGCTCACCGACGGCGAGGGGGCGGAGGGGTGGGGCGAGATCGCCTCGCCCAGCGGCCCCTTCTACTCGGCCGAGACGGTCGAGACCTGCTGGTCGGTCGCGGTCGACCACCTGGTGCCGATCGTCCTGGGCGCCGACTGGGAGCACCCCGGGGAGCTGGCCCGCGCCATGGCCCGGGTGCGCGGCAACCGCTTCGCCCGCGCCGGCTTCGACACGGCGGCCTGGGCGCTGTGGTCGCTGCGCCGGGGCGTGCCCCTGGCCCGCGCGCTGGGCGGCGGGCGCGACACCGTGGAGGCGGGCGTCTCCCTGGGGATCGAACCGGGGATCGACGCCCTCCTGGAACAGGTCGGGCTCCGCGTCGCCGAGGGCTACCGCCGCGTCAAGCTCAAGATCGCGCCGGGCTGGGACGTCGAGCCGGTGCGGGCCGTCCGCGCCGCCTTCCCCGGCGTGCCCGTCCACGTCGACGCCAACGGCGTCTACGAGGACACCGAGGAGCACCATGCGGTCCTGCGGGAACTGGACGGGTGGGGGCTGCTCATGGTCGAGCAGCCCTTCGCCCCGTCGGCCCTGCTGGCCCACGCCCGGCTCCAGCGGACCATGGAGACCCCGGTCTGCCTCGACGAGTCGGTGGAGGACCCCGAGGACCTGAACACCGCGCTGGCCCTGGGGGCCGGGCGCGTCCTCAACATCAAGGTGTCCCGGATGGGCGGTCTGACCCAGGCCGTGCGCGCGCACGACATCGCCCGCGACCACGGCGTCCCGGTCTGGTGCGGCGGCATGCACGAGTTCGGCGTGGGCCGCGCGGCCAACGTCGCGCTCAGCTCCCTGCCCGGGTTCACCCTGCCCTCGGACGTGTCCGGCTCGGACAAGTACTACGCGCGCGACATCACCACCGAACCGGTGGTGTGCACCGGCGGAACCGTGCGGGTGCCGACGCGGCCGGGGGCGGGGTGGGTGCCGGACACCGGTTTCCTGCGCACGGTGGCGACCCGGAGCCTGGTCAGGGAGGCCTCCGCCGCGGCCGTCTGAGCCCCGGCGCCGCACCGGGAAGAAACCCCGCCGCGCGTTGTTGCCCATGGACGGCGACGACGCGAAGGGGGACGCCATGACGGGCGGAGCACCGGGAGGACCGCAGGAGGCGGAGGTGGTCGTGGTGGGCGCGGGCCAGGCCGGCCTGTCGGCGGCCTGGCACCTGCGCCGCCTGGGCCTGGTGCCGGGCACCGACGCGGTGGTCCTGGACCGAGGGCCCGCCCCCGGCGGGGCCTGGCAGTTCCGCTGGGAGGCGCTGCGCCTGGACGACGCCCACAAGGTCGACGACCTGCCGGGCATGCGGGAGATCGGGCTGAGCTTCGCCACCGCCGACGGCGACCGCCCGGCCCGCGACGTCGTCCGCGAGTACTACGACCGCTACGAGCGGGCCTTCGACCTGCGGGTGCGCCGCCCGGTCGAGGTCACGGCGGTCCGCGAGGCCGGCGACGGCCGCCTGCGGGTGGAGACCGACCGGGGGGCCCTGCTCACCCGGGCGCTGGTCAACGCCAGCGGCACCTGGGCCCGGCCCTTCCGCCCGTACTTCGCGGGCGCCGCGGACTTCCGGGGCGTGCAGGTGTCCACGCCGCAGTACCGGTCCGCGCGGGACTTCGCGGGCCTGCGCGTGGCCGTGGTGGGCGGGGGCACCTCCGCCACCGGCTTCCTGCACGAACTGGAGGGGGTGGCCGCCTCGACGGTCTGGGTCACCCGGCGCCCGGTGCGGTTCACCGACGACCCCGGGGCCGGGGTCGAGGCGGTGCGCCGGGCGGACGAGGCCGCCCGCGCGGGGCGGCCGCTGCCCAGCATCTCCAGCGGCACGGGCCTGCCCGCCACCCCGCGCAACCTGGCCGCCGTCGAACGCGGGCTCCTGGTCGCCCGCCCCATGTTCGCCGCCGTGGAGCCCGACGGGCTGCGCTGGGCCGACGGGGCCTTCGAGCCCGTGGACGCGATCATCTGGGCCACGGGCTTCCGCGCCGAGCTCACCCACCTGGCCCCCCTGGGGCTGCGCGAACCCGGGGGAGGGGTGAGGGTGGAGCAGGGCCGCTCGGTGCGCGACCCGCGCGTGTTCCTGGCCGGGTACGGGCCGCAGGCCAGCACCATCGGCGCCAACCGGGCCGGGCGGACCGTCGCCCGCCAGGTGGTGGAGTACCTGCGCGGCGCACCGGCCGCCGCCTGAGCCGACCGGCGCCGCCCCGCTCAGGCGGAGGCCTCCCCGGCCGCCACCTCCAGCGCGGCCAGGACCGCCGCCAGCGGTCCCGGCACCCGCTCGGGGGCCAGGGCCTGCGCCATCGCCCGGGCGTACTGCTCCTTGTTGTTGCTCATGAACCCGTGCAGCTGCCGGTCGGCGGGGCGGCCCCGGTGCGCGGGCTGCCTGCGGTAGATCCGCAGGGACCGCTCCCGGCCCTGGCCGGCGATCACCTGTTCCACCCCGGCCACGCCCAGCGCGCGGATCAGCTCGTCCTCCAGGTCGTCCACGCACACGTGGAAGTCCCGGCCCAGGCCCGCCCCGGCGAACGCCCGCGCGAAGTGCCGCTCCTCGGCGGCGTCGCACAGCCCCACCAGGCGCAGCCCGGCGCCCCGCGGCCCCAGCCGGGCCACGAAGCGGCCGACGTTGGTGGCCCCGCCCATGGGCACGATCGCCGCGCCCAGGACCCGCGGGTCCAGCCCGCGCCCCGGGGCCAGGGCCAGCAGGGCGGCGCGATCGCTCTCGCCCTCGACGAGGATCGCGGTGCCCAAGCCGTTCAGCCCTTCCACGGGCGTCACACTACGGTCCGCGGACCGGCGGCCGCACGCCGTTTTCGCCGCCGCACGATCGTTCAAGACGCGGCCGGCCCCGCGGTGCTCCGATACGTGCGGGGCGCCGGGCGGCGCCCGGACGGCACCCTCCCGGGAGGAGACGAGGACATGGCGATCGGTTTCGTCGGACTGGGCATCATGGGGACCCCCATGGCGCTGCGGCTGCTGCGCGCGGGCACCGACCTCGTGGTGTGGAACCGGTCCCCGCACCGGTGCGGCCCCCTGGAACGCGCGGGCGCGCGGATCGCCGCGGATCCGGCCGAGGTGTTCGACTCCTGTTCCGCGGTGATCCTCATGCTCTCCGACGAGGCGGCCGCCGACGCCGTGCTGGGCCGCACGGCGGAGGGGGAGGTGGCCGTCGGCGTCGCCGGGCGCACGGTCGTCCACATGGGCACGATCGCCCCGGCGGCCTCCCGGGCCCTGGGGGCGGACATCGAGGCCGCGGGCGGCCGCTACGTGGAGGCCCCGGTCTCGGGCTCGCGCGGACCGGCCGAGGAGGGGAGCCTGGTGGCGATGCTCGCGGGCGACCCGGAGCCGGTGGCGGAGGCCGCCCGGATCATCGCGCCGCTGTGCACGGACCAGGTCGTGTGCGGGCCGGTGCCCGCCGCCCTGACCCTCAAGCTCGCGGTGAACACCTTCCTCATCACCCTGGTCACCGGGCTGGCCGAGGCGTTCCACTTCGCCGAGCGCCAGGGACTGGACCCGGGCCTGCTGGCCCGTGTCCTGGACGCCGGGCCCATGGCCAGCGCCGTTTCCCGGGCCAAGGCGGACAAGCTCGTCTCCGGGGACTTCGCGCCGCAGGCGGCGGTCGCCGACGTGTTCAAGAACAGCCGCCTGGTCGTGGAGGCCGCCCGTGCGGCGGGCGCGGCGGCGCCGCTGATGGAGGCGTGCCTGCGCGCGTTCGCCGACGCCGACCGCTCCGGCCACGGCGGCCGGGACATGGCCGCCGTCATCGAGGCGCTGCGGGCGGCCGACCCCGGCCCCGCTCCGGAGCGGGCACCCGCTCCAGCGCCGCCGCCCAGCGGCCGGGGGTGAGCCCGTAGGCGCCCTTGAAGACGCGGGTGAGGTGGCTCTGGTCGGCGAACCCGGCCTCCACCGCCGCCGCGGCCAGGGGGACGCCCGAGGCGATCAGCCGCCGGGCCCGGTCCAGCCGCCGCATGGCGCGGAACCGGGTGGGGCTGGTGCCGAACGCCTCGCGGAACCGGCGCGCGACCGTCCACCGGTCCAGCCCGCAGGCCCGCTCCAGCTCCTCGGCGGAGTGCGCGGCGGCCGGGTCGTCGGCGATGAGCCCGCGCGCCCGCTCCAGCTCCGCCAGCGGCAGGGGCCCGCCCCGGGGCCGGGCCGGGGCGGACCGCCCCGACCAGGCCAGGAGCAGGTCGGCCAGGGACGCGGCCAGCTCCGCCCCGGCCAGGCCGTCCAAAGGGTCGTCCATGGTGCCCAGCCACCGCAGCAGGGCGCGGGGCACCCGCTCGGTGGGCACCACGGGGTCGGCCACGAACGGCAGCGGCACCCCGCCCAGCGCCCGCTGGACCAGCGCGGGGTCGATGTGGACGATCCGGTAGCCGAACCCCTCCTCGGTCCCGGCCGCCCCGTCGTGCTCCTCGTCCGGGTGCAGCACGTGGGCCTGCCCGGGCAGGCAGTGGTGGCGCCCGCCGCGGTAGCCGAACCCCTGGACCCCGGCCAGGGTGACGCCGACCGCGTACACGTCGTGCCGGTGCGGGGCGAAGCCCCCGGAGGAGAACGACACCGCCAGCCGCTCGATCCCCGGGGCGCCGCGCCCGTAGCGCAGCCTGCCGCCCCGGGCGCCCGCCAGGGGCCCGACCGGTTCCGGGGTCGTGTCGTCCATGGGAGGACCACGGTAGCCCAGGCCCTCCGCCCGGTACCGGGCGCGCCGCCGCCGCGGGGATACGATGCGACCGGCAGTGCCGTCGCCGGGAGGAGAAGCGGGATGCGGGCCAACGAAGTCCCCACGGAGGAGATCACACGCGATCCGGCGGCCTTCGCCGACCGGGTCACCGCGGACGGCCGGTTCGGTCGCGCCGCCGAGCCCGGGCGCTACCGGCTGGTGGTCAACCGGGCCTGCCCGTGGGCGCACCGGACCGTCATCGTCCGCCGCCTCATGGGCCTGGAGGGCGCGGTCTCCCTCGCCGTCACCGACCCCAGGCAGGAGGTCATCGACGGCGACCCGCACTGGGTGTTCACCGAGGAGACCGGCAGCCCGGGCGGCGTGGACCCGGTGCTGGGCATCCACGCCCTGCGCGAGGCCTACCTGGCCCGCGACCCCGGCTACACCGGCGGGGTGAGCGTGCCCGGCCTGGTCGACACCGCCACCGGCCACCTGGCCACCAACGACTACGACCGGCTCTGCCTGGACATGGCCACCGAATGGGGGCCGCTCACCCGCGAGGGCGCCCCCGACCTGTACCCGGAACCGCTGCGCGAGGAGATCGAGGCGGTCGGCGCGGAGGTCTACCGCGACCTCAACAACGGGGTGTACCGGGCCGGGTTCGCCCCCGACCAGGAGCACTACGACCGCGCCGTGGCCGGGGTGTTCGCCCGCCTGGACGACCTGGAGGCGCGCCTGTCCTCCCGCCGCTACCTGGTGGGGGAGACCCTGACGATGGCCGACATCCGGCTGTTCACCACCCTGGTGCGCTTCGACGCCGTGTACCACGGGCACTTCAAGTGCAACATCGCCAAGCTCATCGAGTACCCGGCGCTGTGGGCGTACGCCCGCGACCTGTTCCAGACCCCGGGGTTCGGCGACACCACCCACTTCGACCACATCCGGGTCCACTACTACTGGGTGCACACCGGCATCAACCCGACGCGGGTCGTCGCCGCCGGGCCCGACCCGCGGGGGTGGCTCGCCCCGCACGGGCGCGAGGCGCTGGGCGGGTCGCCGTTCGGGGAGGGCACCGCGCCCGGCCCGGTCCCGGAGGGCGAACGCGTCCCCGCCATCGCCGACTGAGCGCCGCCCCGAGCACCCGCCGTGCCGCCGGCGGGGCCGCGAGGCGCCGTCGGGGCCGAAGGCCCCCGTCCCCCGAGGGCACCGCGCAGGGCGGCGGCGCCGCGGCCGTCGGCCGCCCGCCGGGGACCTTCCGCCACCCGTCGGGCGGGCCGAAGCGCGGCGGGGTCCGCGAGGACACGGCCTAGATCGTTGATGGGAAATCCCTGAACCCGCTGCGCGCATGGCGAAGGGCGTCGAGGATCAGAGTGTGACCAATGACCTTGACGCCCTTCTGACAGCACTCTACGTCCATCTCGACGACCATGTGCTCCCTTCGGCGAACCAGCGCCGCGGCCCGGGCCGCCCCCGAAAGCTCACCGACGCCGAACTCGTCTGTGTCGCCCTGGCCCAGGTCCTGCTCAGGTGTGACTCCGAACGCCACTGGATGCGGGCGGCACCGGCCCGGATCGGGCACCTGTTCCCCCGCCTGCCCGGCCAGTCCGAGTACAACCGCCACCTGCGCGATGCGGCCCCGGTCCTGCTCAAGGCCGCGATGTGGCCGGCCCGCTCCGTCCCGACCTGGTGGGAGGGTGTGCGGTTGATGGACGGCACCCCGGTGCGGTGCGGGGCCTCTCGCGTGACGGTGGACCGCTCCGGCCCGGGCGAGGTGGCCGGGTACGGGCGGGACGTGTCCCACCACGCCTTCTACTGGGGTGCCAAGCTCGTGCTCATCACTACCGCGGAGGGGTCGGTGTGCGCGTTCTCCCTGGCCCACCCCAAGGAGTTGGACGAACGCAAACAGGCACTGCATCTGCTGCACGTCCGACCGTGCGCTCCGGGGCTGCAGCGGTGATCGTGTGCGACAAGGGCTTCGCCGGGGTCGGTATCGAGACGGCGGCCGCCGGGTTGGGGTTTGCCCTGGTGCGTCCGGCGCTCAAGGGCGAATCCGTCGAGGGCCGGTTCCCGGGCTGGTTGCGTCAGAGGATCGAGGCCGTCATCTGGACGTTGAAGAACCAGCTCGGCCTGGAGCGCCACCAGGCTCGCACCAGTGAGGGGCTGTGGGCGCGGGTGTGCCAGCGCATCTGCGCGCTCAACGCCGCGATCTGGCACAACTGGCTGGTGGGTGCCCCGGTCAAGCGGTCGTTGATCGCCTACGACCACTGACCAGGACACATTTCCCCATCAACGATCTAGAGACGGGCGGCGTGCTCGCGTAGCACCCGCACGGCCTCGGTGATCGCCGGCCGGCGGGACGCGCCCTCGCGCCACAGCACCGCCAGGCCCCGCACCGGTGCCGGGTCCACCGGCCGCACCGCCACGTCGGCGGGCAGCGGCCCCCGGCCCAGGCGCGGGACCACGGCGACGCCCAGGCCGGCGGCCACCAGCGCCAGCTGCGTCTGGTACTCGGCCACGTAGTGGGCGATGTCGGGCTCGGTGCCGGTGGAGCGCACCGTGCGGGTCAGCCAGTCGTGGCACACCGTCCCCGGGGGCTGGCAGATCCACCGCTCCCCGGCCACGTCGGCGCGGGTCAGGGAGTCCCGGGCGGTGAGGGGGTGGTCGGGCGGCAGCAGGACGTCGCAGCGGTCCTCGCCGATGCGCTCCCGCGCCACCCCCTCGGGGACGCTCATCGGGGCGATGTCCCAGTCGTGCACCACGGCCAGGTCCACGGTGCCCTGGGCGACCATGTGCGGGGTGGCGTGCGGGTCCTCCTCGAACAGCCGCACGTCCAGCGCGGGGTGGGCGGCGGCCAGCTCGGCGAGCACCCCCGGCAGCAGTCCTCGCGCGGCCGTGGCGAAGGACGCGACGGTCAGCCGCCCGTGCGGGCGGCCGCGCCGCTCCTCCAGGGACACCTCGGCCTCCTCGACCAGCGCCAGCACCCGCCCGGCGGTGCCCACGAGCATCGCGGCGGCGTCGGTGAGCACCACGCCGCGCCCGCGCCGCTCCAGCAGCGGGGTGCCGGTCTCGCGTTCGAGCTTGCCGACCTGCTGGGAGACCGCCGAGGGGGTGTAGCCCAGGGCCTTGGCGGCGGCCGCCACCGATCCGTGGACGTGGACGGCGTGCAGGGCGCGCAGCCGGGAGAGGTCGAGCACGGGGCGCTCCTTTCGGGAGGACACCACCATTATGTAGCAGGCGTGAATCCGACGGTGTAGGAATCTTCGCTGGTGCTTAATCCGCCGGGCGGCCATGATCGGACCCATGCGTCCCTTCCACCTGTTCCTGGCCGTGCTCGTCGCGGCCGTCTGGGGTGTCAACTTCGTCGTGATCGAGGTCGGCCTCGACCACTTCCCGCCCCTGCTCTTCACCGCCCTGCGCTTCCTCGTCGCGGCCGTGCCCGCGGTCTTCCTCGTCAAGCGGCCCCGGGTCGCCCTGGGGTGGATCCTCGTGGTCGGGCTGACCCTGGGGGTGGCCAAGTTCGGCCTGGTCTTCACCGGCATGCACCTGGGCATGCCCGCCGGGCTCACGTCGCTGGTGCTCCAGGTCCAGGCGGTGTTCACTGCGGGCTTCGCGGTGGTGTTCCTGGGCGAGCGGCTGCGCCCGCTGCGCTATGCGGGCATGGCCGTGGCGCTGGGCGGGATCGGTGTCGCGGCCTGGGCCCAGGGCGGATCGGGGCCGCTGGCGGCGTTCTCGATGATCATCGCGGCGGCCGCGTTCTGGGGCCTGGCCAACGTGGCGACCCGCAAGGCGGCTCCGCCCGACACCCTGTCCTGGATGGTGTGGGTGAGCCTGGTCCCTCCGCTGCCGCTGTTCGCGCTGTCCCTGCTCGTGGAGGGGCCGGAGGCGGGCCTGGCCGCGCTGCGCGGCCTCGACCTCACCGGGATCGGCGCACTGCTGTTCATCGCCTGGGTGGCGACCGTGTTCGGGTTCGGCGTGTGGGGGTTCCTGCTGCGCGAGCACGACGCCTCGGCGGTCGCCCCGTTCACGCTGCTCGTGCCGGTGTTCGGGATGCTCTCGGCGTGGGTGTTCCTGGGGGAGGAGCTCACACCGCTCAACCTGCTGGCCGCGGTGCTGCTGGTGGGCGGGGTCGCGCTCACCGCCCTGGGCGGCGGGCGCTCCCGGGCCGGGGGCCGGGACCCGGGGGAGGAGCGGGGGAACGGGCCGGAGGAGGGCGTCAGCGGCGGGCGAACTCCGGGGCGTGTTCCGAGCGCAGCCCCAGACCGATGAGGCGGGCGGGCACCGCGGTCATGAACGGCAGGTGCTCCAGCACCCAGAGCACCGGTGCGGGCGGCCCCATCCTGCGGCCCTGGAGGATCGGCTCGACCAGGATCTTCTCCATGGTCCGCTGGAGGCGCTGGACGACGGCGGTCGGCGCCAGCCTGCGCGCGCGCACCCGCGCCAGGGCGCGCCCGTCGGCGGTCCCCCTCCGGAGCGGTTCGGCCAGCAGGGTCGCCGCGGCCACCGCGTCCTGCACGGCGAGGTTGATGCCGACCCCGCCCAGCGGGGACATGGCGTGCGCGGCGTCGCCGATGCACAGCACGCCCTCGGCGTGCCAGCGGTGCAGCCGGTTCAGCCGGATGTCCAGGTGCTTGACGTCGTCCATGGACCCGATGGAGTCCACTCGGTCGGCCAGCTCCGGGAGCAGTTCGGCGACGTCGGCGCGGAACGCCTCCACGCCCCGGGCGCGCAGGTCGGGGTCGTTGCCCTTGCGGCCGATGTAGGCGACCTGGAGGTACCCCTCGCGGGGGATGACGATGAGGAACCGGCCCCGACCGGCCCGGGGGGTGAGCGCCATGGCGTCCTCCGGCGAGCCGGGCAGCCGGAACCACCAGGCGTCGATGCCCACCGGGAACTCCGCGGGGACCAGCCCCGCCTCGCGGCGGACCAGCGACCAGCGGCCGTCGCAGCCCACGGTGAGGTCGGCGCGGATCTCCCCCTCGCCGCCGGGGCCCCGGTACCGGGCGCCGACCACGCGGCCGCCCTCGCGGACCAGCCCGGTGGCCTCGGTGCCCATCCGCAGGGTGAAGGAGGGCTCCTCGTTCGCGGCCCCGGCCAGCAGGTTCAACAGGTCCCACTGGGGCACCATGGCGACGCTCCGGTAGGGGTGGGGCAGGCGGCGGAAGTCCGCGATGGTCACGATCCTGTCCCCGCCGAGGGGGAAGGCGACCCGGTCCAGCGGGCTCTGCGGCAGGGCGGCGAACTCCTCGCCCAGGCCGAGCTCGTCGAGCAGGCGCACGGTCGAGGGGTGGACGGTGTCGCCCCGGAAGTCGCGCAGGAAGTCGTCGTGCTTCTCCAGCACGGTCACCGCCACGCCCGCGCGGGCGAGCAGCAGGCCGAGCACCATCCCGGCGGGGCCGCCGCCGGCGATCAGGCAGGTCGTCTTCTCGGTCATCGGGGACTCCTGTTCCGGGGCTCCGTCGCCCCTGGTTCAGCGCGGCGGGTGGGTCGCCGCCGCTCGGAGGAAGGCGTCGCCGAGGACGGCGCAGGTCTCCTCCACGTCGGGGAAGTCGATGCCGGGCACCCCGGCCAGGGCGGGGCGCAGGGCGAAGTGGATGACGGCGGGGCCGACGAGCTGCTGGGCCAGCAGGGGCACGGGGAGGTCCCGCAGCCGCCCGGCGTCGATCTCCCGGCGCAGCCAGCCGCCCAGGGCGGCCAGCATGCGCGGGAAGAACCGGCTTGTCAGGAGGTTCCGGGCGGGGCCGCCGGGCCGGGCGAACACGTCGGCCAGCAGCGCGGGCATCACCCGGGGCTCGTCGGTGAACGCCCGGGCCAGCGCCCGGTGGACGCCCAGGACGGCGGCCGCCAGGTCCTCGCCCGGGTCGGCGAGGTGCCGTTCCAGCTCGGTCAGCGGGCCGTACCGCTCGAAGACCGCGGCCAGCAGGGCGTCGCGCGACCCGAAGGCGGCGTACACGCTGTGCACCGAGCAGTCGGCGGCGGCCGCGACGGCCTCCAGGGTGGTGGCCGCCAGGCCCGTCTCGCCCAGGAGGCGCGCCCCCGCCTCGACGGCCCGCTCCCGGACGGGAGGGCGCCCGCCGGGGTCGACGCCCGCCTCGCGGACCGCCGTGTCCAGGGCCCCGCGCCTGCCCCCGAGGCGGCGCAGGAGGGTGCTGCGGGAGACCCCCGCCTCCTGGGCTATCTCGATGAGAGGCACGTCGGCCACGTCCTTTCCCGTCCGCTCCGCGGCGCGGATCGCCGCGCCCACCAGATCGTCCGGAATCTTGGGGTGTTCGGTATCTGACATCAAGATAAAGGTAACCCGTAATCGAGTATCAGACAAGGGGGTCGGTGACGGAGTGACCACTGAGGAGAATGAGGAGAAAGAGTAGCTGTGTGCCGTCCGGGCCGGCGCCTGGGCCGGCGATGGGCGCCGGCCCGTCCGCCGGCTCAGGCGGCGGGTGGCAGCGCGACCGACGACAGCACCCGGGCGGCCCGCGAGTCCGAGTTCACCGCGCGGCGCAGCAGCGGCCGGGGCAGCCGCGGCAGGGCCCGCAGCGCCGCCGACCGCAGCGTCACCCCGAGCCGGGAGCGCGGGATGAGCGTGTCCATCGACGCCGCCCCCACCCCGCCCACCCGCCGCACGTAGGAGGCCAGGGCCGACTCGTAGGCGGCGGGGCCGGTCCGCGGGTCCTCCCCGAGGTGGTGGGCGAGCGTGTAGGCGCCCACCACCGCCAGGGTGGTGCCGCCGCCGACCGCGGCGCCCGGGCAGTACCCGGCGTCGCCGACCAGCGCCACCCGGCCGCGCGTCCAGGAGTCCATGGCGATCCGGCTGATGGAGTCGAAGTACAGGCCCTCGTCCCGGTCGGCGGCCTCCAGCAGCTCGGGCACCCGCCAGCCCTCCCCGGCGAACGCCTCCCGCAGGAACCGCCGCTGGGCGTCCAGGTCCCGGTGGTGCCCGTCGTACTCCCGCGCGTCCCGCGACAGCAGCGCGCCGCGGGCCCGGCCGGTGCCCGGCACCGGGAAGACCGCGGCCGTCCGGTCCACGGACTGGTAGAGCACCACCCGGCCGTCGGCCTCCCGCGGTTCGGGCAGGTCGAACACGGCGATGTGCCCGCCCAGGAACCTGCGGTACCGCTCCTCGGAGCCGAAGGCCAGGCGCCGGACGGCCGAGTGCAGCCCGTCGGCGCCCACCACCAGGTCGAACCGGCGCGGGGCGGCGCGCTCGAAGGCCGCGTCGACCCCGTCCCCGTCGTCGTGCAGGGAGGCGACGGAGTCCCCGGACAGGTACTCGACGTCGTCGCGGACGGCCTCGTGCAGGATGCGGGCCAGGTCGCCGCGCAGCACCTCCACGTGCCGGTCGTCGGTGGCGACCTCCGCCAGGGCGCCCATGTCGACGTCGACCGGGCGGCGCCCGGGGCGCTCCAGGCGGATGCGGGTGTTGCCGGTGGAGGCCTCGCGGATCCGGTCGATGAGGCCCATGCGCGTCGCGATCTCCACGGCGGGCTCGAACAGGTCCACCCCGAAGCCCCCGCCGCCCGCGGGCGCGCGCTCCACGAGCACGGGCCGGTGCCCCAGCCGGACGAGGCGGTGGGCCAGGACGGGGCCGGCGATCCCCGCGCCGGAGACGAGCACGGTCGCCATGGCGGCCTCCTTTTGTAGACTTACCGGAAGGTAAACAAAAAACACCGGCGATGGCAAGGCCCCCCATGGTCCAGACTGGTGACACCACGGTGGCCGAGAGGTGAGGTGAGGGGTGCCCCGAGCGCGATCGACCCGGACCAAGGACCGGATCCGGGCCGCGTCCCTGGAGCTGTTCCGGGAGCGGGGCGTCCAGCAGACCAGCATGCGCGACATCGCGGACCGGGTCGGCATCACCAAACCCGCGCTCTACTACCACTTCGCCTCGCGCGAGGACCTGCTGCGCTCCCTGGTCCGCCCGATGCTGGACGACTACGAGGCCGCCGTGGCCGCCGACGAGGCGGCCGGGGGCGCCGTCGACCCGCGCGTCCTGCTGGCCCGGTACTTCGACGTGAGCATGCGCCACCGGGAGGTCAACCGGGTGGTGTTCCGCGACGCCGCCACCCTGGCCGAGCTCGACCTGGGCGGCCGGGTCCTGGACTGGCGCCGCCGCATCACCGCGATGCTCGCCGGCCCCGGCGCGGAACTGGCCGAGCTGGCCCGCGTCACCCTGGTGCTGGGCGGCCTGGGCGACTGCGTGGTCCTGCTGGGCGACCGCCCCGCGGCCGAGCTGCGCGCCGCCGCCCTGGCCGCCGCCTACACCGCCCTGGGCCTCCCGCCCGGGCCGCCGCCCGCCCCGGAGCAGCCCGTCTGACCGAAGGTGGCCGACCCGGTGCGGTGCGCTCCGGCACGGTTGTGTCTCGTTCGCTCCACGGCGCCCGCAGCGCCTTCCCGGGCCGCGCGACCCCGACCTACGCTTCTTCCGTGCGTTCACGCATCCTGGAAGGGGCGCGGATGGCCTACGACGAGTTCGGACCCGAAGCGGAGGCGCGCCGCGCGCGGCGCCAACAGGAGATGGACGAGTACGTCCGTCGGGTGCGCGAGGAACAGGAGCGCGAACAGCACATACGGGCCGGGCAGGGCCGGCCCCCCGGGCCGCCGCCCGCGCAGCGGGGCGGCTGCGGGCGCGGCTGCCTGCTCGCCGTCGGCTGCCTCGTCCTGCTCCTCGTCGGATTCCTCGGCCTGGGGATGTTCGCCCCCTACCTGTTCGACATCCTGGGCCGGGAGAACATCACGGGCTCCGTCACCACGGAGGTGTGCGACAAGCGCGAGGACGGCGAGGACCTGATCCTGGTCACCGGGGCCGGCGAGTTCGTCCTGGGCGACACCCCCGAGAGCACGGCCCGCGAGCAGTTCGACGGGCTGGAGGTCGGCGGCGTCCATGAGATCGTCTACCAGGGCGCGCAGCTGCCCGGCCGCCCGCCGCCCGTGACCACGGGCGTGCTCGACGCCCCCGAGGGCGCCACCCCCGAAGGAGACTGCACGTGACCCACCCCCGGACCGATGTCCTCGTCGTCGGCGGGACCGGCGTGGACACCATCGTCCGCGTCCCCGACCTGGCCGTTCCCGCGGGCGACTCCGCGTCGGTGCCCCCGGTGCTGGACCACGTCGGGCACACCGGCAACGGCGTCGCCCTGGGCCTGCACCACCTGGGCCGGGCCGTGGAGTTCATCGACTTCCTCGGCGAGGACCTCCAGGGCCGCATGATCCTGGAGCGGTACGAGAAGGAGGGGCTGGCCTTCTCCCACCTGGTGTCCCCGCACGGCACGCCCCGCGGCGTCAACCTCGTCGACGACCAGGGGCGGCGGTTCTCCTTCTACGACGGCCGCCACCCCGTCGACCTGCGCCTGCCCCGGGAGTTCGCGCTGCCGTTCCTGGAGCGCGCCCGCCACGTGCACATGTCGATCATCAACCACAACCGCGACCTGTACCGGGACCTGGCCGGACTGGACGCCACCGTCTCCACCGACCTGCACGACTGGGACGGCGAGAACCCGCACCACCTCGACTACGCCCTGAACTCGGACCTGGTCTTCATGAGCGCCGCCGCCGTGCGCGGCCGGGTCGACGAGGTCCTGGCCGGGATACTGGAGCGCGGCCGGGCCGTGCTGGCCGTGGCCACCGACGGGGCCGCGGGCTGCCGGGTGCTGGAGCGCGGCCGGGACCGGCCGCGGCACTTCCCCGCGGTGGTCCCCGAGCGCCCGGTCGTGGACGCCAACGGGGCGGGCGACGCCTTCATCTCCGGGTTCCTGCACCGGTACCTCGGCGGCGCCCCGGTAGCGGAGTGCGTGCTGGCCGGGGCGGTGGCGGGCGCCTTCACCTGCACCACCGCCGGGACCCACACCGCGTTCGTCGACTCCGCCGGCCTGGACCGCCTGGCCGCCGCCGCGGCGGACGGGTGGCCCGGAGCGCCGGACGGCGGCCGGGCCGAGCGGGACGGTCAGCCGGTGTAGGGCGGGGGGCCGCTCTGCGGGGCGCGCGGCAGCGTCCACTCCCGCAGGACCTCCGACTCCACCCGCACCCGGGTCCGCAGCGAGTCCGTGCCCCGGCCCTGCGGCAGCCGGTCCAGGTCCGCCGCCAGCGAGCGCAGGGTGGCGCCCGCGGCGGACGGGTTCCCCTGGAGCCGGTGCAGCCGGGCGATCTCCAGGCGGAACGCCAGCGTGCGGGGGTCGTCGGCGCCCATGACCCGGGTCAGGTCCGGCAGGAGCATCAGCGCCTCCCACAGCGCCGCCCCGTGGTCGCCCAGCTCGCCCAGCCGGTAGGCGATCTCGAACCGGGTGGTGAGCGTGTCCGGGTGGTCCGGCCCCAGCACCCGGGTCCGGTCGGGCAGCAGCCTGCGGTGCTCGGCCAGCGAGGCCGCGTCGTCCCCCAGGTCCCCCAGGGTGTTGGCGACGGCCTGGCGGCTCGCGAGGGTGTCGGGGTGGTCGGGGCCCAGGGTCCGGACGCGGTCGCCCAGCAGGCGCTGGTGCTCGTCCAGGGCGGCCCGGTGGTCGCCCACCGCCGACAGGTGGTCGGTGATGTTCTCGCGGACGGTGAGGGTGTGGCCGTGGTCGGGGCCCAGCACCCGGACCAGGTCCGGCAGGACGGCGCGGTAGGCGGCCAGCGCGGCCTCGTGGTCGTTCAGCTCGCCCAGCTGGTAGGCGATCTGGAACCGGGTGCCCAGGGTGTCGATGTGGTCGGCGCCCAGCAGCGCCGCCTGGTCGGGCAGCAGGGAGCGGTACTCCTCCAGGGCGGCCCGGTGGTCGCCCAGGCCCTCCTTGCAGGCCGCGATCCGCGACCGCAGCTTGACGGTCCGCGGGTGGGCGGGCCCCAGGGACTCCCGCAGCCGGGGCAGCAGGCGCTCGTAGCCGGCCAGCGCCGCGGCGTGGTCGCCGCCCTCGCGCAGCCGGTCGAAGACCGCCGACTCCGAGCGCAGGGACTCCTCGGACTCGGGCACCCGGGAGGCCGTCCCCGCGGGGACGGCCGTTCGCGGGGCGCCCGTCGGCACCCCGTACGCCGGCGCGCCGGTGCCGTAGGCCGGGATGCCGCCCGAGGGGGTCGCCGCCCGTCCGCCGCCGTGCTCCGACGGGGAGCCGCCGGAGCCCGTCCACGCCGGACCGCCGCCGTGCGCCGGGCGGTCCGTCGGCGGGGGCGTGGCCGACCCCGTCGCGGGGCCGCCCGCCGGGCCGCCCCCGAAGTCCGGCCAGTCCAGCTCCGGATCGACGTCCCCGACCGTCTCGGCGACCTCCTGCGGGGTGGGCCGCTGCTCCGGGGCGTGCCGCCAGCAGCGGGTGATGACGTCCCGCAGGTCCGCCGGGACGTCCTCCGGGAGCTCCGGCGGGGGACCGATGAGGTTGCGCACGATCCCGGCCAGGGTGGGGGCGTCGAACGGGTTGCGCCCCACCGCCGCGTGCGCCAGCACCGTGCCCAGCGAGAACATGTCCGAGGCCGGTCCGACCTCCAGCGCGTCCACCTGCTCGGGCGACATGTACAGCGGGGTGCCCAGGGTGGCCCCGGTCCGGGTCAGCCCGGAGGAGTCCCCGCTGGGGCGGGCGATGCCGAAGTCGATGATGCGCGGCCCGTCGGAGGCCATGAGCACGTTCGCGGGCTTGAGGTCGCGGTGGGTCAGCCCGGCGCCGTGGATCGCCTCCAGCCCCTCGGCCAGGCCCACCGCCAGCACCCGAAGCGTCGGGTGCGGCAGTGGCCCCCGCCCGACCAGCACCTCGTGCAGGGACGGGCCGGGGATGAACGCGCTGACGATCCAGGGCGGGTCCCCGTCGGGGTCGGCGTCCACCACCGGCGCGGTGTGGAACCCGCCCACCCGCGCGGCGGCCGCCGCCTCCCGGGCGAACCGGCCGCGGAACTCGGCGTCGCCCGCGTACTGGGGCAGGATCACCTTCACCACGACCTTGCGGCCCGCGGCGGTGCGCCCCAGGTACACCCGGCCCATGCCGCCCGCTCCCAGGCGGTGGGTCAGCCGGTAGCGGCCGATGCGTTCGGGGTCTGTCGGATCCAGGGGCTGCACGGGCAGAGGTCCTTCTGGCGTCGGGGCGGGGACTGGTCGGTGCTCTGGGACGAGCGTTCCGCCTCTGCGGTTCAGCCTAGGGCTTGCTCGGGATTCCCGGATCCTCCCGGGGCGTCCGTCCCCGTGACCGGTGGTAACGGGGTTTTCACCGGGATTCAGGATGCGCGGAACACGGACCCGGCCTGCGCCGTGCACAGTGGGTCACGCGCGCGGCGGTCCGCCCCGCGCGTGGGCCCGCCGTGCGCCGCGGGTCGTAACCTTGGCCGCTGGGAGGGCTTGTGGAAGGGCTTGGGGGAGAGTTCGTGAGCGACACCTGGTTCGAGGACCGCACCTACCGGCACACCGACTGGACGCCGGAGCGGCTCCTGGACCTCAAACGACAGCGGGGACTGACCGTCAGCCTGGTCGTCCCGGCCCGGAACGAGGAGGCCACCGTCGGGGGCATCGTCTCCCGGGTGCGGGCCGCCCTGGTGGAGCGCACGCCCCTGCTCGACGAGGTCGTCGTCATGGACTCCGACTCCACCGACGGCACCGGCCGGGCGGCGGCCCGGGCCGGGGCGACCGTCCACCGGACCGTCGACGTCCGCCCCGACCTGGGGCACCGGCGCGGCAAGGGCGAGGCGATGTGGAAGTCGCAGTTCGTCACCTCGGGCGACATCATCGTCTTCCTCGACGCCGACCTCGTGGAATGGGACACCCACTTCGTCTCGGCCCTGCTGGGGCCGCTGCTCACCGAACCCGGGGTGGGGCTGGTCAAGGGGTTCTACGACCGGCTGCTCGACCTGCCCGGCGGCGCCCGGGTCAGCCACGAGGGCGGCCGCGTCACCGAGCTGGTCGCCCGCCCCACCCTGGCGCTGCGCTGGCCCGCGCTGTCCGGCGTGGTCCAGCCGCTGTCGGGCGAGTGGGCGATCCGCCGGGACCTGTTCGGGCAGCTGTCGGTGCCCACCGGGTACGGCGTCGAGCTGGCCGTGCTCATCGACACCCACCTGCGGTGCGGGGTGCGCGCGGTGGCCCAGGTGGACCTGGGGCGGCGCGCCCACCGCCACCAGTCGCTGCGCGGCCTGGGCGCCATGGCCACCGAGCTGCTCGCCATCGCCGACCGGCGGTGCGGGATCGAGCACGGCGGCGACGTCGCGATCCGCTGGTTCGACACCTCCGACGGACACGGGCGCCCGCGCACGGGTACGGTCAGTACCGTGGAGCGCCCGCCGGCCGCCGGGGTCGGGCCGGAGCGCTCCCGGGTGCTGGGAGGAGCTGTCGGTCGGTGATGAGGCTGCGGGGCCGGGAGTACGGCGGGCACGAGTCGCTGGTGATGGCGATCGTCAACCGGACCCCCGACTCCTTCTACGACAAGGGCGCCACCTGGGACGACGGGCCCGCCTTCGAGCGGGTGCGCAAGGTCGTCGCCGAGGGCGCCGACATCGTGGACATCGGGGGGATCAAGGCCGCGCCCGGTGAGGAGATCGGCGCGGACGAGGAGAAGCGCCGCGTCGTCGACTTCGTCGCCGCCGTCCGCGCCGAGTTCCCCGACCTCGTCATCAGCGTCGACACCTGGCGGGCCTCGGTGGGCCGCGCGGTCTGCGAGGCCGGGGCCGACCTGCTCAACGACGCCTGGGGCGGCTACGACCCCGGGCTGGCGGAGGTCGCCGCCGAGTTCGGGGCCGCCCTGGTGTGCACCCACACCGCCGGGGTCACCCCGCGCACCCGGCCGCACCGGGTGCGCTACGAGGACGTGGTCGCCGACGCGGTGTCCTCCACCGTCGCCCTCGCCGAGCGCGCGGTGGCGCTGGGGGTGGACCCGGCGTCGGTGCTCATCGACCCGGCCCACGACTTCGCCAAGAACACCTGGCACTCCCTGGAGCTGACCCGCCGCCTGGACGAGATGACCGCCACCGGGTGGCCGGTCCTCGTGTCGCTGTCCAACAAGGACTTCGTCGGTGAGACCCTGGACCTGCCCGTGGGGGAGCGCCTGACCGGGACGCTGGCCGCCACCGCGGTGTGCGCCTGGCACGGGGCCCGGGTGTACCGGGTGCACGAAGTGGCCGAGACCCGGCAGGTCCTGGACATGGTCGCCTCGATCCGCGGGGTGCGGCCCCCCGCGCGGACCGTGCGGGGGCTGGCGTGAGGGGCCGCCGCTCCGGAAGGGGGAACCGTTGATCGTCGCCACCGCCGTGTGCCCGTCGCCGCCTCTGCTCCTGCGGGAGCTGACCGGCGGCCGGGACGTGGCCGCCGACCTGCGCAAGGCGTGCGAGGAGGCGGTCGGCGCGCTGGTCGCCGCCGCACCGGACGTGATCGTGGTGCTGGGCGCCGACGCGCGCTCGGCGGAGCGGGTCCGGGGCCGCATCCCCGTGTCGGCCTTCGGCGGACCGGGGGAGCGTGTCCCCACGGCCGAGGCGCTGCCGACCTCCCTGGCCGTGGCCCGCCGCCTGCTGGACGACACGGGTGTCCGGGTGCCCGTGGAGATGGGCACCATCGCCGCCGACGCCGACCCCGCGGAGACGGCCCGGCGGGGCCGGGCGGTCGCCGACCGCCCCGAGCGGGTCGGGCTGCTGGTCATGGCCGACGCGGGCGCCCGCCGCGGCCTGCGCGCCCCCGGCCACCTGGACGAGCGGACCTTCCCGGTGGACGGGGCGATCCGCACCGCCCTGGCAGAGGGGGACGCCTCGGCGCTGCTGGACCTGGACCCCGCGCTGTGCGCGGACCTGATGATCAACGGCCGCTCCGCCCTCCAGGCCATGGCGCACGCCCGTTCCGGGGCGCCGGTCGCCGGGCCCCGCCTGCTCTACGCCGACGACCCCTTCGGGGTGCTGTACCTGGTGGCCGTCTGGCCCGGGGACCGGCGATGAGGGTCCTGCTCAACGAGATCGCCCCGCGCACGGCGGCCCCGGGGGACGAGGTCTCCGGGGAGGCGCTGGCGGTGCTGTACGCCCACCCGGAGCGGTGGACGCGCGCGAACATGGTCGCCACCCTGGACGGGGCGTCCACCGGCGGGGACGGGCTGACCGGGTCCATCAACACCCCGCCCGACAACGAGGTCTACCGGCTGCTGCGGGACCTGGCCGACGTGATCCTGGTGGGCGCCGGGACCGCCCGCGCCGAGGGCTACCGCCGCCCGGGGCCGCGGATGCGGCCCGGCCGCACGCCGCACCCGGACGTCGCCGTGGTGAGCCGCTCCGCGCTGGTGCCCCCGGGCCTGGCCGCCCCGGCCCGGGGCCGCGGCGGGGCGTGGATGGTCACCCGGGCCGCCGCGGGGGAGGACGCGCTGGAGCGCGCCCGCGCCCAGCTGGGCGCCGACCGGGTCCTGGTACACGGCGGCATCGAGGTGGACCTGGGCGCGGCCCTGGCCGACCTGGCCGGCCGCGGGCTGTCCCGGGTGCTGTGCGAGGGCGGCCCCTCACTGCTGGCCGACGTGGCCGCCCAGGGCCTGCTGGACGAGCTGTGCCTGACCACGGTGCCGCTGCTGGCGGGCGGCGAGGCCCGCCGGATCGCCTTCGGCGTCCCGTCGGACCTGGAGCTGCGCCCCCGCCTCATCCTGGAGTCCGAGGGGACCCTGCTGCACCGCTTCGTCCGGCCCACCCCCTAGGAGCACCGATGGACGTGCTGCGCGGACAACTGGTCCAGGCGGTCCTGGGCGCCCCGCCCGCCGACCTGCCCATGGTCGCCGCCCAGGCCCTGGCCCGCGGGCTGGACTCGCCCGCGCTGCGGGAAGTGGCCGGGCTGGGGCGCACGGACCCGGCGGAGGAGCTCTTCACCGAGGCGCTGGCGGAACTGGGCCTGTCCTGGCCCACCCCGGGGCAGGCCCACCTCTACGCGGCCCGGCACCTCTGCGCCCGGCTCCTCGGGGGCGAGCCGGACGCAGCCCGCGCGGCCGCGGCGGCCGAGGACGTGTACCACCACCTGTGCCTGGCCGCCGCCCACGGGGAGGGCGACCACGACTACAGGTCCTTCCTCGACCTGGCCTACGAGTGGGACGCGGACCGCCGGGCCGGCGTCGTGCCCGCCCCCGGACGGGAGCGGGCCGTGGTCGCCCACTTCCGGGAACTGGCCCGGGAGCTGCTGGCCGCGAGCGGCTGAGGCGCACGGGAGGGGCCGGGGAGGGCCCCGGCCCCTCCCCGGCGGGTCCATGCGGTCAGACGGTGTGCGCGAAGGCGCGGTCCTCGGCGGACTCCACCATCAGGGCCTGGACGCGCCGGGCCTCGGCGCGTTCCGCCTCGGGCACCTCGTGCAGCGCCCTGCGGCGGGCGCGGCGCCGGGCCAGGGCGACGGCCGCGGAGCGGCGCAGCCCCGCCTCCTCGGCCTCCAGCGCCAGGGCCCTGCGGACCCGGCGCCGGTGGGCGTGGCGGGCGGCGAAGTACACCGCCATGGCGATCCCGAAGTTCAGCAGCACCTTGAAGACGATGCCCGCGAAACCGTCCAGCAGCGGCGAGTCGAACAGCCAGTGCATCGCCATCGCGGTCAGGACCAGGACCGACGCCCCGAGGACCCGGCGGCCGCCCGGCAGCCACCCGGCGGCCGCCAGCAGGCCGACGCCGGCCCCCGCCACCGCGGACATCGCCCAGTGCGAGCCCAGGCCGGTGAGGAGCACCCGCAGGACGGCCGTCTGCGCCACGGCCAGGCCGCCGTTCACCCCGCCCGCCTGGACCACCGTGTTGAGCCCGTAGATGAGGTTCTCGGTCACCTCGAAGCCCAGGCCCACCAGGGCGCCGATCACGAACCCGTCGACCGGCCCGCGCACGGCGCGGGGGAAGGCCACGGCCACCAGGACGATCCCGGCGAGCTTGAACAGCTCCTCGTTGAACGGCGCCGTCATGGCCGCGCCCCAGACGGCCGAGAACTCCAGCCCCAGGGTCTTGGACCACACCCCGGTGAGCGCGCTGTTGGCGAGCAGGGCGCCGCCGGTCGCCGCGGTCAGCCCCCACGCCACCGCCACCAGCGAGGCGGCGGGGTCGGGGGCGCGTACCGGCCGGATGCGCCGGAACAGCCAGAACCCGAACAGCAGCGTCGCGGCGGCGAAGACCAGCCCCAGCGCCGCCTCGGCGAAGAACACCCGCACCGTCCCGCCCAGCCGGACCGCCAGCGTGACCAGCCCGAGCAGGCACAGCACGCCGATGACGACCATGGAGACGAAGGCGGGCAGGCGGTACCCCGCCACGGTCTGCTCGGGGGCGCGGGGCGCCGGGACCCGCTGCGGCCCGGGCCCGTTCCTGCGCCGCCGGCGCTGGGCGGGCACCGTCCCGGCCGCGGTGTCGGGGGTCCGGGGGTCGTTGGGCGCCTGGCTCATCGTCCGCCCTCCTCGGTGAACGTGACGGCGCGGGCGACGTCGGCGACCGCCTTCAGGTCGGCGGTGGTGGCGTCCTCCCCGCCCAGGGTCATCTCCACGGCGAACTCCCCGTCGGGCGAGGGGTACAGCACGGCGGCCCCCTCCTCGGAACGGCTGCGCATGACCCCGGTCAGCCCCTCGACGCCCTGCTCGGTGGTGATCGCCTCGGGCTCGCCCAGCCTCGCGGTGGGGTCCCCGGCGCGGACGATGTCGCCCATGCCCGCCCACAGGCGTTCCGCGTCGGGCAGCGGGTCGCCGACGGGCGTGACCGAGGTGACGGTCAGGTCCACGGGCCCCCGGTGGAAGCGGTAGGTCTGGCCGGCCTGGCTGGCCCCGACGTCGAGGTGCCACCCGTCCTGGGGCAGCGTCAGCGCGGCCCGGTACCCGCCGCCCTGGCCGAGCGTGATCTCGTCCCCGGCGCGGACCCGCTGGGCCCCCGGCAGCAGGGCGTCGAGCAGCGACCAGACGACCACCAGGAGGACCGCCACGGCCGTGGCGACGCCCAGCGGGATCCAGTGGTTGCGGCTCGTCCCCGGCGCCGTACCACTCGGCTGTGCCATGGCGCCCCTTTCGTCACTCATGGTGATGATCTGTCCGGACAAGGGAAACATCCGCGACCGGACGCACTGCCGGGAAAGTAGGAACTTGGCACATTTTGACGGGGATTTCATGGAATCGCGGAGGTTCTCTTCGAGGCCGAGGTCCTCGCCGGGGCGCCTTCCGCCATGACGCGGACACCGTCGGGCCGAGGGTGCGCGCCGCCTCCGGCCCCGTTGCGCCAGGGGTCGTCTTGTGCCACCCTTTCACTAATCAATTAGTGAAAGGGTGGTGAAGGCGATCGAGTACCGCATCGACCGGATGTCGGGCGTCGCGTCGTACATGCAGATCGTGCAGCAGACCAGACAGGCGCTCCGGCTGGGCGTCCTGCGCCCGGGGGACCGGCTGCCCACGGCCAAGCAGGTGGTCGAACAGACCGCGATCAACCCCAACACCGTTCTCAAGGCCTACCGCGAACTGGAACGCGAAGGCCTGGTCGAGGCCCGGCGCGGCCTGGGCACCTTCGTGACCCGGTCGCTGGCCAGCGACGCCGCCGCCCCCGACTCGCCGCTGCGCTCGGCACTGGCCGACTGGATGCGGCGGGCCCGGGAGGCCGGGCTGGGGGCGGAGGACGTGGCCGCGCTCGTCGCGTCGGTCACCGAGGACGTGTTCGGGGGCCGAGAGGACCGGAAGGAAGGAGACCGATGACCGGGGAAGCGGCCGTCGCCGCCGAAGGGCTGGTCAAGACCCGCCGGGGCCGGCGGGTGCTGGACGGGTGCACGTTCGAGATCCCGGCGGGCGCGGTGTGCGGGGTCCTCGGCCGCAACGGCGCGGGCAAGACCACGCTGCTGCGCGTCCTGGCCGGGCTGACCGCGCCCACCGAGGGGCGGGTTCTGGTGCGGGGGGAGTCCCCGCTCGCCCGCACCCCCGGACCCGCCCACCTGGGGCAGGACAAGCCCCTGCCCGGCGGGCTCACCGCGGAGGAGGTCCTGCGCACCGGCCGCGCGCTCAACCCCGACTGGGACGAGGCGACCGCCCGGCGGGTGCTGGCCGCCGGGGACCTGCCCGAAGGGGTGCGGGTGGGGCGCATGTCCGGGGGCCAGCGCAGCCTGGTCGCGCTCGCCCTCACCCTGGGCCGCCGTACCGGGGTCGCCCTGCTGGACGAGCCCTTCGCCGACCTCGACCCGCTGGTGCGGCACCGCGTGTCCGGGCTGCTCATGGCCGAGGTCGCCGACGGGGATCTGACGGTGCTGGTGTCCACCCACGTGTTCGCCGACCTCGCCGGGCTCTGCGACCACCTGCTCCTGCTGGCCCGGGGTCGGGTGGCGCTGGCCGGGGCGGTGGCCGACATCGAGGCGGACCACCTGCGCATGGTCGGAGTGGCCGACGACGACCCCGGACACCTGGACGGGCACACGGTCGTGTCCGACAGCCGGACGGGGCGCCAGGTGAGCGCGCTGGTCAAGACGGACGGCCCCGCCCCGCCACAGGGGTGGTCGGCACAGCCGGCGTCGCTGGAGGAGATCACGCTCGCCTATCTGGCGGGTGCCGGGAACAAGGGGGAACGACGATGAGCACGGACTTCGCACAGCGCACGGAGCACGGCTGGTGGCCGGCCTGGAGACACCAGCGGATCCTGGTGGCGGTGGCCGCGGTGGCCCTGCTGCTGGCGGTGGTCGGTGTGTTCTTCGACCTCCCGGTGCTGCGCCGGGCGGCCGACCTGGTCCTGCCGATCGAACGCCACACCTTCGGCGGCGACCCTTCGTTGCCCCTGCTGGCGGCCGCGGTGTGGGGCGCGCTCGTCCTGGGCGGCCGCGGGCGGCGCGACCTCATGTTGAGCCAGGGGCGGCGCGACTGGCCGCTGCCGGACATCGGGATCATGGTGCTCTGCCTGGCGGGGTTCGGGCTCCTGGCGGGAGGACTGCGAACCCTGTTCGTGGTGGGCGTCGAGGGGTGGTCCACGGTCGGACCGGTCCCCGTGTCGCACCCGGAGGGGCTGCTCTGGTGGGGCTCGGACCTGTACGGAGCGGCTCTGCCGGTCCTGCCCGCCCACCTGGTCCTGTACGGCGCGCTCGGGCTGGTGGTCGCGGCGCTGCTGCGCAGCCCGGTCCCGGCCCTGGTGCTCTCGGCCGCCCTGTCCTACGTGGTCGAGGTCGGCTTCGGGGTCGTCCGGCCCCTGTTCGCGGAGAACGGACCGGACGGGCCGTCGGCGGCCGACGTGTGGACGGTCGCGGCCGGGGAGACGGTGGTGGTCCTGGTGGCGGCGGCCGCACTGTGCGCGCTCGCCCTTCTCCTGGCCCGCCGCCCCGACTGACCGGACGGCCGCCCGTCCCGGCGGGCGGCCCCGGGCCTCAGGGGTGCACGAGGATCTTCACGTGGTCGTCGCCGTGCGCGATCAGCTCCTCGTAGCCCTTCTCGCGCGCCTCCTCCAGCGAGAGCCGGCCGGTGATCAGCTCCTTGGGCTGGAGGACCCCGCGGCCGACCGCCTCGATCACCTCGGGGAAGTCGAGGGGCCCGTAGCCGAAGCTGCCCACCAGGCCGATCTCGGTGGAGGCCAGCACCGCGGCGTCCAGCACCACCGGCCGCCCCTCGGACACGGTGACCGCCCGGCCGCCCTTGCGCAGGGCGCCGATGAGCGTCGCCACCGCCTCCGTCCCGGTGCCGGAGGTCTCGAAGGAGACGTCGGCCCCCAGGGGCGCGGAGCCGCGGACGGCGGCGACCACGTCCGTCTCCGCGGGGTCGAGCACCAGGTCGGCGCCGAGCTCCTCGGCGACCCGGCGGCGCAGCGGGGACGCCTCGCTCACCGTCACGTGCGCGGCGCCGCGCGCCCGCGCGGCCATCAGCACCCCCAGGCCCACCGCTCCGGCGCCGACGACCAGCACGGTGTCGCCCTCGCACAGGCAGGCGCGGCCCACCGCGTGCCAGGCCACGGCGAGGGGCTCCACCAGGGCGGCCACCGTGGGGGAGACGTCCTCGGGCATCACGTGCACCCGGTCGGCGGGCACGACCACGTACTCGGACATGCCGCCGCCCCCGCCCATGAGGCCGATGAACCCGGAGTTCTCGCACAGGTTGTACTCGCCCCGGCGGCAGGCGGCGCAGCTGCCGTCGAACACCAGGGGCTCCACCGCCACCACCGCGCCCTGGGGCGCTCCGCGCACGTCGGCGGCGGCCTCGACGACCCGCCCGGAGAACTCGTGGCCCTGCACGTGCGGTCCGTGGGTGCGCAGCACGGGGTGGAGGTACTCGTCGGGCAGCACGGGGTCGAGGTAGTTGCGCACGTCGAACTCGCAGATGCCGTTCCACCCGACCCGGATCTTCACCGTCCCGGGCACGACCCGGGGCTCGGGCACCTCGTCCACCCGCAGGTCCCGGGGCCCGTGCAATCGCAGCGCCCGCATCCGGCCCCCCTCCGCCGTCCCTGACCCCTTATCTCCCCACCCCGCCCCCCTGCCTCCCCGCCTCCCCGTGTAAACACTTCCCCTGGCCGCTGTCACCGGAAGAGCAGGAGAGGCCGATGCGCCTGGTGTCCCTTCACCGCGAGGAGCGCGGCCGCCGCGTGCGGTTCCTGGACCCGAACGCCTACCTGGAGGCGCTGCCCGGGCTCGCCGCCCGCCTGCCGCCCGGTGCCCGGGCCTTCGCCGCCGACCCCGGCCACTACGACTTCTACGGGCCCCGGTGCGTGAAGGACCTGCGGCCGGCCGGGATCGCGATGGCGCCGGGCGGGGCGGGGCTGTTCGACCTGACGCTGACCTTCGAGCCCAACCCCTTCAAGCACGACGCGGGCCTGTCGTTGGCGTACACCGGTGTCTCCTCCTTCGCCGTGGAGGCCGACGGGGAGCGGGCGCGCACCGGCGGCGGATCGCTCCCGGGGCTGGGCGACGTCACCCTCGACGAGGTGCTGCCGCACGAGCGGGGCTGCTCGCACGAGGTCGGCCTGCTCGGCGGTCGGATCCTCGTGGTCGCCCGGGACGTGGTGGCGGCCTGGGGGGTGAGGCTCAGGGGTGGGGGTGGGGGGTGAGGTGGTCGGCGGGGGAGCCGCAGGCGGTGCAGGTGGGGGTGGTGTCCAGGACGGCGACGTGGTCGCGGTGGTGGAAGACCACCGGGGGCTCGTCGTAGAGCCAGGTGGAGCCCCAGTGGGCGAGGGCGGTGACGACCGGGGCGAGGTCGCGGCCGGCGTCGGTCAGGTGGTACTCGTGGCGCGGCGGGCGCTCGCTGTAGGCGCGGCGCTCGACGACGCCCGCCTCCTCCAGGGCGCGCAGGCGGGCGGTGAGACGGTCGCGCGGGGCGCCGGTGTTGCGGGCGATGGCGTCGAACCGGTGCACGCCGAGGAGGAGCTCGCGCACGACCAGCAGGGACCACTTCTCGCCGACGAGGCTCAGCGCGCCGGCCGCCGGACAGGGGCGGCCCGGGACGGTGGGGTTGGGCTTCGTCGTCTCCGTCTGCGCCATGCCTCCAGAATGGCACACCCCACCGAGTTGGAAAAACAAACCGACCTGTTAGGGTGCGTCCATGACCGACAGCACACCGGCCCCCGGCGCCTGGGGAGAGCCGCGCGAGAAGACCGTGACCTGGTACGACCCCAAGGTCGTCGCCGCCGGACGCGAGGGCCTCACCGGTGCCGGGCACCTGCGCGCCATGGCCGGCGGCGAGCTGCCCCCGCCGCCCATCGCCGCCCTCATGGGGTTCGACCTCGTGTCGGTCGGGGAGGGCGAGATCGTCTTCACCGGCACCCCCGACGACTCCGTCTACAACCCCCTGGGCATCGTCCACGGCGGCTACGTCTGCACCCTGCTCGACACGGTGGCGGGCTGCGCCGTCCAGACCACCCTGCCCGCCGGGTCCGGGTACACCTCGATCGAGATCAAGGTCAACTACCTGCGCCCGGTCACGGCCGGGACGACCCTGACCGCCCGCGGGTGGGTGCCCAAGCCGGGGCGCCGCGTCGCCTTCGCCGAGGGCGACGTCCGCGACGAGTCGGGCAAGGTCGTGGCCACCGCCTCCTCCACCTGCCTGGTCTTCGACCTCTAGCAGAGGGCGGCCAGCGCCGACCGCCACACCGGCGGCACCGGGCCGGTGCAGGCCACCGACCCCACCGCGGCCAGCCCGGCCAGGCCCTCGACCGCTTCCGCCAGCCCCGGTGCCGCCTCCTCGTCGTCCACCCACGCCTCGGCGTACACGCCCTCCAGCTCCAGCACCCCGCGCCGCCGGTCCGCGCGGGCCGCCACCCGCCCCACCAGCCGGTCCCCGTGCAGCACCGGCAGCACGTAGTACCCGAACCGCCGCTTCGCCCGGGGCGTGTACATCTCGTTGACGTAGTCGAACCCCCACAGCAGGGACGTCCGCTCCCGGTCGCACAGCAGGTTGTCGAACGGCGAGAGCAGCGTCGTCCGCCCCTCCCACCCGACGCCCGCGGCCTCCTCCACCAGCGGCAGCACGTCGGCGTGCACGAACCACGGCTCGGCGCTCCCCTTCACCCGTGCCCGCACCGCCCGCCCCTGGGCGACCAGCCGCTCCAACGTCCGGTCCGTGTCCCCGTACCGCTCGCGCACGAAGTGCCGGCGCACGTCCCGGGCCCGCCCGGCGCCCAGGGCCCGCAGCGCGTGCTCGGCCGACCGCTCCTCGATCTCGGCGTCGGTCCGCTCCGACCGGTCCGCCCACGCGGGCAGGCACCGCTCCGCCAGGTCCCACAGCCGGGTGCGCCCGCGCCGCCCGGCCACCATGATCCGCCCCTGGAACCACAGCAGCTCCAGCATCCGCTCCACGTTGCGCCCGGCCGTCCACCCGGTGGACTCCCAGGGCACCGCCGCCCGGTCCTCGAACCCGTCGGTGGGCAGCGGCCCGGCCTCGCGCAGCCGGTCCAGGACGTGCTCGCGCAGCTCCCCGTTGGCCTCGGCCCACGCCTCCAGACGGGAGCCCTCGCCCGGGTGGCGGCGCATCAGCCGCCGGTGCAGCGGCAGGTCCTCGGTGAGCACCATCGACGCCGCGTGCGCCCAGTACTCGAACAGCCAGCGCTCCTCCCACAGCAGCGCGTCCAGGTCGGCGTGCCGGTACCCGCCCAGCCTGCTCCACAGCACCAGCTCGTGACTGCGGGCGACCACGCCGATCGGGTCGATCTGGAGGCAGCGCAGGTCGCGCAGCACCTCGCGCAGGCCGTCGGGGCCGGGGCGGAGGCGGGGCCCGGACAGGTGCTGGCGGCGCACGGCCAGGCGGCGCACCGCCCGGGTGTCGAGTTCGAGGGTGTCCACGCGGGGCTCCGGGGGTGGGTGACGGGGGTGTGCGGCCCAGTGAACCGCACGCTCCCGACATTCCGCACGTCCCGGCCCCGCGGCCTACAGAGTGGTGGGCAGCGGGCCGCCGTTCCAGGCGACGGCGTCGTCCAGCGCGGCGCGCAGGTCCATCGGCTCCCCGGCCAGGTCCGCCCGGGCGCGGTGCAGGTTGAGCACGATGCGCTCGGCGTCGCCCCAGCCGGCGAACTCGCCCAGGTCCACGGCGCGCGCGTTCTCCAGCGGGCTCAGCCCGGCGGCGGCCCCCTCCCTGGCCGCGGCCAGCACGAACCGGTAGTACCGCTCGTGGGCGGCCAGCACCGCGTCAAGGTCGGCGGCGCCGAACACCGGCCCGTGGCCGGGCACCACGTGCGCGGGCTCGAAGGAGCGCAGCCACGCCAGCGACCGCAGCGCCCCCTGCACCGAGCCCATGAACACCAGCGGGGTCAGCCCGTGGAAGATCAGGTCACCGGTGAACAGCACCTCCTCCTCGGGCAGCCAGGCCACCACGTCGCCGGGGGTGTGCGCGGTGTACCCGGGGTGGCGCAGCTCCACCCGGCGCCCGCCCACGTGCACGGTCAGCTCCCGGTCCAGGGTGATGGAGGGGAGCCGGCGGGCGACCGGGCCCCAGTCGGGGCGCGGCTCCCAGACGGGCGGGCAGTCCTCGAAGATCGGGTCGTGCAGCAGCGCCTCGCGCATGGCGGCCTGGCCGATGAGCGCGGCGGTGTCGGGCAGCAGTGAGTTGCCGTAGGCGTGGTCGCCGTGCTGGTGGGTGTTGACCGCCCAGCGCACGGGCGCGCCCCCGGTGGCCGCGTCCAGGGCGGCCAGGAACCGGCGCGTGCGCTCGTGCGTGGCGCAGGTGTCCACGACCAGCACCCCGTCCCGGCCGACGACCGCCCCGGCGTTGTTGACCCACCAGGTGCCGTCGGGCTGGACCCAGGCGTGCACCCCCTCGGCGACCTCCGTGAGCGCGGCCGCCGCGGGCCCGGTCGCGGTGTTCCCTGCCATTGCCGATCCTCCTCGTCGCCGGTGCGCGGTCCGCCAGGCTACCGACGGCGGGGCCGCGGCGGGGCGGCCACGGGAATACCGTCCGGATTCGGGGGGATCATCCGTTGCGGTCGGCGGGCGCGGCGTCCGCCGGAAAACCGAACGCACCACCCGCGCGTCGTATGGTCGGCGCGCGTGCGCCGGTGCGAGGGGAGGCGTGCGTGGTCGAGGACCCGACGGTCGGCCGGGACACCGAGGACACCTCCCCGCGCGGCCCGCTGGGCTGGTGCGGCGCCGGGCTGTGCCTGGGCGGGGCGGCGCTGGCGTTCGCCCCCGAGGTCCCCTGGTGGGCCGCGCTCTCCGCGGCGGGGACGGGACTGCTGATGGTGGCGGCCGGGCGGCGCCGGATGCGGGCGCGCCCGCGGCGGCGCTCCCTGCCCCCGGCCGCGGCCGGGCTGGTGCTGGCCCTGGTCGCCGGGTTCGGGGTGCGCGCCCTGACCCTGTCCCTGATGGTCGACCACACCGTCGCCGCCACCGTCCCCGGGACCGCCCCGCCGGTCCCCGCGCGGGCGGCGGAGGTCGCCTGGTCCTGGACGCCGCCCGGGGACGGAGCCGTGGTGGACGTGCTGCCCGGCACCCTGGGCCCGGTCGTCGTCCTGGACGACGGGGTGGTCGCCCTGGACGGGGCCACCGGCGGGGAGCTGTGGCGCTACCGGCTGCGCGGCGCCGACGCCCGCGCCTCCGTCCACGGCGGCGGCACCCGCGTGCACGTCGCCCACGGCGACCCCGACGACCCCGGGCGCACCGGCGCCCTGGCCTGGGTGGAGCTGGACACCGCCCGCGGAGCCACGGTGGAGGCGTTCACCACCCCGCCCCCGCCGGACGGCGCGGACGCGCGGGTCCTGGCCGCCGGCCCCGGCACCCTGGTGTACTCCTGGCAGGAGGGGGACGGACCGCCGCGGATCAGCGCCCGCGACACCTCCGGCTTCCGGGAGGAGTGGTCGTTCACCGTCCCGGAGCGGCCCGGCCGCGTCTGCGGGCCCCGGCGGGAGTGGGACGCCGACAACACCCTGCGCACCCCCGACGTGTTCCTGGTCGCCTACGCCTGCGCCCCCCGCGATTCGCCGTCCGTCGCCTCCCCGACCGGGCCCGCCGACACCCCCGCAACGCACCTGACCGGAGTGGTCACCGCCCTGGACCCGCGGAACGGCGGGGAGCGCTGGACCCGCGAGCTGCCCGGGCTGGGGGACTTCCCCGCGCTGCGCACCGGAGGCCCGGCCGCGGACCCCGAGGCGCGCCCCGCGGTGGTGGCCGGCCCCCTCGCGGGCGGGAGCGCCCCGGCGGCCCTGGACCCGCGCGACGGGTCGCACGCGGTGCGGATCACCGGCGAGTCCTGGACCGACGGCCGGTCCGTGCTGGTGGGCGCCGACACCTCCGGCGCGGTCGTCGCGGAGACGGCCGCCGACCGTGTGCTGTTCCACAGGGTCGACCCGGCCGGGGAGATCGTCGAGACCGCCGCCCTGCCCGGCGACGAGGTGTCCGAGCACGGTCCGGGCCCGGCCGTGGGGCTGCCCGGCGCGGTCGCGGTGCCCTCCGGCGGGGGCCGGGCCGGCGCGGGAGAGGGGAGCGGCGCCCCGGCGCTGTGGTCGGTCCCCTTCGACGGCGATCCCCGGCTCCTGGTCCTGGACCCGCCCGGCGGGGCCCGGCCGGAGCCGCCGGGCCCGGACGCGGGCGACCACCGGGCGGTGGCCGTCCCCGGCGCGCTGGTCACCGTGGTCCGGGGCGCCGACACGGTCCGGCTGTACGGACTGGTGGCCTGACGCGGGCGGGCGGAGTCCGGGCAACCCCGGGAAAACCCCTGCGCCGCGGGGAGAGCACTGGTAGCTTCGCGGCATGCGGGAGTTGCCAGACCTCCACGAGGACCGGATCGCACAAGCCCTGGGCGCGTGGGGCATCCGCCCGGTCGCGCTCACCCACCTGCCCGTCGGCTTCGCCGACCACCACTGGCGGGTCACCGACACCTCGGGGCGGCGCTGGTTCGCGACCGTCGCCGACCTGTCCCGCAAGGCCTACCTGGGGCCGACCCCGGTGCAGGCCCGGGAGCGGCTGGCCGCGGCCATGGACACCGCGGCCCGGCTGCACGACGACTCCGGCCTGGGGTTCGTCGTGGCACCGCTGCGCACCCCCGAGGGGCGGACCGTCCGGGCGGTGGGCCGCGACCGGGTGCTCAGCCTCTTCCCGTACGTGGAGGGCGCCTCCGGCGAGTTCGGCCGCCCCCTGACCCCGTACCTGCGCGGACTGCTGCTGGACGCCCTGGCCCGGCTGCACCGCGTCGCCCCGCTGCGCGGGGTGCCCGCCGCACCCGCGGAGATCGGGCACCGGGCCCACCTGGACGCCGTCCTGGAGGACCCCTCCCTGATCGGGGCGCACGGCCCCTACTCCGGCCCCGCCGCCCGGCTGCTGGCCGAGCACACCAAGCGGGTGCGCACGCGGTTGGAGGAGTACGACCGCCGGGCCGCCCGGCTCGCCGACGCCCCGCTGGTCGTCACCCACGGCGAGCCCCATCCCGGCAACGTGGTCTGGCGCGGCCCCCGGCCGCTGCTGGTGGACTGGGACACCGTGGGGGCCGCCGCCCCCGAACGCGACCTGTGGCTGGTCGCGGAGGACGCCGCCGACCTGGAGCGCTACAGCGACGCCTCCGGCCACCCCGTGGACCCCGACCGCCTGGACCTGTACCGGCTGCGCTGGACTCTGCAGGACATCGCCGAGTTCGCCGACGCCTTCTCCCGCCCGCACGCGCGCGACCGCGACACCGACCTGGCGTGGCAGGCGCTGGAGGAGATCGTCACCGGCCTCTGACCCCGGGTCGGGAGGCGGGCGGCGGGTCTCCCCGCCCCCGGGCGCTGCGCTGGGTAGCATTCTGATCGCCCCGCGTCATCAGCGCCCGTTCCACGGAGACGACATGCGACTTCCGACGAGAATCAGCGACATCCCCCTGCGCCTGGCCACCGGCGCGTTCATCCTCAACTCCGGCCTGTCCAAGCGCGGCGCCGACGAGGAGACCGCACGGGGCATGCACGGCATGGCCGCCGGCACCTACCCCTTCCTCAAGGACGTCGACCCCACCACGTTCGTCAAGGCCCTGTCCGCCGGGGAGATCGCCCTGGGCACCGCCCTGCTGGTGCCGCTGGTGCCGAGCAGGCTCGCGGGGGCGGGGCTCGCCGCCTTCGGCGCCGGACTGGTCGGGCTGTACCTGCGCACCCCGGGCCTGCGCCGCCCGGGCACCCTGCTGCCCACCCAGGAGGGCACGCCCATCGCCAAGGACTCCTGGCTGGTCGGCGCCGGGCTGGCGCTGCTCATCGGCGACTGCGGCGGCGACCGCCGCCGCTGACGGCCCTCAGGCTCCCGAGGCCGGGACGAACACCCGCAGCGCCGCCGGCCGCTTGGTGAACCGCACGGTCCGGGAGCCCTCGACGACCTCCCCGTCCACGGCCAGCAGCCGCGGCTCCTCGGGCAGGACCAGCTCCAGCGCCCGGACGGTCCCCTCCCGGTAGCCCTCGCCCTGCCAGTGGCGGCCCAGCAGCACGTCCACGGCCGCCCGCAGGCGGGGGAACGGGGAGCGGGCGCCCAGCACCCGCACGTCCAGGCGGCCGTCCACCAGGCTCTCGCGCAGTGCCGGGACCCGGCCGTGCGTGCGGTAGCGGCCGTTGCCCACGAACGCCCACCACACCTTCGTCTCGCGCCCGTCCACCACCGCCGGAACGGGCGAGACCTCGCGGAGGTCGTGCCACAGGGCCAGGGCGAACGCGGGCCACTTGCCGATCCGCGGCGCCCACCGGTCGCGCCGCTCCACCATGCGCGGGTAGGAGCCGAACGACGCGGTGTTGAGGAACAGGCGTCCGTCGACCTCGCCCACGTCCACCCGGGCGAGGTGGCCGCCGGAGTAGGCGCGCAGCGCGATGTCCACCGAGGTCAGACCCAGCGTCCGGGCGAAGTTGTTGAGCGTGCCGTCGGGGATCACCAGCAGCGGCCGGTCGTGGTCCATCGCGGCGCGCGCCCCCGCGTTGACGGTGCCGTCGCCGCCCGCCACCGCCAGCACCGAGCCCGCCTCCGCCGCCTTGTCCATGACCATGGCGATGTCGTCGTCCTCGGAAAGGGCGACGATCGTGGCGCCCGGCAGCGCCCGCGCGATCTTCGAGGGCGTCCCGCCGGTCGCCGGCCCGGGCAGCCCCTCGGTGACCGCAGTCGGGAGCAGGTCGGCCGAGCGGGGGTTGACCACCACCGTCACGCCGGTCCCGGGCAGCGTCCCGGTGGACAGGGCGTCCTCGGCCGGGGCCGGCTCGCTGTGCACGCCCGCGGGCAGCGTCTCGGCGCCGTGGACCAGCTCCGGCCGGGGCGGCACCACCGCGCGCGCCGCCAGCCCCGCGGCCAGCCCGATGGCCGCACCGCCCAGCACGTCGCCGGGGTAGTGGACCCCGCTGTGCACCCTGGACACCGCCACCAGCCCGGCCAGCGCCGCCACCAGCGCCGTCAGCGGGCGCGGGGCGTCGGCGCCGATCCCCGCCGCGTAGCCGACGGCCGCCGCCGTGTGCCCGGACGGGAAGGAGGAGCTGCGGTAGTCGCGGTAGGGGATCCGGGCCCGCGGCACCCGCGCCAGGTCCGGGCGGCCGCGGTCGGTCAGGTGCTTGACCCCGGCGGAGAGCGCGTTGGCGGCCGCGGCCGCGGCCATGGCGCGCAGGGCGGTGCGCCGCAGCCGGGGGCCGCCGGTGGCAGCCAGCGTCGCCGACACCAGGAACCACGGGGCCATGTTGTCCGTGGCCTGCACGAACTTCGGGGTGTAGGGGTCCAGTGCGGGCGGCCCCAGGCCGGTCACGAAGCGGTGGATCCTGCGGTCCAGGCGGTCGATCGCTCGTAGTGCGCGCATTCGTCCACGGTGCCGCCGCGACCCCCTCGCTGTCCAGAACCGCTCCTGTTCCGGTGCTCTCGCGGCCCTGTGGCGCAGGTCACAGTATTTTCCGGTGCCGCCGCCCATCCGCGGCCGGGCCGGGCCCGAATACCCGGTACCAGCCCCCACCGAAGGGACACGTGTGGTCCAGGACAGGCACACCCACCGCCGCCGTATCGCCGTGATCGGCTCCGGGGTCTCCGGGCTGACCGCCGCGCACATCCTGCGCGAGCGGGCCGAGGTCACCCTGCTGGAGGCCGACGACCGCCTGGGCGGCCACGCCCACACCCACCGGCTCACCGGGGAGGACGGCGGCGAGCTCTCCGTGGACAGCGGCTTCATCGTCCACAACCGCCGCACCTACCCCCACCTGGTCCGGCTCTTCGACGAGCTGGGCGTGGAGACCCGGCCCGCCGAGATGAGCCTCTCGGTGTCCTGCGACGGCTGCGGCCTGGAGTACGCGGGTTCGCGCGGAGCCCGCGCCCTGCTGCCCACCGGATCCCGCGCCGGCGCCGCCCACCTGCGGATGCTCGTCGAGATCCCCCGATTCCACCGCGCCGCCCGTGCCCTGCTGGCCGCCCCGGACCACGGCCCGGGACCCACGCTGGGGGAGTTCGCCGCCGACGGCTCCCTGAGCCGCCACACCGTGGCGCACTTCCTGGTGCCCCTGGTGTCGGCGGTGTGGTCCTGCCCTCCCGGCACCGCACTGGACTACCCCGCCCGGTACCTGTTCGCCTTCCTGGCGAACCACGGGATGCTCGGCGTCTGGGGCTCCCCCCGGTGGCGGACGGTCGCCGGCGGCTCGCGCTCCTACGTGGAGCGGATCGCCAAGAACCTCGACGTGGTCCGCACCGGGGCACCCGTCCGTTCGCTGGAGCGCCGCCCGGGCGGGGTCCGCCTGCGGGCGGGCGGCGACGTCCTGGAGTTCGACGCGGCCGTCGTCGCGGTCCACGCCGACCGGGCGCTGTCCCTGCTGGAGCGGCCCACCCCCGACGAGCGCGCGGTGCTGGGCGCGTTCCGCTACTCCCGCAACCGGACCCTGCTGCACACCGACACCTCCGTGCTGCCCCGCGACCCCGTGGTCCGGGCGAGCTGGAACCACCGGCTGCCCTCCTGCGACCCCGACGCCGGGGCCGTCCGCGTCAGCTACGACATGAACCGGCTCCAGCACCTGCCCGGCCGGCGCCGCCACCTGGTCACCCTCAACGACGACGGGCGCGTCGACCCCCGCCTGGTCCTGGCGGAGATGGACTACGAGCACCCGGTGTACACACCCGCGGCACTGGCCGCGCAGCACCGCCTGCCCGACCTGAACGACGGGACCGTCGCCTTCGCCGGCGCCCACCACGGCTGGGGCTTCCACGAGGACGGCTGCGCCTCCGGGGTCCGCGCCGCCGAGAGCCTGGGGGTGACCTGGTGAGCGCCCCCGCGGCGCCCGCCCTCTACGAGGCCGTCGTCCGGCACGTCCGCGCGGCCCCGGTCCGCTCCGCCTTCGCGCACCGGACCTACTACTGGCTGACCGACCTCGACCACCCGCCGCGGCTCCCGTGGCCGCTGCGCCCCCTGGCGGGCTTCGGCCACCGGGCCTCCCGAGCAGACCTGGAGGAGTACCTGGCCGGGGCGGGCGCCCCCCTGGACGGAGGGCCGGTCCTCGTCCTCGGCCACGCCCGGGTCCTCGGGTACGCCTTCGACCCGCTGACCGTCTACTGGTGCCACCGCCGCGACGGCACCCTCGCCCGCGTCGTCGCCGAGGTGCACAACACCTACGGCGACCGCCACCGCTACCTCCTCGACGTGGACGCGCGCGGGCGGGCGGAGACCGCCAAGGCCATGTACGTCTCCCCGTTCCACGGGGTCGACGGGACCTACCGCCTGGCCCTGCCCGAGCCGGGGGAGCGGCTCTCCCTCACCGTCACGCTCCACACCGGCGGGGCTCCCCCCTTCGCCGCCTCGGTGCGGGGCCGCCGCGTCCCGGCCACCCCCGCCTCCCTGCTCCGCCTGGCCCTGCGCCGCCCGCTCGCCCCCCTCGTGGGCGCGGCCCGCATCCGCACCCGGGGCATCGGCCTCTACCTGCGCGGAGTCCCGGTCCACCCGAGGCCGGACCACCACGACACCACCGCACACGAGAAGACAGGTGCACGACCATGACCACCACGACCCCGCCCCCGGCGCCGCCCGCCGCCGTCGACGCACGCCGCTGGCCCGACGTCGCCCGGGTGCCCCGGTCCCGCCTGCGCGCCGCCGCCGCACGCGCCCTGGCCCGCCACGCCGCGCGCCGCGCGGGGGTGCGGATCACCGAGGACCCCGCCGCCGTCCGGGACCCGGGCACCGGCACCCCCGTCCTGTGCCTGCGCGACCCCGAGGCGTTCCACCGCAGACTGGGCGCGGGCGGGCTCATCGGGTTGGGCGAGTCCTACATGGCGGGCGAGTGGGACTCCCCGGACCCGGTGGCCCTGCTCACCCGGCTGGCCGAGCACTACACGGACCTGGTCCCGCGCCCCCTGCGACCCCTGCGCCACATCACCCTGCCGCGCCGGGGCCGGGGCGAGCGCAACACCCGGGAGGCGGCCCGCCGCAACATCGGCCACCACTACGACCTGTCCAACGACCTCTTCGCGCTGTTCCTGGACCGCACCATGACGTACTCCGCGGCGCTGTTCGACGGACCCGGCCCGCGCGACCCGGACACCCTGGCGGCCGCCCAGGAACGCAAGATCGACCGCCTCCTGGACGCCGTGGGAGCCGGTCCCGGCACCACCCTGCTGGAGATCGGCACCGGGTGGGGGTCCCTGGCGCTGCGGGCGGCCCGGCGCGGTGCCCGCGTCACCACCGTCACCCTCTCCGCCGAGCAGCGGGACCTGGCCGTGCGGCGGCTGGCCGAGGCCGGGGCGGACGGCGCCGCCGACGTCCTGCTGCTCGACTACCGCGACGTGGACGGCGAGTACGACGCCGTGATCAGCGTGGAGATGATCGAGGCCGTCGGCGAGCACTACTGGTCGGCCTACTTCTCCGCCCTGAACCGGCTGGTACGCCCCGGAGGCCGGGTCGGCATCCAGTCCATCACCATGGACCACCGGCTGATGCGGGCCTCCCGGCACTCCTACACCTGGATGCACAAGTACGTCTTCCCCGGCGGGCTCATCCCCTCCGTGGCCGCCATCGAGCGGCAGGTGCGCGACCGCACGTCCCTGCGGGTGGTCGACCGGCACGCGTTCGGCGCGGACTACGCCGACACCCTCCTGGTGTGGAGGCGCTCCTTCGACGCCGCCGCGGACCGGGTGGCCGGGCTCGGCTTCGACCCCGTCTTCCAGCGCATGTGGGACTTCTACCTCGCCTACTGCGAGGCCGGGTTCCGCTCCGGGATCATCGACGTGGAGCAGATCGTCATGGAGCGTGCCGGATGAGCGCCCCCGCCGCCCGCCGCGGCCGGCCGCGCGGCGTCGCCCACTTCCTCGCCCCGGTGCTCGCCGCGTTCTTCGACGGCCACCCGCCGGTGCGCCTGCGCGCCTGGGACGGCAGCGAGGCCGGTCCGGCCGACGCGCCCGTCGCCGTCCTGCGCGACCGCGACGCCCTGCGGTACGCGGTGACCCGCCCCGGCGAGCTCGGCCTGGCCCGCGCCTACGTCAGCGGCGCCCTGGACGTGGAGGGCGACCTCACCGACGCGCTGCGCCGGGTCGGCGCCGCGGTCCGCCGCCACCGCGCCTCCCCGCCCGGACCCGGCGAGTGGGCGGGGGCGGCCCGTGCGCTGCTGGCCGTGGGAGCCGTCGGCGCCCCGCCGCCGCGCCCGCGCGGCGAGGCCCGGCTCCGGGGGCGCACACACTCCCGCGAGCGCGACGCGGCCGCCATCTCGCACCACTACGACGCGGGCAACGCCGTCTACTCCCTGCTGCTGGACGAGACCATGGCCTACTCCTGCGCCTACTGGCCCGACGACGACCCCCACGCCACCCTCGCCGACGCCCAGCGTGCCAAGCTCGACCTGGTCTGCCGGGAGCTGGGGCTGCGGGAGGGTGCGCGCCTGCTCGACGTCGGCTGCGGGTGGGGCTCGCTCACCCTGTACGCCGCCCGCCGCTTCGGCGCGCACGTGACCGCGGTGACCCTGTCGGCGGCCCAGCGCGACCACGTCGCCGCGCGGGTCCGCGACGAGGGCCTCCACGACCGGGTCGAGGTGGGGCTGCGCCACTACCGCGACATCGACCGGGGCGGGTTCGACGCCGTGGCGGCCATCGAGATGGGCGAGCATGTGGGCCGGGACGAGTACGCGCCGTTCGCCCGGCGGCTGCGGTCCCTGCTGCGGCCGGGGGGCCGGCTGCTGGTCCAGCAGATGTCCCGCGGGGGCGACCACCCCGGCGGCGGCCCGTTCATCGAGCGCTACATCGCCCCCGACATGTACATGCGCCCCCTGGGCGAGACGGTGGGCCTCATCGAGGACGCCGGCCTGGAGGTGACCGGGGTGCGCTCGATGCGCGAGCACTACGTGCGCACCGCCCGCGCGTGGTCGGCGGAGCTGGAGCGGCGCTACGACGACCTGGTGGCGCTGGCCGGGGAGGAGGCCGCGCGGACCTGGCGGCTGTACCTGGCGGGCGGCGCTCTGGCGTTCGAGGAGGGGCGGATGGGCGTCCACCAGATCTCCGCGCGCCGGCCCGGTCCCGGAGAGGGGACGGCGTGAACCCCGCCGCCCTGGCCCTGACCTCGGCCCTGTCCGCGGCGGCGGTGCTCCTGCTCATGCTCGCGGCCTTCGCCGCCGGGCGGCGGCTGGGCCGGCACAGCGTCGTCGACTTCGCCTGGGGACCGGCGTTCGTCCTCGTGGCGGCGGTCTGCCTGGCCACCGCCACCGGGGACCCGCTGCGCCCCGCGCTGCTGCTCGCCCTGACGGCGGTGTGGGGCACCCGGCTGGCCGTCCACATCGGCCTGCGCTCCCGGGGCTCGGGCGAGGATCCGCGCTACGAGCGCCTGCTCTCCCGCGCCCCCGGGGACCGTGACCTGTACGCGCTGCGCGTCGTGTACCTGCTCCAGGGCGCGCTGGTCTGGCTGGTCTCGCTTCCGCTCCAGTTCGCCGCGCACGCGCCGGGACCGCTCGGCTGGTGGGCGGCGGCGGGCGCCGCCCTGTGGCTGCTCGGGTTCGCCTTCGAGACGGCGGGCGACGCCCAGTTGGCCGCCTTCCGCCGCGACCCGGCCAACCGGGGCCGGGTCATGGACCGGGGCCTGTGGGCGTGGACCCGCCACCCCAACTACTTCGGCGACGCCTGCGTGTGGTGGGGGCTGTTCCTCGTCGCGGCCTCGGGCGGTCCCTGGACCCTGCTCGCCCTGCCCGCCCCGCTGGTGATGACCTACCTCCTCACCCGCGGCTCGGGGCAGCGCCTGCTGGACGAGCACATGCGCGGGCGCCCCGGCTGGGCCGAGTACGAGGCCCGCACCAGCGCCTTCGTGCCCCGCCCTCCCCGCCCTCCCCGCTGTCCCTGAACCGCCCGGACCCGCGGACCCCGCGAGGCACCGGTCCCGGAGGCGGTGACGGGAAGACCGGTGCGCGGCCGCCCCGGCGGGGCCGGGGCGGCCGCGCCCGGGTCAGACGGTGGGGATCGCCCCGCCGTCCACCCGGATGACCGACCCTGTCACGTAGGCCGCCTGCGCGCTCGCCAGGAACGCCGCCACAGCTCCGTACTCCTCGGCCCGGCCGTACCGGCCCACGGGGATCGTCGCCGCGGCCTCGCGCTCGACCTCCTCCACGGTGCGCCCCTCCCGCTCGGCGCGCGCCCGGTCCAGGGAGTCCGTGCGGGCGGTGGTGATCCGGCCCGGGACGATGACGTTCACCGTCACCCCGTCCGCGGCCACCTCGCCCGACACCGTCTTGGACCAGGAGTGCAGCGACGCCCGCAGCGTGTTGGACACCCCCAGGTTCGGGATGGGCGCGATCGGCCCGGCCGAGGTGCTCGTGATGACCCGGCCCCAGCCGCGTTCGCGCATCCCGCCGATCACGGCGTCCGTCAGCCGGATCACCGGCAGCACCATCGCCCCGTACATGTCCTCCCACAGGCCGGGCTCCTGGCCCAGCGCCGGGGTGGGCGGCGGGCCGCCGGTGTTGTTGACCAGGATGTCCACCGGCCCCAGCCGGTCGCCCACGTACGCGGCCACCTCCTCGGCGCGGCCGTGGTCGGCCAGGTCCCACTCCACCGACAGGGCCGACGTCCCGTGGGCGTCGCAGTCCTCCACGGTCCTGGTCAGCCGCTCCTTGTCGCGCCCGGTCACCGCCACGTTCACACCCTCGGCCGCCAGGGCCACGGCGATCGCCCGCCCCAGCCCCGAACTCGCCGCCGTCACCAGCGCGGTCCTGCCCGCGATTCCCAGATCCACCTGTTCCGCCTTCCCGGCCCGGTATCGGTCGGGCGCACTCTACCGAGACCGGTGCGCGTACGAAAACGCCCGGACCCCCACGGGTCCGGGCGTTCGGCGCGCGGGTCACCCCGCGTGGGGCACCACCACGGCGCGGCCGGAGATCTCCCCGGCCTCCAGCCGCCGGTACGCCTCCAGGGCGTCCTCCATGCCGAACCGCTCCACCTCCGGGCGGATCTGCCCGGCCCGGTACATGTCCACGACCTCCCACAGGTCCTCCACCGTCCCCCAGTAGGTGTTGGTGACGTAGGACTCGTAGGGGTTGGTGAAGAACGAGAACTCGTGGGTGCCGCCCGCGATGCCGACCACCGTCACCCGCCCGCCCTGGGCGACGGTCGCCGTCGCCGTCGCGATCGTCGGGGTGATGCCGACGAAGTCGAACGCCGCGTCCACGCCCCGGCCGCCGGTGATCTCGCGGATCTGCTCCACCTGCCGGTCGCCGCCCGCGACGGTCACCGCGCCGTTCTCCTCCGCCCGGGCCAGGGCCTGGGGCTTGACGTCGGTGGCGATCACCGTCGCCCCGGTCAGCGCCTTGAGGATCTGCACGCCGATCTGCCCCAGCCCGCCCAGGCCGATCACCAGGGCGTGCCGGCCGCCGCCCGCCAGGTGCGGCAGCGCCTGCTTGATCGCGTGGTAGGGCGTGAGCCCGGCGTCCGACAGCGGGGCGGCGTCCACCGGGTCGGCGTCGCCCAGCGGCACCAGGTGGTGCTCGGGGACCGTCAGGAACTCGGCCATGCCGCCGTCGCGGCCCAGGCCTGTGGCCAGATAGGGCATGGTCGCGGCGTTCTCGCAGTAGGTGTCCTGGCCGCGCGCGCACTTGCGGCAGTGGCCGCAGCCGATCGGCCCGTACACGAGGTAGGCGTCGCCGGTCCTGACACGGTCGCTCACGCCCTCGCCGAGCTCCTCCACCCAGCCCGAGTTCTCGTGCCCCAGCACGAACGGCGGCTTCTGCGCGCCGGGGGAGCCCTCCTTGAAGTGCCGGTAGACGCTCACGTCGGAGTGGCAGGCGCCCGCGCCCGCCACCCGCAGCAGCACCTCGCCCGGGCCCGGCTTCGGCCTCGGGACGTCGGTCAGCGACGGGAACTGCTCGTAGTTCTCGAAGACCACGGCTCGCATCGGGTGTTCTCCTGCCTGTCGGCGGTTCGGCGGGGCCGGGCGCACCGTTGGACACGTCCGGTGGCCGGCCGACCGCTCGACGCTATCAACGCAGGTCACGCCTGTCTGTCAACGGCGATCCCGGAATCGGTCGACACTTCTTGACCCGCGAGACCCCGGGCGATCCGCCGGCGGTGGGCGGCCAGCCGGGAGGTCCGGCCGACGGTCAGCGCGCCGACCGTCCGGCCTCCCCGGCGGTAGACGACCTCCAGGCGCCGGTTCGGGAGGTCGTGTTCGAGGACCTCGGCCGTGTCCGCGGCCCGGGGCACCCCCACCGACCGGATGCGCAGCCCGAACTGGTCGGACCAGAAGGACGGGACCCCCGGCTCCCGCGGCGGTGCCCCGCCCAGCAGGGCCGCCGCGGCCGTGGCGGCGTGGTCGACCGCCTCGCTCCAGTGCCCGAGCGCGAGGTGCGCGGGCGCCCCCGGGCCGGGGAAGGGGTGTGGTGCCGCCGCCGCGTCCCCGAGGGCCACGATCCCCGGAACGGGCGAGCCGCGGTGGTCCAGCGCCCTCCTGCGGCCGTCGCACAGCAGCGCTCCGCTGACCGGGTCCAGGCCGAGCCCGGAGCCGCGCAGCCACGCCGTGTTGGGGCGGGCGCCCAGGGCGAGCACGACGGTGCGGGCCGCCACCCGGGTCCCGTCCGACAGCAGGGCGGACCCCCGGTGGTCCGGGAGTTCCGCCACGGTGGCGCCCATACGCAGGTCGACCCCCGCGTCGGCCTGCACGGCGGCCATGAAGGACCCGGCCGCCGGGCCGACAGCCGCTTCGAGGGGGGACCCGGCCGGGTCCACCAGAGTGACCGGGAGCCCCATCGACCGGGCCGCCGAGGCGACCTCGCAGCCCAGGAAGCCCCCGCCGGCCACCAGCACGGGCCCTCCCGCGAGCAGGGCCCCGCGCAGCGCGACCGCGTCGCGGCGCCCGCGCAGCAGGTGCACGCCCCGCTCCGGGGGGACGCCCGGGCCGGGCCACGGGGCGGCCGAGGCGCCGGTGGCGACCACCAGCCCGCCGTACCGCAGCGGGGTCCCGTCGTCCAGCACGACGGTGCGGGCGGCCCGGTCCAGCCGGACGGCGGCACGCCCCAGGACCAGGCGCGCGTCCAGGCCGGAGGGGAGCGGGAGTTCGGCGGCGGCCGCCGGCAGCCGCCCGGTCAGCACTTCCTTGGACAGCGGCGGACGGTCGTAGGGGGGATGGGGCTCGTCGCCGACGAGGGTCAGGCCGCCCGCGTACCCCAGGTCGCGCAGGGCGGTCGCGGCCCGCAGCCCGGCCAGGCCGGCCCCGACGACCACGACCGGGCCGGGGCCGCCGCTCACTCCCCGGCCCCCTCGACCGTGATGGCCCGGAGCGGGCAGTCCGCGGCCGCCCGCAGGACGGCGGCGGACCGCCCGAGGGGAGGGGCGGGGTCGTACACGAGGTTCTCGTCGTCGTCGAAGGAGAAGACGTCGGGGGCGGCGAAGACACAGCGGCCGTTGTCGTCGCAGGCGGCGCGGTCGACGTGGATCCTCATCGGGGGTCTCCGTTCGGGGCGGCCGGGGTGACCGGCGGGTTGAACTTGGAGTACAGGGGGGAGCCGGGGGACAGCAGGCCCGCGCCGGGAGTGGACACGGTGCGCTCGACCCCGAACTCGACGGTGCGGTCGGTGCCGTCCCAGTGGATGCGCGCGGTGCCGGTGAGCTGGAGGACCGCGCCCGTCTCCCAGTCCGGGAACAGCAGACCCGCCCGCGGCCGCCCCCACAGGTTGCCCAGGGTGTTGAACATGGCGTTGCCCGCGTAGTCGGGCCAGGAGAGCCGGCCGGGGGAGTGGACCCGCACGAACCCCGGCGAGCCGCCGCGGTGGTTGGCGTCGGCGTCGCCCCCGGAGGCCGCGGTGGCGATGAAGAAGGTGTCGGCGGAGCCCACCAGGTCCCGCTGCTCCGGGGTCAGGCGGTCCCCGGCGGCGGGCGTGCCCCGCCGGCCGGCCGGCACCGGGCGCGGGACGCGCTTCTGGATGTACTTGGGGCAGTTGGAGTAGACCTGGTCGGTCGTGACGCGTAGCCCTCCCGGGCGCGGGTGGGCGGCCCCGTTGATCCGCATCCGCCGCCGGGTCGCGGGATCGACGGCCAGGAGCCCGATGCGGGCGGGGGAGCGCCCGAGCGGCCCGTCCAGGGGGTCGCCCGCCCCGGGCAGGGCGTCCACCTCCAGGGTGCGCGGGCCGGTGACGCGCAGGAAGCCGGGCGGTCCGCCGAGCAGGGAGCACCACGGGTCACCGCCGCCGTCGACGGCTCCGACCGCCAGCCAGGTCCGCTCGGCGAGGAACGCGGCGGCGACGTCGGGGATCTCCGTGCGGATCGCCCCGTCGGAGAAGGCGGCCTGGTCGGCCAGCCCCGCCCGTTCCTGGACGGCGCGCTCGCCGGGGTGGTAGCGGGTTCCCATGGTCCCTCCTGTGGTCCGAGTGGTCGTGGCGCGGCCGGTGCGGCGGGCGCACGGGGCGCCCGCCGTCGGGTGTCCTCTAGAAGAAGCCGCAGGTGGGCGCTGCGCCGGCGGGGGCGGGGGCGGTCCCGGCCCCGGAGGGGGCGTAGATCTCCAGGCGGATCCCGTCCGGGTCGTGGAAGAAGATCCCGCCGGAGGCGGCGCCCTCGCCGTGGGGGACCACGCCGTCGTAGGCGAACTCCACGGCCAGGTCCAGCAGCACGCCCTCGGCGGCCCGGACCTCCTCGATGTCCTCCACCTGGAAGGACAGGTGGTGCAGGCCGGAGGAGGCGCGGTCGAAGGGCCCGTCCGCCTGCCGCCACAGGGTGAGGAGCAGCCTCCCCTCCCGTCCGAGGAAGGCGAACTCGCGCCCCTTCTCGTCGCCCTCTCCCAGGACCTCGAAGCCGAAGACCCGCACGTAGAAGTCGCGGGAGCGGCCGAGGTCGGTGACGTTCAGGCCCACATGCCCGGTGGTGAGGGCGGTCGGTGCCATGTCGGTTCTCCTTGGTTCGCCGGTCTAACCGTTGAAAGGAAATTTAGGGGTTAGTCGCAGCCGGAGTCAACCGGTAAAATCCATTTAGGTGGTTATCGCAGGTGGCTGGTAGCATCCGGCCACCGCGGGCTCCAGCCACGGGCCCGCCGACGGAGGAAGGGGGTGCGGGACCGGTGTTCGACCGACCGCTCCGGGGCGAACCGCTCGCCATGGACCTGCTCAACACCCGGTGGATCGCGGGCGGGGTCGACCACGACCTCCTCCGGGTCCCCGGCGGCCTGGAGCGGTGGCTCGCCGACAACGGCCTCACCGACCGCTTCCCCGCCGACGAGGCCTTCCTGCCGCCCCTCCTGCGCGTCCGGGACGCCCTCGCCGAACTCGTGGCCGAACCCGGATCCCCCGCGGCGGCCGCCGGGCTCAACGAGGCCCTGGCCCACGGCAGCGTGCGCCGGCTCCTGGGCCGCCAGGGCCCCGACACCGCCGTCGACCTCGACGACCCCTCCTGGGGGCCCGCCTGGGCCGCGGCGGCCGACTACCTCGACCTGCTCCGGGCCCCCGACCGCATCCGCCGCTGCGGCCACCCCGACTGCGTCCTGTACTTCTTCGACACCTCCAAGAACGGCACCCGCCGCTGGTGCTCCATGGCGGGGTGCGGCAACCGCGCCAAGGCCGCCCGCCACCAGGCCCGGGCCCGGGCGGACCGCCCGGCCTGACCGGCCCCCGCGGGTGCGGGCGGAGATCCGCCGGTGCGGCGCGATGAGTTCCGCGGCCCTCCCGGGTCCGTACGTGTGAACGATCCCGTCCGGACCGGAGGACCCCGTGACCGAACCCGAACCCGCCGCGCCCGCGCCCGCGGCCCGCCCCGACCGGCGGGCCCTGTTCGGCCTGGCCGTGCTGGCCCTGCCCACCCTGCTGCTCTCGATCGACATGAGCGTCCTGTACCTGGCGCTGCCCCACCTGGCCGCCGACCTGGCCCCCACCGGGCCGCAGCTGCTGTGGGCGGTGGACGCCTACGGCTTCATGGTCGCCGGGTTCCTCGTCACGATGGGCACCCTGGGAGACCGCATCGGCCGCCGCCGGCTCCTGCTCGTCGGCGCCGCCGCCTTCGGCGCGGCCTCCGCCGTCGCCGCGTTCGCGCCCACCATCGAGGTCCTCATCGCCACCCGCGCCCTCATGGGCGTCGCCGGGGCCACCCTCATGCCCTCCACCCTCGGCCTCATCGGCGGCATGTTCCCCGACCCGCGCCACCGGGCCGCCGCCATCGCCGTCTGGAGCGCCTGCTTCATGGGCGGCACCGCCATCGGCCCCATGGTCGGCGGGGTGCTCCTGCACTGGTTCTGGTGGGGGTCGGTGTTCCTGCTCGGGGTGCCCGTGATGGTGCTGCTCCTGGTGTGCGGGCCGCTGCTGCTGCCCGAACAGCGCGCCGACCACCCCGGCCGCCTCGACCTCACCAGCGTCGCCCTGTCCCTGGCCGCCGTGCTGCCCGTCGTCCACGGCCTCAAGACGCTCGCCGACGGCCACGCCCCGGCCGTCCCCCTGCTCACCGTCGCCGCCGGACTGGCCGCGGGGACGCTGTTCGTCCGCCGCCAGCTCCGCCTGGACGACCCGCTGCTGGACCTGCGCCTGTTCCGCGCGCCCGCCTTCGGCGCCGCCCTGGCCGTGATGGCGGCCGGGGCCCTGGCCATGGGCGGGACCTTCCTGCTCATCAGCCAGTACTTCCAGCTCGTCGCCGGGTACCCGCCGCTCACCGCCGGACTGTGGCTGGTGCCCCCGTCGCTGGCGATGATCGCCGCCACCCTGGCGGCCCCGCCCCTGGCCGCCCGGATCGGCCGCGCCACCGTGATCGGCGGCGGCATGTTCGTCACCGCGGCCGGGTTCGCCGTGCTGGCCCTGGCGCCCGCCCAGGACGGGGAGCTCCCCGTCATGGCCGGGCTGCTGCTCGCCTCGGTCGGGCTGGGCCCCGGCGCCGCCCTGGTCGCCGACATCGTCATCGGCTCGGCCCCCGCCGAACGCGCCGGCGCCGCCGCCTCCATGTCCGAGACCAGCGGCGAACTCGGCATCGCCCTGGGCATCGCGCTCATCGGCAGCCTCTCCGCCGCCGTCTACCGCGCCGGGTTCACCCTGCCCGAGGGGGTCCCCGACGCGGCCGCGGGCTCCCTGGCCCAGGCCGTCGACACCGCCCGCACCCTGCCCGACGACCTCGCCGCGGCCCTGCTCGGCCCGGCCCGTGAGGCGTTCACCGCCGGGCTCAACCTGGCCGGGGGCATCGGCGCCGTCGCCATGGCCGTCTTCGGCGCCGCCGCCCTGGTCCTGCTGCGCGTCCCGGAGAAACCCGCCGCACCCGATGAGTCCGGGGCCCCGGACGGGTCGGTACGGGTGAACGACTAGGACCCGCTCGCACACTTCCCGGGAGAGACCATGGCCAACCTCGACAGCATGCTGCTCGCCAGCACCGACCCCGACCGCCTGCACGACTGGTACGCCGCGGCCCTGGAGCCCCACTCCGACGACGACGTCGACTCCTACCGGGTGCTGCGGTTCGGCCGCTTCCACCTGCTCATCGACCGCCGCGACGACGTCGGCCCCGAGGCCGCCGACGCCGCCCGCATGATCATCAACTTCGACGTGGACGACGCCCGCGCCGTCGCCGCGCGCATGGACCGGCTGGGTACCTCGTGGATCGCGCCGCTGGAGGACCGCGGCGGCAGCCTGTTCGCCACCGCCGCCGACCCCGACGGCAACTACGTCCAGATCATCCAGCTCGGCGAAGCGGACCGCGCGGCCATGGCCGCGACCGAGACCGATTCCTAGGAGGGGACATGTTCGACGGCAGCCGGGCCTTCGGGTCCTTCGCGGTGCCGGACACCGCAAAGGCGCGCGAGTTCTACGGGGGCACCCTGGGACTGGACGTGCGGCCGGTCGAGGGCATGGAGGAGGAGGGGCTCGTCCAGATCGGCCTGGGCGACGGGCGGGCGATCCTCGTCTACCCCAAGCCCGACCACGTGCCCGCCACCTACACGGTCCTCAACCTGGTCGTGGACGACATCGGGGCCGTGGTGGACGAACTGGCCCGCCGCGGTGTGCGGACCCTGCGCTACGAGGGGTTCGACCAGGACGAGAAGGGGATCGCGCACGGCACGCCCTCGGTCGCGTGGTTCACCGACCCGGCCGGGAACGTGGTTTCTGTCATACAGGAGGCGTAGCGTGTCGGTCGTGGTGGAACAGACGACCGACCAGGACTTCGCCAGGCTCGCCGACCCCTACCGGCGCGAGCTGTACGCCCACTGCTACCGGATGCTCGGCTCGGTGCACGACGCCGAGGACCTGGTGCAGGAGACGTACCTGCGCGCGTGGAAGGCCTACGACGGCTTCGAGGGCCGGTCGAGCCTGCGCACCTGGCTGCACCGCATCGCCACCACGGCCTGCCTCACCGCACTGGAGCGCCGTCGGCGGCGGCCCCTGCCCACCGGGCTGGGCGGGCCCGCCGCCGACCCGTCGGCCGAGCTGGCCGACGGCCCCGAGGTGCCCTGGCTGGAGCCGGTGCCCGACTCCCTGGTCGGCGCCGACGACCCGGGCAGCGTGGTCGCCGCCCGCACCGGGGTGCGCCTGGCCCTGGTGGCCGCGCTCCAGTACCTCCAGCCGCGCCAGCGCGCCGTGCTGGTCCTGCGCGACGTGCTGCGGCTGTCCGCGGCCGAGGTCGCCGACATCCTGGAGACCTCCGTCCCGGCGGTCAACAGCCTGCTCCAGCGGGCCCGGGCGCAGCTGTCCCGCAACGCCCCGGTGGAGGAGGAGATCGTCGAGCCGGCCGAGGCCAAGGCGATCCTGGCCCGCTACGTGGCGGCGTTCGAGACCTACGACGTCTCGGCCATCACCGCCGTGTTCACCGAGGACGCGGTGTTCGAGATGCCGCCGTTCCGCACCTGGGTCCAGGGGGCCGCGCACATCGCGGAGCTGATCTCCGTGCACTGCCCGGCCTCGGCCGCGGGCGACATGGTGCTGGTGCCGGTCGAGGCCAACGGGCAGGCCGGGTTCGGGCTGTACATGCGCGACGGGGAGGGCGTGCACCGGGCGTTCGGGCTCAAGGTGCTGGACCTGGCGCCCGGCGGCGTGCGGCACACGGCGATGTTCTTCGACACCTCGCTCTTCCGGCGCTTCGGCCTGCCCGAACACCTCTGAGCCCGGGGCCTCCGGGCCGCCCCGGATCCGGGACCTTTCTGTGTACACATCGGACTTGACGTGGCGAAGGCGGCGGATGTAGCTTCCTGGAAACGTTTCCAGTGTGGCCTGCGTCTCCCTACGGTCGGCCTGGAAACGTTTTCACTCTCCTCGGCGGATCGTGACTGGAGCTTCGATGACCTCTTCACGGGCCACCCTGATCCAGGTGGCGGAACGGGCGGGGGTCTCCCTGGCCTCCACCTCCCGTGCGCTGCACGGGAGCGGCGCCAGCGCCGCCATGGTCGAACGGGTGCGCGCGGCGGCCGAGGAGCTCGGCTACAGCCCCGACGCGATCGGGCGCTCGCTGCGCATGAAGAAGACCTTCCAGATCGCCTTCGCCGTCGCCGACATCGGCAACCCGGTCTACGTCGAGATGATGACCGCGATCCACGAGGTGCTCGCCCCGCACGGGTACCGCGTCGTCGTCATGTCCACCGGCGGCACCACGGAGTCCACCACCGAGCTGGTCCGCAGCCTCAGCGGCGGGTTCGTCGACGGCATGATCCTCGTGCCGCTGCGCACCGACGACCGGCTCATCGACGCCCTCCAGCAGCGCGACGTGCCCGTGGTCGTCGTCGGCCGCCAGCTCGACGCCCACGGCATCGACTCGGTCTCCACCGACTCCGCCGCCGGTATCGGCCAGGCGGTCCTGCACCTGCGCAGGATCGGCCGCCGCCGCATCGGCTTCCTCAACGGCCCCCTGGACACCACCCCCGGCGAGGCCCGCCAGCGCGGCTTCGACATGGCCACCGCCGACGACGAGGACGCCCCGCGCCCCGCCGTCGAGGTGGCCGGGGACTTCACCGTCGCCGCGGGCGTGGTCGCGGCCCGGCGCCTGCTGGACGGCGCCGCCGAGGCCGGGGACCCCCTCGACGCGGTGGTCGCCGCCAACGACCTGCTGGCGATCGCCGCCATCCGCGCCGCCCGGGAGCGGGGCCTGTCGGTCCCCGAGGACCTCGCCGTGACCGGCATGGACGACACGGAGTTCGGACGGGTCTTCCAGCCGACCCTGACCAGCGTCTCCCTGGGCTCGGCCGAACGCGGCCGCTCCGCCGCCCGGATCATGCTCGACCTGGCCGAGGGCCGCGAGGAGGGCACCCGGCAGATCCGGGTGGGCCCCCGGCTCATCGTCCGCGAGTCGACCTCCGTCACCGGCGCCGGTGACGCCGAAGCGCCCGGGACCGCCGGGAACCGCGGGACCGCCGACACCGAGGGGGACTCGTGAGGACCCCCATGCCGACCGCCTCCGGCGGCACCCGCACCCGGCCCGGCCCCGCCGGACGCCGCCCGGCACCGCGCCCCGGCGGCATGGCCCGCGCCCGCCGCCGCGAGGCGGCCGCCCTGGTCATGCCCTCGCTGCTGCCGATCCTCGTGCTCAGCGTCGCCCCGCTGGTCGTCGGCCTCGGCCTGGCCTTCACCGACGCCCGCCTCGTGCGCAGGCCCGACTACGACCCGGTCGGCTTCGACAACTTCGTGCGCCTGCTGGACAACGGCTTCTTCTGGGAGTCGTTCCGCATCGGCATGGTGTGGGCCGTGTCGGTGACCCTGCTCCAGCTCGCCGCCGGGATGGGCCTGGCCCTGCTGCTCGACTCCGGACTGCGCCTCCAGGGGCTCACCCGGGTCCTGGCGCTCATCCCCTGGGCGATGCCGCCGGTCGTCGTGGCGATCATGTGGCAGATGATCTACTCGCCCAACGCGGGCCCCCTCAACGCGGCCCTGGGCGCGATCGGACTGCCCGACGACATCAACTGGCTGGCGGACTTCTCCACGGCGCTGCCCGCCGTCATCGTCGTCGGGGTCTGGGTCGGCATGCCGCAGACCACCGTCACCCTGCTCGCCGGGCTCCAGCAGATCCCGGGCGAGCTGTACGAGGCCGCCGCCATGGACGGCGCCGGCCCCTGGCGCCGATTCACCGGGGTGACCCTGCCGAGCCTGCGCCCCATCATCGCCTCCATCACCTCGCTGAACTTCATCTGGAACTTCAACTCGTTCTCGCTGGTGTACGTGCTCACCGAGGGCGGGCCCGGTGGCCGGACCATGCTGCCGATGCTGTTCACGTACCTGGAGGCGTTCAAGAACCGCAACATCGGCTACGCCGCGGCCATGGGCGTGGTGCTCGTCGTTGTGGTGGTCCTGCTGCTGGCCCTCTACCTGTGGTCGCAGTTCCGCGAAGACCGCGAAGGCAAGGTGGGCTGACCCGTGCGAACCCTCGTCCGTCCCGCCCAGTACCTCGCCCTGGCCGCGTACATCGTCTTCCTGGGCTTCCCGCTGCTGTGGCTGATCTCGGCGTCGCTGAAGTCGTCCGCCGAGCTCAACTCGCTCACCGTGTCCCTGCTGCCCGGCGAATGGCGCTGGGACAACTACGCCCGGGCCCTGGAACGCCAGGGGCTGGTCCGCTCCGCGGGCAACAGCCTGCTGGTCGCCCTGGCCTCCACGGGCCTGGTCGTCCTCATCGCCCTGCCCGCGTCCTACGTCCTGGCCCGGCTCAAGGGCGCGGTCCGCGGCGCGGGGGTCGGCTGGATCCTGGTCAGCCAGGTCTTCCCGGTCATCCTCATCATCCTGCCGCTGTTCCTGATCCTGCGGACCCTGGGCCTCACCGACAGCCTGGGCGGCCTGATCCTGGTCCACACGACCTACACGCTGCCGTTCGCGCTGTGGATGCTCCAGGGGTACGTGTCCGCGATCCCCGTCGACCTGGAGGAGGCGGGCTCCGTGGACGGGGCCGGACGCCTGGACGTGCTGCGGCTGGTCGTCCTGCCCCTGCTGGTCCCGGGGGTCGCCGCCACGGCCATGTTCGCGTTCGTGTCCTCCTGGAACGAGTTCTTCTTCGCCCTCGTGCTGCTCCAGTCGCCGGAGAACTACACCCTGCCCATCACGCTGAAGATGTTCATCGGCGGCGAGGGCAAGGTGGCGCTGGGGCCGCTGGCCGCGGGATCGGTGCTGGCCGCCGTCCCGAGCATCGTCTTCTTCTCCCTCATGCAGCGGAAACTCACCGGCGGGCTGATGGCCGGCGCCGTCAAGGGCTGACCCCGCGCGGACTCCGCCGCACCCACCCCCGAGGAAAGGAACCCCCGAATGAACACCCGAGCCGCGTCCATCGCCGCCGTCCCGGCCGCGATGCTGCTCCTCACCGCCTGCGGAGGAGGGGACGGGGGCGACGGCGGGCCGGTGACGCTCCAGTTCCAGTCGCTCTCCGACCAGCCCGCCGCCATCGAGGCCACCGAGAACATCGTCCGGGAATGGAACGAGGCGAACCCCGACGTCCAGGTCGAGATCGTGCCCGCGGGCTGGGACGGGATCTACGACAAGCTGATCACCCAGTTCAACGGCGGCGCCGCGCCGGACATCATCCACTACGAGGCCGCCGGGATCGTCCCCTTCGCGGTGGACGGCTACCTCGCCGACCTGTCGGACCACATGTCCGACGCGACCCGCGTGGACATCCCCGCCGGCGTCCTGGACGCGGTGACGGTCGACGGGCAGGTCGTCGCCTACCCGACCGAGATGCAGTCCTACGTGGTCTTCGCCAACCGCGGCATCCTGGAGGATGCCGGGGTGGAGGTCCCCGACGGGGAGACCATGACCTGGGACGAGCTGCGCGAGATCGCGCAGAAGACGACCTCCGGCGACCGGTACGGCCTGGGCTGGGGGCTGGGCAGCCCCACCGCCGTGTTCATGTCCATGGCCCCGTCGTTCGGCGGCACGTTCTTCGACGGCACCGGCGCCGACGCCGAACTGGTGCTGGGGGAGGGCGAGATGGCCCTGCCCGAACTGGTCGGGACCATGGCGCACGAGGACGGGACCATGCTCCCGGTCGGCCTCTCCCAGTCCGGCTCCGAGGTGCTCGCCTCGTTCTACGCCGGCGAGGTGGCCATGACGGTCCAGGGCTCCTTCCAGGCGACCAACATCGCCGCCGACGCCCCCGAGGACCTCGACTGGGTGGTGCTGCCCCCGCTGGAGGGCCCCGCGGGCCCCTGGCAGACGGCCAACCCGCAGACGCTGTCGGTCAACGTCGACTCCGAGCACGTCGAGGAGGCCGCGCGGTTCCTGGAGTTCTTCACCTCGACCGAGAACCTCGCGGTGCTGAACGAGGCCGACTCCCTCATCCCGGCCACCGTGTCCGCGCGCGAGGCCATGGCCTCCTCCCTGGACGACCAGCCCGGCTGGGAGCAGATCCTCGCCTCGGCCGACTACCTGGAGTCCTCCCCGTTCCTGTTCGTGGACTCCTACGCACAGTGGAAGGACACCGTGGCCACCCCCGCCTACCAGCGCTTCCTCGCCCAGGAGACGGACTCCGACCAGATGCGCGCCGAGCTCCAGGAGGGGTGGGAGGAGATCACCGGATAGCGGTCGGGCGGGGACGGAGAGTCGAGAGCCGAGGACGAAGGGCGAGAAGTCGTGGACTGGCTGCAGGACCGGGCGGTGGCCGTGATCACCGGAGCCGCGGTGGGTGACGCGCTGGGCGGTGCCACCGAGGGGTGGACCCCCGAGCAGATCGAGGAGCGCCACGGCGGCCGGGTCACCGGCATCGTCGGCCCCTGGTACCCGAACTGGCGCGACGCGCGCCCGATCGCGCCGTACCACAAGGGCGACGGGCACATCACCGACGACACCCTGATGACCCGGGCGCTCGTGGAGGTCTACGCCGAGCGGCGCGCGCACCTGGACGCGTACGCGATGGCCGAGGACCTCGTCCCGCTGATGATCGGGGAACCGCGCTGGATCCCCGAGCTGGAGTCGACGGCGCTGCTGCTCCAGCGGGTGTTCCTGGCCGAGAAGTGGATCGTGGCGCGGCTGCACTACGGGCACGTCGACCCCCGGGAGGCGGGCGTCGGCAACGTGGTCAACTGCGGCGCGGCCATGTACATGCCCCCGGTGGGGCTGGCCAACGCCGGGGACCCGCGCGGTGCCTACGCCGAGGCGATCGACCTCACCGGCGCCCACCAGTCCAGCTACGGGCGGGAGGCGGCCGGGGTGTTCGCCGCGATGGTCGCCGCCGCGGTGGCACCCGGGGCGACGGCGGACGACGTGGTCGCCGCCGCCCTGGAGGTCGCCCACGACGGGACCCGGGACGCCCTGGAATCGGTGGTCCGGGCCCTGGACGGCTGGGCCGGTCCGCCCGCCGACGACGAGGGCGAGCGCGAACTGGCCCGGCTGGTGCGCGCCGCGGTCGAGCCCTTCGACTCGGTGGGCCCGCACTACCGGCAGATGTCCCGGGACGCCCGGCGGCCCTCCCGGACCAAGGCGATCGAAGAGCTCCCCGCCGCCCTGGGCCTGCTTCTCGGGCACGGGGGCGACTACCGCGGCGCCGTCCTCGCCGCGGTCAACTACGGCAGGGACGCCGACTCGATCGCCGTCATGGCCGGTGCGGTCTGCGCGGGGCTGGGCGGGTCCGCCGCCGTCCCTGCGGAGTGGATCGACGCGGTCGAGGCGGCCAGCCGCATGGACATCCGTGCGACCGGCCGCCTCATGGCCTCGGCCGCCGCCGACATCCTGCGCGCCGACCGCGAGCGCGCCCTGGCGCGGCTGCGCGGGATGGACGCCCTGATCGGCGGGGACCCCGCCGGCCCGGCCGCGGCGGCGGGGGCCGCCGCGGCCGACGGCCCCGGGGACGGTGCGGCATGAGGCTCACCTGGGCGCAGCCCGAGGACCTGGTCGCCCACGAACTCGTCCAGTCCCGGGCCGAGGGGCGCGACACCGGCGCGGTCCTCGCCCGCTGGACCGCGGCGGGTGGCGACCCCGTACCGGTCGTCAGCGGGGCCGGGCCGACCCCGGCCCCCGCCCCGCTGCGGGCCCTGGCCCGCACCCTGCTCGACGAGCTGGACGCGCTGCCGACTCCGGCCGCCGACCACGAGCCCGACCCGTGGGAGCGGATCGAGGAACTGCTGCCCCCGCCCCCGGTGCTCCCCGCGCCCGGGGACGGCCTCGCCGAACGGGTGCGCGGCGCCTGGACCGGGCGCGCCGCGGGCTGCCTGCTGGGCAAACCGGTGGAGAAGATCCCCCGCGAGGGCATCGAGGAGATCCTGCGCGCCACCGGCCGCTGGCCCCTGGACCGCTGGTTCACCGCCGTCGGCCTGCCCGCCGACGTGGCCGCCCGGTGGCCGTGGAACCGGCGCAGCGCGGGCACGTCCCTGGAGGAGAACATCGACGGGACGCCCGAGGACGACGACCTCAACTACCCGATGCTCGCGCTGGAGCTCCTGGAGCGGCACGGCCCCGGGTTCACCACCGACGACGTCGCCGCGCTCTGGCTCGACCTCATGCCCGCGGGCCGGGTGTTCACCGCCGAGCGGGCCGCCTACCGCAACATCCTCGACGCCCGGCCCGTCCCCGAGACCGCCACGCACCACAACCCGTTCCGCGAGTGGATCGGCGCCCTCATCCGCACCGACCTGTACGGCTGGACGCACCCCGGCGACGTGCGTACGGCCGCCCGCCTGGCCTGGACCGACGCCCGGCTGAGCCACACCCGCAACGGCGTGTACGGGGCGATGTGGGCGGCGGCGCTGGGCGCGGCGGCGATGACCGCCGGCTCGGTCGAGGAGGTCCTGGACGCCGCGCAGACCGTGCTGCCGCCGCGCAGCCGGATCGCCGCCGCGGTGGGCCTGGGCCGGGAGGCCGCCGCCGAGGGCGACGTGCGCTCGGGCCTGGACCGGCTGCACGCCGCCTACGGCGACCTGCACTGGGTCCACGTGCTCAACAACGCCGCCGTCATCTCCTACGCCCTGGCCCGCGGGGGCGGGGAGTTCGGCCCCAGCGTGTCGATCGCCGTCACCGCCGGCTGGGACACCGACTCCGCCGCCGCCACGGTCGGCGGGGTGGTCGGCGCCCTGTCCGGGGTCGACGGCATCGGCGGGCGGTGGACCCGCCCCCTGGACGGACGCATCGCCACCTCGCTGCCCGGCGGGGAGCGGCGCATCGACGAACTGGCCGCACGCACGGCGGCCCTGGCCGCGGCCCGGCCCGCGCCGGGTCCGACGAACGACACGAGGACCGCATGACCTACACCTTCGACCCGCTCGTCCCGCGCCCCATCGACCGCCCCACCGAGGTCCCGGCCGAGCTCACCCCCGAACGGCTCGTCGCGCTGGACGACGCCAAGATCTTCGCCGCCCCCGAACGGGTCGCCGACCGCCCCGCCTGGCGGGCCCGCCTGCACGCCTGGCGCGAGGACGCGCGCGCCCGCCACGCCTACGACGGCTCGGCGTACGCGCGCCCGGAGGCGGCCTGGGCGGCCCGCTGCCACACGGTGGCGCAGGTGTGGCTGTGGGACGAGCTGCTGTACTCCTTCGAGGAGGGCCGGTTCACCCCCCGGCGGTTCCTGGCCGACGCGCGCGAGCGGTTCGGCGGGCTGGACGCCGTCGTCCTGTGGCACGCCTACCCCGTCATCGGCCTGGACGACCGCAACCAGTGGGACCACTACCGGCAGGTGCCCGGGCTGCGGGACCTGGTGGACGACCTGCACGCCGCCGGGGTGCGGGTGTTCGTCGACTACAACCCCTGGGACGTGGGCACCCGCCGCGGCGCGGACGACGTCACCGAACTGGCCTCGCTGGTGGCCGACCTGGACGCCGACGGCGTCTTCCTGGACACGCTCAAGAAGGCCGAGCCCGAACTGGTGGAGCGGCTGGAGGCCGCCCGCCCCGGGGTGGTCCTGGAGGGCGAGTCCAAGCTCGCGGTGGAGCGGATCGAGGACCACTCCGCCTCCTGGGCGCAGTTCTTCGCGGACTCCCCGGTGCCCGGGGTGCTGCGGGCCCACTGGTACGAGCGCCGCCACATGCAGCACCACGTGCGCCGCTGGCACCGCGACCACACCGAGGAGCTGCGGTCGGCCTGGCTCAACGGGGTCGGCGTCATGGTCTGGGAGGTGGTCTTCGGGGTGTGGGTCGGCTGGTCCCGCCGCGACGCGGCCACCGTCGCCCGCATGACGGCCGTCCAGCGCGCCGCCGGCGACCTGCTGCTGGAGGGGGAGTGGACCCCGCTGGCGGAACTGGACCCCGCGGCCGAGTGGGCCGGGGTGTACGCCTCCCGCTGGGAGCGGGACGGGCTCACCCTGTGGACCCTGGCCAACGCCTCCGACCGCGACCACGAGGGGCCCGTGCTCCCCGGGGCGCCCGCGGACGGAAGGCTGTTCGACCTCACCGGCGGCGGCCGGTCGGCCGACGGGCGCGCCGCCGTCCCCGCCCGGGGGATCGCGGCCCTGCTGCACGTGGCCGAGGGCACTCCCATTCCCGAATGGCTCCCCGGCCTGCTGGCCGAGCTGGGGCGGCGCCCGCACGAACCCGACGCCCGGTTCCGGCACCGCCTCGCCCGCCGGCTCGCCCCGGCGGCGCCCGCGGTCCCCGCGGGAGGGAGCGGCCCCGACGGCGCCGTCGCCGTCGTCCCGGCCGGCCCCTACGCGCTGACCGTCCGCTACCGGGCCCGCGAGACCGGCATGTACCAGGGCGCGCCCTACGTCGACGAGTGGAAGCCGCTGCCCCCGCGCCTGCACGACGCCCGCGTCCTCCAGCGCGACGGCGTGCTGGACACCCCCGTCGCGGTGGCCGCAACCGAGGTGACCCAGGCGCAGTTCGCCGAGTTCCTGGACGCCACCGGCTACACCCCGGCCCTGCCGCACCGGTTCCTCGCGCACTGGCGGGACGGTCGGCCCGCCCCCGGCACGCTGGACCGGCCGGTGACCTTCGTCGACCTCGACGACGCCCGGGCCTACTGCGCCTGGCGGGGCGGCCGCCTGCCCACCGAGGACGAGTGGCAGCTCGCCGGGGAGACCGGGGCGCTGCTGCGCGGCGAGCCCGCCGTGTGGAACTGGACCGAGAGCGAGCACAGCGACGGGCGCACCCGGTTCGTGATGCTCAAGGGCGGCAGCGACCACACCGCCGAGGGGTCGGAGTGGTACGTGGAGGGCGGGCGCCGCGGCCCGGAGTACAGCGTCAAGCTGCTGCTGCCGGGCCTGGGACAGGCGCGCTCGGCCACCGTCGGGTTCCGCTGCGCCTGGGACCTGCCGGGAGGTGCGCGGTGACCGTCTCACGCGACCCGGCGCGCGGGGCCCTCGCCGGGCTGCGCGTCGTCGACGCCGCCACCCTGTTCGCCGGACCGATGGCGGCGCTGCACCTGGGGGACATGGGCGCCGACGTGGTCAAACTCGAACACCCGGAGCGGCCGGACCCGGCGCGCACCCACGGGGCCTCCGAGAACGGGGTGAACCTGTGGTGGAAGACCCTGGGGCGCAACAAGCGGACCGCCACCGCCGACCTGTCCACCGAGGGCGGCCGGGAGGTACTGCTGGCCCTGGCCGAGCGCTCCGACGTCGTCATCGAGAACTTCCGCCCGGGCACCCTCGAACGCTGGGGGCTGGGGTACGAGGAGCTGTCCGCCCGCAACCCCGGGCTGGTGCTCGCCCGGGTCAGCGGGTTCGGGCAGGTCGGGCCCTACCGGACCCGGCCGGGCTTCGGCACCCTCGCCGAGGCCATGAGCGGGTTCGCGGCGATGACCGGCGAGCCCGACGGGCCGCCCACCCTGCCGCCCTTCGGGCTGGCCGACGGCATCGCCTCCCTGGCCACGGCGTTCGCGGTCATGGTGGCGCTGTCCGCCCGCGCGGGCACCGGACGCGGGCAGGTCGTGGACACGGCCATCATCGAGCCGATCCTCGCCATGCTGGGGCCGCAGATCACCCGCTGGGACCGGCTCGGCACCGTGCAGCCGCGCACCGGGAACCGGTCGGTCAACAACGCGCCGCGCAACACCTACCGCACCGGCGACGGCAAGTGGGTGGCCGTGTCCACCTCCGCGCAGTCCATCGCCGAACGGGTGGTCCGCCTGGTGGGGCGGCCCGAGCTGGCCGACGAGCCCTGGTTCGGCAGCGGCGCCGAGCGGGCCCGGCACGCCGACGTGCTCGACGCGGCGGTGGGCGGCTGGATCGCCGCCCGCACCCGGGACGAGGTGGTCGCGGCCTTCGAGGAGGCGCAGGCGGCGGTCGCCCCGGTGTACGACGCGTCCGACATCGTGGACGACCCCCAGTTCCGGGAGCTGGGGACGATCCACCGGATCGAGGACCCCGAACTCGGGCCGATGCTCATGCAGGGGCCGCTGTTCCGGCTGTCGGGCAACGACGGCGTCATCCGGTTCACCGGGCGGGCGCACGGGGCCGACACCGACGAGGTGCTGGCCGAGCTCGGCTTCACGCCGGAGCGGATCGCCGGACTGCGGGCGAAGGGACAGGTATGAGGCCGCCGCTGACCTGGCTGTACGTGCCCGCCGACCGGCCCGACCGGGTGGCGCGGGCGCTGGACTCGGACGCGGACGTGGTGATCGTCGACCTGGAGGACGCGGTCGCCCCGGCCCGCAAGGACGAGGCGCGGGCCGCGGCCGCGCGGCTGCTGGCCGGCGCCGACCGGCCGACGCAGCTGCGGATCAACCACCCGGACACCCCCTGGCACGCCGGGGACCTCGCGGCCCTCGCCGGCCTGCCCGCCGCCGTCGGGGCCCGCCTGCCCAAGGTGGAGTCCCCGGACCAGGTGCGGGACCTGGCCGCCCGCCTGCCGGGCCGCCCCCTGCACCCGCTGCTGGAGTCGGCGCTGGGCGTGGAACGGGCCTTCGAGATCGCGGCGGCCTCCCCGGCCGTGGCGTCCCTGGGCCTGGGCGAGGCCGACCTGTCCTCGGACCTGCGGGCCGACGGCGACGCCGCGCTGGCCTGGGCCCGGGGGCGCACGGTGGTCGCCGCCCGCGCGGCGGGACTGCCGCCGCCGGCCATGTCGGTGTACCCGCGGGTCGGGGACCCGGAGGGGCTGGCGGCGTCCTGCGCGGCGGGGCGCGCCCTGGGGTTCTGCGGGCGGGCGGCGATCCACCCGGCGCAGCTGCCGGTCATCCGCGCCGCGTTCCTGCCCACCCCGGACGAGGTCGACCGGGCCCGCACCGTGCTCGCCCGGGTCGCCGAGGCGGCCGACGCGGGCGTGGGGGCGATCGCGCTCCCGGACGGCACCTTCCTGGACCGGGCGATGCTCGACCGCGCCCGCGCCACCCTCGCGCTCGCGGACCGCTAGGCCGAGTTGCCGGGCCTCGCTCCGCCGCGGCCCGCCCGCCGGCGGCGGCGGCCGGACCGCCCGGGACAAGGGGGGTTTGCGCGGCGGCGCCGGCGGGATACCGTTCGGTCGTCTGGGAGCGCTCCCAGACCCGACCGAAAGGATGTGACCGTGTTACGCACCCTCCTGAACACGGCCCTCGCGGCCGTGCTCGCCGCGGCCGCCCTCGCCCCGGTTCCGGCGGCGGCCGCCGAGACATGCGCGGCCCGAGCCGTCGTCACCTCCTCGTGGGGGAGCGGCTTCACCGCCTCGATCACGGTGACCAACACCGGAGACGACCCGGTCTCGGGCTGGTCCGCCACCTGGACGCACCCGGCGGGGCAGGCCACCACCGCAGGATGGAACGCCGGGTTCGAGCACGACGGGGACACGGTCACCGCCCGCGGCGCCGCATGGAACTCCGACCTCGCCCCGGGCGCCTCCGCCGAGTTCGGGGTACAGGGCACCACCACCGGCGGGCAGGCCGAGTTCACCGGGCTGAGCTGTGCGTTCGGGGACGAGGGCAACGGAGGAGAAGAGGGGGACGCGGTGCGGATCATGCCGTTGGGGGACTCCATCACGGGCTCGCCGGGGTGCTGGCGGGCGCTGCTGTGGCGGGACCTCGTGGACGCGGGGCAGGAGGTCGACTTCGTCGGCACCCTGCCGGGCGACGGCTGCGGGTTCGCCTACGACGGCGAACACGAGGGGCACGGGGGCTACCTGGTCACCAACGTGGCCCGGCAGGGGCTGCTCGCCGGGTGGCTGGAGCGGAGCGACCCGGACACGGTGCTCATGCACTTCGGCACCAACGACGTCTGGAGCGGGATCCCCACGGCCGACATCCTGGCGGCCTACGACACGCTGCTGGCACAGATGCGGGCGCACGACCCGCACATGCGGGTGCTGGTCGCCCAGATCATCCCGATGGACCCCGACCGCAGCTGCGCGACCTGCGGGCAGGGGGTGCGGGACCTGAACGCGGCCATCCCGGCCTGGGCGGCGGCCAACACGACCGCCGAGTCGCCGGTCACCGTCGTCGACCAGTGGACGGGGTTCGACACCGACGCCGACACCTATGACGGCGTCCACCCGTCGGCGAGCGGCGACCGCAGGATCGCCGACCGCTGGTTCGCGGCCCTGGCGCCGTGACCCGGGGCGGGCCGGGTGGGGGCACCGCCCGGCCCGCCGCTAGGCTCCGACCATGAACTCCCGGCCGACACCGCTCGCCGCCATCGCCGCGCTGGCCGTCCTCGCGACGGCCTGCGCGCCGGCCGCGGACCTGTCCTCCCACACGGAACCGGAGGGCCTGCCCCAGGGCGGGTTCGACTACCAGCTGGGCGGGGGGTACGGGCCGCCCGACGGCGTGGGGATCGTGGTCCGGGACTCCACGGACGAGCCGGAGCCGGGCCTGTACTCGGTCTGCTACGTCAACGGATTCCAGACCCAGCCCGGCGAGGCGGACCGGTGGCTCGACGAGGGGCTGGTCCTCCTCGACGGCGCGGGCGAGCCGGTGGCCGATCCGGGCTGGCCGGACGAGCTCCTGCTGGACACCTCCGACCCGGCCGGGCGCGAACGCATCACAGAGCTGCTCGCCGGGACGATCGGGGGGTGCGCCGACGCGGGGTTCGCCGCCGTGGAGTTCGACAACCTGGACTCCTTCACGCGCTCGGACGGGGCGCTCACCGCCGAGGACAACTTCGCCCTGGCCGAGGCGCTCGTCGCGGTCGTCCACGAGCACGGGATGCTCGCCGCCCAGAAGAACACGGCGGAGGAGACCGACCGGGGCGTCGAGGCGGGGTTCGACTTCGCCGTCACCGAGTCGTGCGGCGCCTGGGACGAGTGCGACGTCTACGCCGCCGCCTACGGCGCCGAGGGGGTGCTCGACATCGAGTACCCGGACACGCTCGAAGAGCGGGGGACGACCTTCGCCGAGGTGTGCGCCGACCCGGACACCCCGCCGCGCACCATCCTGCGCGACCTCGACCTCGTGCCCGAGGGCGCCGAGGGGCACCTTTACGAGGCGTGCTAGCCCGGATTGCAGACGGGGCCCATGGTCACGTTTTCATTGCCGAATCCCCGCGAGACCCGGCCCCGAGTGCGGACATTCCACCCACCCCCGGCCGTACCGCCGCCCTCGGGTCGACCGGAAAGCGACGGAAGCGCAATCGGTCGTGTACGGAGAGTCCCGGTGTGGTGCACAATGAATCTGTCGGTGTTCCCTTCCTGGAACTTTCACGCACCGACAGACCCCGGGGGTGCTCGCACCCCCGGGGTTCTGCTTTCCCCGGTTCTTCCCGCCGTGCGTACAAAGTGGCGATTCGAGACCAGTGTCCGAATCTCCAGAAGTTTGAAAATCCCTTAATATCCGGTGGTATCTTCCCAGGTCATTTACTGTGCTCCCCACGCACGCGGGGATGGTCCCATCGACACCGACGCCCGCGCGAACTTCGGCGAGTGCTCCCCACGCACGCGGGGATGGTCCCCGGGGGCGGGGGCGATGGAGGAGCATCACGCCGTGCTCCCCACGCACGCGGGGATGGTCCCGGAGCCTCCATGCCCCCCAACGACCAGACGATGTGCTCCCCACGCACGCGGGGATGGTCCCGTGGGGACCTGTTGCCCCCGGCCCTGCGCCGAGTGCTCCCCACGCACGCGGGGATGGTCCCGGCGACCAGATCACCGTCATCGCTGGTCACATGTGCTCCCCACGCACGCGGGGATGGTCCCGTTCTTCCACATTTCCAGCACCGCAGGCATGAGTGCTCCCCACGCACGCGGGGATGGTCCCGGCGGTCTCGACCGCAACCGGAACCACTGGGAGTGCTCCCCACGCACGCGGGGATGGTCCCATTCGGCCGGGGACGACGATCGACCCCGGCTCGTGCTCCCCACGCACGCGGGGATGGTCCCCCGATGCTCGATGTCCTGGGCGTGCTCATCTAGTGCTCCCCACGCACGCGGGGATGGTCCCACGGTTTCGGCCATCATTATCAGCGACCGCATGTGCTCCCCACGCACGCGGGGATGGTCCCACCCCATAGCGCGTACGCGAACGAAATGACTTGTGCTCCCCACGCACGCGGGGATGGTCCCGGCGGCACCGGGTGCTCGGAGTCGTCCGGGGCGTGCTCCCCGCGCACGCGGGGATGGTCCCAGGTCGGTGCCGTCGGTGATGCCCAGGGCGTCGTGCTCCCCGCGCACGCGGGGATGGTCCCCACATCATCTACGCAGGCCAGCTCCAGCGCGAGTGCTCCCCGCGCACGCGGGGATGGTCCCCTCGCGCGACACCGGACGTCCAGGCGGTGCGGGTGCTCCCCGCGCACGCGGGGATGGTCCCGTGAACTGGTCTGCGGCGTCGACCTGGCCGCCGTGCTCCCCGCGCACGCGGGGATGGTCCCCTGCCGGGGAGGACGACGTCGACCGCCCCGTCGTGCTCCCCGCGCACGCGGGGATGGTCCCGACCGGTTCCGTCGCCGGGCTCTCCTCCGCGGGTGCTCCCCGCGCACGCGGGGATGGTCCCCGGGCGCTCCTCAGCGGTCCAGGCGACATGGTGTGCTCCCCGCGCACGCGGGGATGGTCCCCGGTGGTTCACCACCCAGGACCTCGCACTGTCGTGCTCCCCGCGTACGCGGGGATGGTCCCGAACTCATCGACCTGGGCCGCGACCTGGGCCCGTGCTCCCCGCGCACGCGGGGATGGTCCCGACGGGTCGTCGATCTCGCCGCGGGCGACGCGGTGCTCCCCGCGCACGCGGGGATGGTCCCTGGACAAGGATGGACAGCCTCCCGAGAACGGAGTGCTCCCCGCGCACGCGGGGATGGTCCCTCCCACTCCTCCTTCAGGGAGGGCTGGCGCTCGTGCTCCCCGCGCACGCGGGGATGGTCCCACCACCTACACGCTGACGCCGGCGTACCGGCTGTGCTCCCCGCGCACGCGGGGATGGTCCCCGGATCACGTCCACCTCCGCCGCGGAAAGGTCGTGCTCCCCGCGCCCGCGGGGATGGTCCCACCTGCCACCCCGCCGCCCGGGCGGTGGCCGCCAGCCGGGAGTGCTCCCCGCGCCCGCGGGGATGGTCCGGGCTAGGTAGCTAAAGGCGACCGCGCCTTTCTGTGCTCCCCGCGCACGCGGGGATGGCCCCACGGCGTCAACACCGAGTGGAGATTCGGACGAGTGCTCCCCGCGCACGCGGGGATGGTCCCGAGGGAGCGGCGGGGCTGAGCGAGGTGCCGCTGTGCTCCCCGCGCACGCGGGGATGGTCCCGTGAAGCTGGCGCACAAGGCGTGCAACGAGGAGTGCTCCCCGTGCATGCGGGGATGGTCCCGCCTTCTCCGGTCTTTCGGAAGCCATTCCGCGGCGGAACGTTCGGAGACTGCGTCGAGGCGGCCACCGCGCCCGCAGACTCCGCCGTCCCGGAGGCCCGACACGGAGAGGCCGGGGATCCCGTTTCCGTCCGGGCCGAGTGGGTCGTTCTCCTCGTCGGGATCCGTGCCGAACGCCGACCCGCAAAACACAGGTTCCTGGGCACGACCGCCCGGACGTGCTTTGCGGCCGAATAGGATCGGCCTCTGGCCTTTAGCACGACTTATCACCCTTCCGCAGGTGAACCGGGCGGTAGGCCATGACCGGGTCCGGTCAGTACAGATTTACGGTTTCCCCTGTAAAGCCGTAGCCCCAAGGACTATCAATGTGCCCATGACGACTGATGGGCACCCCGAGCCCTGGGTGGCCTCCCTTTTCCCTGCCGCGCGCGCCGTGTGGGCCAAGCACGACTTCGACACCGACGGCTGGCTCCCGCTGTACCGCCACATGGCCGACAGCGCCGCCGTCGGCGGCCTCCTCTGGGATGAGTGGCTTCCCCCGCAGGTCCGCCGCCTCATGGCGGCCGCCATGCCCGATGGTGAGGCCGACGCCCGCCTCCTCGTCACCTGGCTCTGCTGCGTCCACGACATCGGCAAGGCGACGCCCGCGTTCGCCGGCCAGGTCGACGGCCTCGCCGACCGTATGCGCGCCAACGGCCTGGACACCCCCTCGCGCAAGCAACTCCCCGATCACTCCCACGCCCCCCACGGCCTGGCCGGGCAGCTCATCCTCCGTGACTGGCTCACCTCCCGCCACGGCTGGTCGAAGCGCGCCACCCACCAGCTCACCGTCGTCGTCGGCGGCCACCACGGCGTCCAGCCCACCGACGCCGGTATCCGGGAAGCCGACAGGCGTCCCGAACTCCTGCGCACCCCCGGCAACGAGCAGGCCTGGCTCGATGTCCAGTACGAACTCCTCGACGCCGCCGCCACCCGCACCGGTGCCGCGTCCCGCCTCACCGCCTGGCGTGACGCCGAAATCCCCCAGACCGCGCAGGTCCTGCTCTCCGCACTGGTCATCACCGCCGACTGGATCGCCAGCAATCCCGACCTCTTCCCCCTCTACCCCAACGCCGGAACCCGCGCCCACGACCCCGTCCGCACTCGCGAGGCCTGGCGTCTCCTCGGCCTCCCTGCCCAATGGCGCCCCCGAGAACCCGAGGGGACCCCCGCCGAGCTCTTCGCGGCCCGCTTCGAGCTCCCTCCCGGCGCCACCCCCCGACCCGTCCAGGAACAGGCCGTCGAGGCCGCCCGCGCCATGCCCGCCCCCGGCCTGATGATCATCGAGGCCCCCATGGGCGAGGGCAAGACCGAGGCCGCACTCACCGTCGCGGAGGTCTTCGCCGCCCGCTCCGGCGCCGGCGGCTGCTTCGTCGCCCTGCCCACCATGGCCACGAGCAACGCCATGTTCGACCGCTTCCTCACCTGGCTCGCCCATGTCCCCGGCATGCCCGCCGAAGCCGCCTCCGTCTTCCTCGCCCATTCCAAGGCCCACCTCAACGAGGACTACCTCGCCCTCATGGGCGGCGGTATCACCCTCGACCTCGACCGGGACGGCGGTGACGACCGGGCCGTGACCGCCCTCATCGCCCACCGCTGGCTCCGCGGACGCAAGAAGGGCATGCTCGCCTCCTTCGCCGTCGGCACCGTCGACCAGCTCCTCTTCCTCGGCCTCAAGAGCCGCCACCTGGCCCTGCGCCACCTCGCCCTGTCCGGGAAGGTCGTGGTCGTCGACGAGGCCCACGCCTACGACACCCATATGAACACCTACCTCGACCGCGCCCTGACCTGGCTCGGCGAGTACGGCGTCCCCGTCGTCATCCTGAGCGCGACCCTCCCCGCCCGCCGCCGGCGCGAACTCGTCGCCGCCTATACCGGTGAACGCGACGGCCACGACCACGTCGAGCAGGCCCGCGCCTACCCCCTCATCACCACCGCGGTTCCCGGCGTCCGCGCGGACGTCACCGAGCCCCGCGCCTCCGGCCGCGGCGCCGACGTCCTCATCGAACCCCTCGACGACGACCTCGACACCCTCACAAGCCGGCTCGAGACCGAACTCTCCGACGGCGGCTGCGCCCTGGTCATCCGCAACACCGTCGCCCGCGTCCACGAGGCCGCATCCCGCCTCCGCGACGCCTTCGGCGAGAACACCGTCACCGTGGCCCACTCCCGCTTCCTCGACCTGGACCGCGCCGCGAACGACGCCGCCCTCGTCGCCGCCTACGGCCCGCCCGACCGCGATCCGGAGCGCCCCGCCCGGCACATCGTGGTCGCCACCCAGGTCGTCGAGCAGTCCCTGGACGTCGACTTCGACCTCCTGGTCACCGACCTGGCCCCCGTCGACCTCGTCCTCCAGCGCATGGGCCGCCTGCACCGCCACCCCCGCGGCGAGCGGCAGTCCGACCGCCCCGCACCCCTGCGCCGCGCCCGCTGCCTGGTCACCGGTGTCGACTGGACCGCCACACCCCCCGAGCCCGTCCGCGGCTCGCGCACGATCTACGGCGAACACGTCCTCCTGCGCTCCCTCGCGGTCCTGCGCTCCCGGCTGGACGCGCACGCCGACGCCGAACGCACGGTCCGCCTCCCCGCCGACATCAGCCCCCTGGTCCAGGACGCCTACGCCGACGACGACGCACTCCTCCCGCCCGCCTGGAAGGACAGGGCCGAGGAGGCCCGTACCGCCCACGAGGTCGCCCGGCTGACCCAGCGCGAGAAGGCCCGGACGTTCCTCCTCAGGAAGCCCGCCACCCCGGGCAAACCCCTCATCGGCTGGATCGACGCGGGGGTCGGTGACGCCGACGACTCCCACAGGGGCCGCGCCCAGGTCCGCGACACGGCGGAGAGCCTGGAGGTCCTGGTCGCCCGCCGGGCCGCCGACGGCACCGTCACCACCTTCCCGTGGCTTCCCGACGGCCGCGGCGGCGTGGAACTGCCGACCCACACCGCCCCTCCCGCCGAAGCCGCCCGCACCCTGCTCGCCTCCGCGCTGCGCCTGCCCTACCAGTTCACCTTCGGCGCGACCATCGACCGCGCCATCGACGAACTCGAAACCGACATGGTCCCCGCCTGGCAGTCCAAGGACGCCCACTGGATCGCCGGGGAACTCGTCCTCTTCCTCGACGAGGACGACCGGGCCGACCTGGCCGGACACCACCTGCACTACACCCGGACCGACGGATTGAAGGCCACCCGTGCCGAATGACACAGCCACCGCACCCGTAACCTTCGATCTCACCACCAGCCCCTGGCTACCGGTCCTGCGAACCGACGGCACCGAGGACGAACTCTCCCTCACCGAGGTGTTCGCCCAGGCCGCCGACCTGCGGCGGCTGGTCGGCGACGTGCCCACCCAGGAGTTCGCGCTGCTGCGCCTGCTGCTGGCGGTCCTGCACGACGCCCTCGACGGACCCTCGGACCTGGACGAGTGGGAGGACCTCTGGCGGGAGGGCATCCCGGCCGACACCGTCGCCGCCTACCTGCACGACCACCGCGAGCGCTTCGACCTGTTCCACCCCGCCGCCCCGTTCTTCCAGGTCGCGGACCTGCGCACGGGCAAGGACGAGTACTCCTCGCCCGACCCGATCGTCGCGGACGTCCCCAACAACGCCCGGTTCTTCACCATGCGCGCCCTCGGTGCCGCCACCCTGACCTTCGCCGAGGCCGCCCGCTGGCTGGTCCACGCCCACGCCTACGACACCTCCGGCATCAAGTCGGGGGCCGTTGGCGACCCCCGGCTCAAGAGCGGCAAGGTCTACCCGCAAGGGGTGGGGTGGGCGGGGAACCTCGGCGGAGTCCACGTCGAGGGCGACACCCTCCGGGAAACACTGCTGCTCAACCTCGTCGCCTTCGATACCGACGGCCTGCGCTGGGACCCCGACTTCGACACCGAACCGGACCTCCCCGCCTGGCGCCTGCCACCCGACACGTCCGCACCCCTCGCCGGGACCGCGGCCGTCAGCCGACCGCACGGCCTGCGGGACCTCTATACCTGGCAGACCCGCCGCCTGCGCCTGCACCACGACGGGGAATCCGTCAACGGGGTCCTGCTCGCCTACGGCAACCCGCTGACCCCCCACAACAAGCACGACCGCGAACCCATGACGGCCTGGCGGCGCAGCCCCGCCCAGGAGAAGAAGCTCAAGCAGGCCACCGTCTACCTTCCCCGGGACCACGATCCCTCCCGGGCGGCCTGGCGCGGCCTGGGCGCACTGGTCACCGGGGAGGTCCGCGGCGCCGAACAACGCCATGAGGCCGCGGCCATCGTCCGTCCCCGCATCCTGGACTGGTTCCACCGGCTCGCGGTGCACGGGCCCTTCGAACCGTCGACCCTCATCAGGGTCCGCCTGGCCGGGGCCGTCTACGGCACCCAGCAGTCCGTCATCGACGAGATCGTCGACGACGCCGTCGCTCTGCCGATCGTCCTGCTGGGCGAACGCGACGCGGACCTCGGGCGGATGGCCGTCGACGCGGTCGCGGACGCCGAGAACGCCGTCACCGTTCTGGGCGACCTGGCCACCGACCTCGCCCGAGCCGAGGGCAGGGAACCCGACCCGCCCCGGAGCACAGCCCGCGACCAGGGGTTCGCCGCGCTCGACGGCCGCTTCCGTGCGTGGCTCTGCGCACTGAGGTCATCGGACGACCCGGGCTACCCGGCCGAAGAACGCCGACGGTGGCAGGCCGAGGTCCACCGGATCGTCTCCGACCTGGGCGGCGACCTTGTCCGGGCCTCGGGAGAAGCAGCCTGGCAGGGACGGGTCGTCCACACCGCGAAGGGGGACCTGTGGCTCAACGCCTCCCGGGCCGACCTGCGCTTCCGCTCCGGCCTGCGCAAGGCCCTGACCATGGCCGCCCCCGAGGACGCGGCGGACTCGAAAACGCCGGACGGTACCGGCGACGACGACTGAACCGGACAACGGAGACACAGCGGTGACCACCACGACCCCCACCGAGTACATGCCGGCGCTCCACGACCTGGGGACCTTCGTCGACGAGCGCATCCGCCCCATCCAGGGCGGCTACATGAAGGACCGGCCCGAAGCGGTGGCGCTCCTGGCCAAACTGCGCCGGGGCGCGGGCAAACCCCTCGCGGACGTCCCGGAACTGATCGGGCTCACCCTCGACCACGACTTCTACGAGAAGTTCCCGGCCGGCCACCCGCATGTGGAGCACGCCGAGGCCGCCGCCCACGAGGCCCTGACCCTGTACGCCCTGCACCAGCAGTCCAAACGGGACCAGGGCATGCACCGGCGGGGTCGCGACCTGGGCGGTGCGGTGCGGCGCCTCATGCCGGGCGGAACCATCGACGAACCCCTGCGCAGGCGCTTCGTCCAGGCCGGAAGCGCGGTGGACCACGGCGTCCGCCTGGACCGCCTCCGGGGCATCGTCAAGCTGCTGCGAGCCGCCGACGTCCCCCTCGACTACGGCCTGCTGGCCGACCAGCTCTACACGATCCGGGCCGTCAGGGGCGGCCCCTCCCTCGTCCGCACCGCTTGGGGTCGCGGGTTCCAGTCCTACCGCCCCGCGACCGCGGAGGAGGGCGGTACCGGAACGACGACGCCCCCGACGGACGGCTGACGGGGCCGGGCCTGGCCTGGCCCACACGCCCTCCGGCCGATCCCGGGACCCTCCTCCTGTCGCGCGCGCATCCACCGGATTCCGCCCCCGCTGCGACAGCGCGGAGCACACAGCACCACACCGACGAGACCACGAGGAACCGACGACCATGAGCCGCACCATTCTCGACGTGCACGTGTTGCAGACCGTGCCGCCCAGCAATCTCAACCGCGACGACACCGGCACCCCCAAGACCGCCGTCTACGGCGGCGTCCGCCGGGCCCGGGTCTCCAGCCAGGCCTGGAAGCGCGCCACCCGCCAGGCGTTCGGTGCCCTCCTCGCCCCCCAGGACCTGGGCACCCGCACCAAGCGCGTCGCCGAACTGGTCGCCGACCGCATCACCGAACTCGCACCGGACCTTTCCCGGGACGAGGCCGTCGCCCTCGCCGCCGAGACCGTTCAGGTCGCCACCGGGTCCAAGATCGAGGTGCCCAAGCGCAAGGCCGACGCCGCCAAGAAGAAGGGCGAGAAGGAGCCCGCTCCCGAGTCCTCCTACCTCATGTTCCTCAGCGCCCGCCAGCGCGACGGCCTGGCCGCCCTCGCCGTCGAGGGCCGCGAGGACATCAAGGGGTTCCTCAAGGACAAGGACGCCAAGGCGCGTGCCAAGGCCATCGCCGACACCCACCACTCCGTCGACATCGCCCTGTTCGGCCGCATGGTCGCCGACGGTGCCGACATCAACGTGGACGCCGCCGCCCAGGTCGCCCACGCCATCAGCGTGCACGCGGTCGAGAACGAGTCCGACTACTACACCGCCGTCGACGACCGCAATGAGGACTCCGAGCCGGGCGCGGGCATGATCGGCACCGTCGAGTTCAACTCCGCGACCCTCTACCGCTACGCCGCCGTCGACGTCGACCAGCTGCGCAAGAACCTGGGGGAGGGGCTGCGCGAGGACGAGCCCGCCACCGAGCCGCTGCGCCGAGCGGTGCAGGCGTTCGTGCGCGGGTTCGTGGAGTCGCTGCCCACCGGCAAGATCAACACCTTCGGCAACCACACCCTGCCGGACGCGGTGATCGTCAAACTGCGCAGCGCGCGGCCGATCAGCTTCGTCGGGGCCTTTGAAGAGCCCGTCGAGGCGGGCAGGGGACACCTCGCCGAGGCCTGCGCGCGGCTCGCCGACTACATCGTCGGGGTCGAGCGCGCCTACAACGCGACCGACGACGTGGACACCTGGGTGGTCCGGGTGGGGGAGCGCACGGCCAAGCTGTCCGGCGTCGGCGCCTCCGTCTCCCTGGCCGAACTGGTCGACCAGGTCGGCGAGGCGGTGGCCCGGCGGCAGGTGTCCGGCGCATGAGCGTCCTGCCCCTCGTCCTGGCCGGACCGCTCCAGTCCTGGGGGTCGGCGTCCAGGTTCGCCCGGCGCACCACGGAGAACGCCCCGACCAAGAGCGGGGTGGTCGGGCTGCTCGCCGCCGCCCTGGGCCGGGAGCGCACCGAGGACCTGTCCGACCTGGCGGCGCTGCGCTTCGGGGTCCGCATCGACCAGCCCGGGGTCCGGGTGCGCGACTACCAGACCGCCCGGCACCTGGTCACCGACGTGTCCATGCCGGTATCGGAACGCTTCTACCTGGCGGACGCGGTGTTCGTCGCGGCGGTCGAGGGCGACGACGAACTCGTCGGGACGCTGTACGACGCCGTGCGGGCCCCGGTCTTCCTTCCCTACCTCGGGCGGCGCTCCTGCCCGCCGGCCCGGCCCCTCGACCTGGGAGAGCCGGTCCCCGGCCGTGTGGAGGACGTGCTGGAGGGCCAGTCCTGGCAGGCCGCCCCGTGGTACCGGCGCAGCAGGCGCCGGGAGGCCGCGGTGGACCTCACCACCATCATCGACGCCGGACGAGGGACCGCTGGAGACCTGTTCCGCGACCTTCCGCTCAGCTTCGACCCCCTGCACCGGCGTTACGCCATGCGTGCGGTCGCCACCGCGTCGGTACGGGTGCGCAACCCGGACGCGCGCCGCGAGCGGATACCCGACCACGACCCCCTGCTCGCGCTGGGAGGAGACTGATGTACCTCACCCGCTTCCGCTTCAACACCAACAAGACGGGAAGCCGTCGGCTGCTGTCGTCCCCGCAGGTGCTGCACGCCGCCGTGATGGGCTGCTTCCCCGAGATACTGCCCTCCGAGCCGGGCGGGCCGCGCGTGCTGTGGCGACTGGACCGCAACTCGCGGGCGGAGGTGCTGCTGTACGTGGTGAGTCCGACCCGGCCGCTGATGGACGACCTCATGGACCAGGCCGGGTGGCGGGGCGTCGACGACCCGGAACGGGTGTGGAAGAGCCACGACTACACCGGGTTCCTCGACCGGCTGTCCAAGGGGCAGACGTGGGCGTTCCGGCTCACCGCCAACCCGGTGCACAGCATCCGGCGCAAGGACGGGGAGCCCACCAAGGTCACCGCGCACGTCACCCCGCGCCACCAGGCGGGGTGGCTGATCCAGCGGCAGGACGCCTCCGGGTTCGTGATCGTGCGCAAGCCCTCTGACCAGCAGTTGCTGCCGGGGGAGGACGAGTACGAACTGACCGTGCACGACCGGAACGCGGCGGGGTTCGACAAGCCGGACCCGCGGCCCGACCGCCGGGGGAAGCGGATGAGGGTGCCGATCGTCACGGCGACCTTCGACGGACGGCTCACCGTCACCGACCCGGAGGCGCTGCGCCGGGTGCTGTGCGCGGGGCTCGGCAGGGCCAAGGCGTACGGCTGCGGGCTGATGACGCTGGCGCCGGTGGGGACAGGGCGGTGACCGCCACGGCGGGGAGCCGCGGGGCGTCGACACCGTGGGAGCTGACCAGGGTCGGTGAGCGGATCTCGTTCGTGTACCTGGAGAAGTGCATCGTGCACCGGGAGGACAACGCGATCACCGCGGCGGACGGCGAGGGGGTCCGGCACCTGCCGTCGGCGACCATCGGGGTGTTGCTGCTGGGGCCGGGGACCAGTGTGACCGACGGTGCGATGAAGCTGCTGGGGGAGTGCGGCGCGACCGTGGTGTGGGTCGGCGAGTACGGGGTGCGGTTCTACGCGGCGGGGAGGGCGCTCACGCGGTCGTCCAAGCTGGTGGAGGCGCAGGCGACGGCGTGGGCGAACCCGCAGAAGCGGTTGAGCGTGGCGCGGGGGATGTACCGGATGCGGTTCCCGGACCTGGATGTCGAGGGGCGGACGCGTCAGCAGCTTCTCGGGTACGAGGGCAAGCGCGTCCAGGCCGCCTATCGGAAGGAGGCCGAGCGGACGGGGGTGACCTGGCGCGGGCGGCATTACGTGCCGGGGGACCACGACCGGTCGGACACGCCGAACAAGGCGATCACCTCGGCGGCACAGTGCTTCTACGGGATGGCGCACTCGGTGACGGCGGCGCTGGGATGCAGTCCGGGGCTGGGGTTCGTGCACTCGGGGCATGAGCGCGGGTTCGTCATGGACATCGCCGACCTGTACAAGGTGGAGATCGGGATCCCGGTGGCCTTCGACGCGGCTGCGCAGGGCGACGAGGACGTCGACGGGGTGACCCGGCGGTTGCTGCGGGACCGGATCAACCGCGAGGGGCTGCTGGAGCGCTGCGTGGACGACGTGAAGCGTCTGCTCCTGGGGGACGCGGCGGACGAGGCGGCCGATGAGCGGGACGAGGTGGCCCTCGTGGGCGACCGCGGGCGGTTGTTGGAGGCGGGGCACAACTACGAGTTCGAGGTCGTGTGGTGACGGTCCTGGTGCTGACCAACTGTCCGAAGGGGTTGCGGGGACTGCTGACCCGATGGCTGATGGAGATCTCGTCAGGGGTGTTCGTGGGCAGGCCCTCGCGGAGGATCCGTGATCTGCTGTGGGAGGAGGTGCAGCAGTACGCGGGGCAGGGGAGGGCGTTGCTCGTGTACACGAACGATTCGGAGCAGGGGTTCGGCTTCAAGACCTTCGAGCACCACTGGCAGCCGGTCGACCATGAGGGTCTGATCCTCATGAACCGCCCGAAGGAGTCTTCGCCGTCTGCTTCCACCAACCCACCGAAGAAGGGCTGGAGCAAGGCCTCCAAGCGACGTCGTTTCGGCCACTGAGCGATATTCGACTTTTGTGTTCTTTTGGGTTTAGTGTCCGAAATCCAAGAAGTTTGAAAATCGCCTGTTTCCCAAAGGGATCTTCGCAGGTCATTTACTGTGCTCCCCGCGCACGCGGGGATGCTCCCCCACCCCTTGGGGCGCCCCGGCCTGGGGCGCCGTGCTCCCCGCGCACGCGGGGATGCTCCCGGCGAGGGGCAGAGCGAGCAGGACGAGCGCCTGTGCTCCCCGCGCACGCGGGGATGCTCCCCGCTATCTCAAGCGCAAGGCGGACAAGTCGATGTGCTCCCCGCGCACGCGGGGATGCTCCCCGGGTCGACATGGCCAAGGACCGGGCGGAGGCGTGCTCCCCGCGCACGCGGGGATGCTCCCACCAAGCCGGGCACAGCCAAAACGACGTCCTCGTGCTCCCCGCGCACGCGGGGATGCTCCCGAGGGCCTGGTGCTGAGCCGCCAGGGAAAGGGGTGCTCCCCGCGCACGCGGGGATGCTCCCGCGCCGTCGGAGGTGCGCCCCGTGCTCTTGCCGTGCTCCCCGCGCACGCGGGGATGCTCCCCGAGAATCGGACAAAACGCCACATCGGACAAGGTGCTCCCCGCGCACGCGGGGATGCTCCCAAGGGCAAGGACCGCAAGGAGCAGCAGGAAGAGTGCTCCCCGCGCACGCGGGGATGCTCCCTCCAAGCGGATCCCCGCGTGCGCGGTCTTGTCGTGCTCCCCGCGCACGCGGGGATGCTCCCCCGGCCACCGCGCCGCCGCGGCGGGCGACGAAGTGCTCCCCGCGCACGCGGGGATGCTCCCGAAGACATGACTTCACCCCCTGGGGTGCCCGTGTGCTCCCCGCGCACGCGGGGATGCTCCCGAGCCACATGGCCGCCGCACCGGCCCGCGACCGTGCTCCCCGCGCACGCGGGGATGCTCCCGGGTGCAGCGGCCACAGTCCCTCCCGGAGCAGGTGCTCCCCGCGCACGCGGGGATGCTCCCACCACCCCGTGGGGCATCAGCTCCACCGCGACGTGCTCCCCGCGCACGCGGGGATGCTCCCCGGCCGCGGAGGCGCCGGCCACCTCGAGCCCGGTGCTCCCCGCGCACGCGGGGATGCTCCCGCCCCCAGTCCGAGCGCAGCCCCCGCGGACACGTGCTCCCCGCGCACGCGGGGATGCTCCCGCCAGGTAGGCGAGGGGCTCCTTGGTGGGCCGGTGCTCCCCGCGCACGCGGGGATGCTCCCGGCCACAGGCGACGCGGCAGGCGCGGAGGTGAGTGCTCCCCGGGCACGCGGGGATGCTCCCACGGCGGTGATACGAACGTCTCCCCCGATGCTGTGCTCCCCGCGCACGCGGGGATGCTCCCCCCGCCGACGGGCTGCCGTCGGTGACCGGGCGGTGCTCCCCGCGCACGCGGGGATGGTCCCGGGTGTGGATCTCCCAGGACTTCAAGAAGCGCGTGCTCCCCACGCACGTGGGGGCGGTTCCGCGTACGATGAGTTGTGCGTTTCATGCGTTTGAGCGCTCCCCGCGCACGCGGGGATGGTCCCTAGGTGTGTATTTGGCTGGATATTTTTCCGGTGCATTTCTCACTTCCGGACGTTGATGGCAATGGTTCATAAGGGGCGATTGCTTGCAAGCCTGGCGTTCAAGGCTTTTGGTGCCCGATGGTGGGCGCGCACGAACACCGCAGGTGGGTGTAGTGGGTATAGTTCGGAGAAGAATTCATGACAGCTGAATCGGTCGAACCGCACGGCATGGTAACTGAGTTGGCTGAGGCGTTGGCCGACCGTGGCTTGGTCCTGGTGTCCGCCGCCTATCTAGAAGAGCTTGAGGACATCGCCGATAGCGCGGTCATCGAAGCTCGTGCCAATGAGAAGACTGTCCCTTTCCGGGTTGAGGACTACGAGTGAGCCGTTACACGGTCGAGGTCACCACGTCTGCGCAGAAGGAGCTGCGCAGGCTTGATTCCTTGGTGCGCAAACGTGTTGTTCGAGCGATCGCCGAACTCGCTGAGGAGCCTCGACCGGTCGGTTGCAAAAAACTCAAAGCCCGAGATGGCTACCGTGTCCGCATCGGCGATCATCGCGTGATCTACACAATCGATGATGGGAGGGTCACTGTTGTGGTCATCAAGGTCGGCCCTCGAGGGGATGTCTATGACCGGTGACGGCTGTGCTTGCAGCCGTTGAACCGGTCCATTGCAGCTTGATGCTCCACGAAACCTGGGCAAAGGTGTTTCCCGGGGTGCGGCGGCTTTGGTGCAATGGCAGAGAGTGCTTCCGTCGGCTTCGGGGATGTGGTCCCCGTGCCGGCACTGCATGAGCACACGTGCCTCGGTTCGGCTTCTGCCTTCTCCGGGCTTTCGGGAGCCGCCCCGCAGCGGAACGTCCGGTGACTGTATCGAGGCGGCCACTGCGCTCGAAGGCTCCGCCGTTCGAGACGCCTGGCACCGAGAGGCCGGGGCTCCCTTTTTTGGCCGGGCCGAGTGGGTCGCTCTTCTCGTCGGGGTCCGTTTCGAACGCTGACCAGAGAAAGTGCTTCCCGCACCCGCGGGGATGGTCCCCACGTGCGAGCTCTGCGGCGCGCCTGCGCGCAGTGTTGCCCGTTCCCCGCGCACGCAGGGATGCTCCCGCCATGGGCGTGGCGGTCCTGCGCCTGGACGAAGTGCTCCCCGCGCACGCAGGGATGCTCCCGCGTCCAACGCCGACCTGGAGGAGGCGGCGAAGTGCTTCCCGCGCACGCAGGGATGCTCCCGGTCCTCGTGGCGGTGCGCCATCTCGTCGTTGGTGTTCCCCGCGCACGCGGGGATGGTCCCGCCACCGTCATGTCCAGCCGCAGCGACCGGCCGTGCTCCCCTCGCATGCGGGGGTGGTCCCTCCATGATGACGAGATGACCCGTCATCGCGGCGTGCTCCTCGCGGGTGCGGGGGTGGGGGCTCGGAGGGGCGGGAGCGGGGAGCGGCAGCCAAGGGCGTGGGGGCAGGGGAATCGGCGGGATGGGAGCGCTAACAACAGGAAACTGGAAGCGTTTACCTTGGGTGGGAGGCTGTTGCCGTGTGGGGGCAATGGGATATGTTAGCGCCCACCGTCCGGCTCGTGCCCGGCGGGCGTTCACCGAGCACGCGACCGCATCGGCTGTGAAGGAGCTGCGGGTGGCCCAGACCCCATCGACCCCCGGCGCGGCGCGGGAGCCCGCGATGACCGACGTCGCGCGCCTGGCCGGGGTGTCGCACCAGACGGTCTCCCGCGTGCTCAACGGCCACCCCAACGTCCGCGAGCAGACCCGGCTGCGGGTGCGCGCGGCCATCGAGCAGCTCGGCTACCGGCCCAACCGGGCCGCCCGGGCGCTGGCGACCGGGCGGTCGCAGCTCATCGGCGTCGTCGCCCAGAACTCGACCCTGTTCGGCCCCTCCTCGCTGCTGGCCGCCTTCGAGCTCGCCGCCGCGGCCCGGGGCTTCGTCGTCAGCGTCCGCCGGGTCCGGGTGCTGGACCGGGGCTCCATCGCGGAGGCCGTCGACCACCACCTGGAGCAGCGCGCCGCCGGGATCGTGGTGATAGCGCCCACCGCCGCCGCGGACGAGGCCCTGGCCGCGGTGCCGCCGGACATCCCGCTGGTCGCGGTGGACGGCGACCCCGCGCGCGGCGACACCCTGGTGACCGTGGACCAGCAGGCCGGCGCGCGGCTGGCCACCCGCCACCTGCTGGACGCCGGGCACCGGACCGTCTGGCACGTGGCCGGCCCCTCGGAGTGGTTCGACGCCGCCGACCGGGAGCGGGGCTGGCGGCGGACCCTGGAGGAGGCCGGCGCCGAGGTCCCGCCGGTGAGCCCCGCGGACTGGAGCGCCGCCTCGGGCTACCGGGCCGGGCTGATCCTCGCCCGCATGCCCGAGGTCACGGCGGTCTTCGCCGCCAACGACCACCTGGCGCTGGGCATCCTGCGGGCGATGTCGGAGCGCGGCCGCGCCGTCCCCGGCGAGGTGAGCGTCGTCGGGTTCGACGACGTCCCCGAGGCCGCCTACTTCATCCCGCCCCTGACGACCGTGCGCCCCGACTTCGCCACGGTGGCCACCGAGACGCTGGACGTGCTCCTGTCGTGCATGTCCGGGGAGCCCGCCGCCTCCACCCGCCGGACGATCACGCCGACCCTGGTGGAACGCGCCAGCGTGGCCGCCCCGCCCCGGTAGGCGGGGCGGCCGCGCCGGGTCAGGCCGAGGCCGGCTCCCGGGCGCCCGGGGCGGGCGCGGCGCCGCCCGCCCCGGGCCCGTCGCGGCGGACGCGCAGCCCGAACACCGCCCCGCCCGCGCCGATCCGACGCTTGTTGTAGATGTCGAAGGCCACCGCCAGCAGCAGCACCAGCCCCTTGATGAGCTGCTGCCAGTCCACGCCGAGCCCGATCAGGGACATCCCGTTGTTGAGGACGCCCATGACCAGGGCGCCGATGACGGCCCCCACCACGGTGCCCACCCCGCCGGACGCCGACGCGCCGCCGATGAACGCCGCCGCGATGGCGTCCAGCTCGAACATGGTGCCCGCGCCCGGGGTGGCCGCGTTGAGCCGCGCGGTGAACACCAGCCCGGCCAGCGCGGACAGCGCCCCCATGTTGACGAACACCCAGAAGGTGGTCCGCTGCGTGCGGATGCCCGACAGGGCCGCCGCCCGCTCGTTGCCGCCCACCGCGTAGATCCGCCGGCCCGGCGTCGTCGAGCGCGTCACGAACGAGTACCCCGCGATCAGCGCCACGAGCAGCAGCCCCACCAGGGGCAGGCCGTTGTGGGCCGCCAGCGCCCAGGTGAACGCCAGGATCGCCGCGACGAGCACCGCCGAGCCCGCCGCGGTCACCGCCGCGGGCTGCACCGGCAGCCCGTGCGCCCGGGTCCGCGCCCGGGCCCGCCACTGGATCCACACCACGACCGCCGCGCCCGCCGCGCCCAGCAGCAGGGTCGGCAGGTGCGGGCCGTCGGTCTGGCCGGGGAGGAACCCGCCCGCGATCCGCCGCAGGGAGGAGGGCAGGTGCGCGATGGACTCGCCGCCCAGGACGGCCAGCGTGGCGCCGCGGAACACGAGCATCCCGGCGAGGGTGACGATGAACGCGGGGACGCGCACGTACGCGATCCAGAAGCCCTGCCAGGCGCCGATGGCCGCGCCGAGCAGCAGCGCCAGGGGCACCACCGCGAAGGTCGGCAGCCCCCAGGAGGTGAGCATGATCGCCGACACGGCGCCGGTGAACGCCACCACCGACCCGACCGACAGGTCGATGTGCCCGGTGACGATCACCAGCATCATGCCGATGGCCAGGATCAGGATGTAGGAGTTCTGGAGGATCAGGTTGGTGATGTTGAGCGGGGTCAGCAGCAGCCCGCCCGTCAGGATCTGGAACAGGACGACGATGGCGACCAGCGCCACCGCCATCCCGTAGCGGCGGGTGTCGCCGCGCAGCAGGGCGCCGAGCCCGGCCCGCCCGGAGCCGGTCCGTCCCGCGGTCTTCTGTTTCATGGCCGGTCCCCGGTTCTCGTCATCAGTCTCATGAGGGTCTCCTGGTCGGCCTCGGCCGCGGGCACCTCGCCGGTGATGCGGCCCTCGCACATGGTGTGGACGCGGTCGCACATGCCCAGGACCTCGGGCAGCTCCGAGGAGATGAGCAGGACGGCGGCGCCCTCCGCCGCCAGCCTGCGGATGATCAGGTGGATCTCGTACTTGGCGCCGACGTCGATGCCGCGCGTGGGCTCGTCCAGGATCAGCAGCTCCGGCCGGGTGAACATCCACTTGGCCAGGACGACCTTCTGCTGGTTGCCGCCGCTGAGCGTGCGCACCGTCCCGGCGGCGACGTTCCCGCGCACGCGCAGCTCCTCGCCCATCCGCCGGGCCTCGACGGTCTCCCGCGCCTGGTCGATGACCCCGTGGCGCGAGACGCGGTGCAGCGCGGCCAGGGTGGTGTTGCGCCGGATGTCCTCGTCGAGCAGCAGCCCGAGCGTCTTGCGATCCTCGGGCACGTAGGCCAGGCCGCCGCGGACGGCCGCGGCGACGTCGTGCACCGGCAGGACCTCGCCGTCCTTGGACAGCGTGCCCCGCACGAACCTGCCGTAGGAGCGGCCGAACAGGCTCATCGCGAACTCGGTGCGCCCGGCCCCCATGAGCCCGGCCAGCCCGACGATCTCGCCCGCGCGCAGGTCCATGTCGACGCCGTCGACCACGCGCCGCCCCGGCCGGGTCGGGTGGTCGACCGTCCAGTCGCGCACCCGGAACCGCACCGGGCCGGCCTCCCCGAGCGGTTCGGGGTAGCGGCGGTCCAGGGAGCGCCCGACCATGCCGCGGATGATCCGGTCCTCGTCCACCGACGGCGTCCCGGCGGCGTCGCGCTCCACGGCGAGCGTCTCGATGGTGCGCCCGTCCCGCAGGATCGTGATCTCGTCGCTCACGTCCACCACCTCGCCGAGCTTGTGCGAGATGAGGATGCAGGTGACGCCCTGGGCGCGCAGTTCGAGGAGCAGGTCCAGGAGCCGCCGGCTCTCGGTCTCGTTCAGCGCCGAGGTGGGCTCGTCCAGGATGAGCAGCCGCACCCGCTTGGCCAGCGCCTTGGCGATCTCGACGAGCTGCTGGGCGCCGATGCCGAGCGCCGACACCGGGACGTCCGGGTTCTCGTCCAGACCCACCCGGAGCAGGAGCTCGCGGGCGCGGGCGTGGGTGGCGTCCCGGTCCAGGACGCCGAACCGGGTGATCTCGTGCCCGAGCAGCACGTTCTCGGCGATGGACAGCTGCGGGACCAGTGCCAGCTCCTGGTGGATGATGGCGATGCCCGACCGCTCGCTGTCGGCCACCCCGGTGAACGCGCAGGGCCTCCCGTCCAGGAGGACCTCCCCGGTGTAGGTCCCGGCGGGGTGGACCCCGCTGAGCACCTTCACCAGGGTGGACTTGCCCGCCCCGTTCTCGCCCATGAGGGCGTGGACGCGGCCCGCGCGCACCTCCAGGGAGACCCCGTCCAGGGCCACCATCCCGGGGAACTCCTTGCGGATGCCCCGCATGCTCAGCAGCGGGCCCGGCGGGGCGCCCGCGGCGGGGGCGCCGGTCACAGGTCCGACTCCTCGTAGTAGCCGCTCTCGACGAGCACCTCCCGGTAGTTGTCGATGTCGACCGACACGGGCTCCAGGAGGAAGGCCGGGACCGTCTTGACGCCGTTGTCGTAGGTCTCGGTGTCGTTGACCGGCACCTCCTCCTCCGCGAGCAGCGCCTCCACCATGTCGACGGTCTGGGCCGCCAGGGCCCGGGTGTCCTTGAACACCGTCTGGGTCTGCTCGCCGGCGATGATGGACCGCACCGACGACAGCTCGGCGTCCTGGCCGGTGACGACGGGCAGGGGGAGGTCGCCGCCGCCGTAGCCGACGGCGCGCAGGGACTCGATCACGCCCAGGCTGATGCCGTCGAACGGGGAGAGCACGGCGTGCAGCTCCTCGTCGGAGTAGTGGGCGCTGAGGAGGTTGTCCATCCGGGCCTGGGCGATGGCGCCGTCCCAGCGCTGGGTGGCGATCTGCTCCATCTCCGTCTGCCCGCTGGGGACCTCCAGCGTCCCGTCGTCCAGGTAGGGCCGCAGCACCGACATGGACCCGTCGTTGAAGAAGTAGGCGTTGTTGTCGTCGGGGGACCCGCCGAACACCTCCAGGTTGAACGGCCCCTCCTCGCCCTCCTCCAGTCCGAGGGCGTCCACGATGTACTGCGCCTGGAGCACGCCGACCTCGAAGTTGTCGAAGGTGGCGTAGTAGTCGACGTTCTCGCTGCCCATGATGAGCCGGTCGTAGGCGATCACGGGGATGCCGCTGTCGGCGGCGGTGTCGAGCACGTCGCCCAGGGCCTCGCCGTCGATCGCGGCGATGACGAGGACGTCGGCGCCGCGGGTGATCATGTTCTCGATCTGGGAGATCTGGTCGGGGACGACGTCCTCGGCGTACTGGAGGTCGGTGCCGAAACCGCGGGCCTCGAACTCGGCGACCATGTTCCGCCCGTCGTTGACCCACCGTTCGGAGGACTGGGTGGGCATGGAGATGCCGATGAGGCCGTTCTCGCCCTCGGGCCGGGCGGCGTCGCCGACGCCGTTGCAGGCGGTGAGCAGGAGGGCGGACGCTGCGAGCAGCGCGGTGCCCGCCGTACGTGGGCTGTGCGACATGGGGGGTCCGCTTTCGTGTCGGTGTGCGTGGAGGTCCGGGCCGGGAGGGGACCGGACGCGGGTCGGAGGGACGGGGGAGGGGCCGGGGGCCGGGGCCGCGCCGGGTGCGCGGCCGGCGCCGGCCGCGCGCCGGGTCAGACCGGTACGTACTCGATGCCGGCCAGCGCGCACAGGACGCGCCAGTCCTCGGCCCGGCGGCCGGTGTTCATGGCCATGTGGTGGGTGCCGCCCGCCCGGAGCCAGGCGTCCATGCACCCACCCACCCCGCTGTCGGGCCGGAACCGCCCGTAGGGCATCTCCAGGGAGGGGAGCGCGGGGGAGTCGAGGACCTCGCCCTCGGCCACGACCAGCCGGAAGCGGTCGCCGCCCAGGGCGACCAGGGAGGCCAGCGTGGCCGGGCCGGGCCGGTACCGGAACAGCAGGGTCGGCGGGTCGGCCAGCCCGCCGATGCCCAGGGGGCGCTTGATCAGGCGCACGGGCTCGTCCTCCCGGGCCAGCCGCCAGTTGCCCTCGCCCATGTGGCTCATGAGGACGGAGTCGCTCGGGAAGTCCATCGCGTACATCTCGGTGAAGTGGCCGTCCCCCGCCAGGCGGTGGCCCGCGTAGACCACCGAGGCGGCGAGCACGTCGCCCTCGCCCGCGAAGCCGTACCCCTTGGCCATCAGGGTGGAGGCGGCGGCCATGGGCAGCCGGGCGAAGCGGCCGTCCTCGCCGATCGCGTCGAAGTGGGTGGAGTAGGCCCCGCAGCCGGCCTCCTCCAGCAGCCGTTCGATGCCCAGCTGCATGCGGGCGTGGTCCTCCCGCTCCTCCTTGGACAGGCGCGGGTCCACGTCGAAGACCGAGTCCTCCCAGGACATCAGCTCGCGGACGGGCTCCTCGGGCAGGCCGGCCATGGTCCGGTGCAGGGCGCCCGGGGCGATGACGTGGACCTCGGGGCCGATCACCCGCAGCAGCGAGGTCTCGTCGACCCGCGCGTCCCCCATACCGTTCATGGGGTAGCCGAACACGCCGACCCGCAGGTCCCGCAGCGCGCGCACGGCCCGGGCCGCCCGGGCCCAGCGGCCCACCCGTTCGGCGAACTCCGGGCCCTCCCAGTCCCCGGTGACGACCTCGAACGGCACCCGTGCGCGGACCAGCGCGTTGGCGGTGTCCTGGGCGCCGTGGATCCCCTGGTTGTAGGTCATGTCGTCCATGTCCCACGAGGCGCTCACGGAGGGTTCGGGCTGGATGTTCGCCAGGGCCAGCGGCAGCCGCGCGCCGGTCAGCGCCCGGGTGATCCGCAGGGACGGCCCGTAGGTCAGCATGACCACCAGGACCCCGTCCAGGCCGGCCTCCTCGAACGCCCGCACCGCCCGCTCGGCCTCCTCGCGCCCGCGCACCGGCGGGGCGACGGTCCACTCGGCGACGCCGGAGAGCCGGTCGGCGACCCGGGCGGCGTACCGCGCCTGGTGCTCGGTGATGCCCGGGATCATGTCGTCGTAGAGCGGCTGCATGATGCCGAGCAGTCCGATACGTGGCGCGCGTCCGCGCACGGCCGGGTTCGGGGAGGGCTGAGCGGTGGGGACGGTCACGGGGGTCTCCTCGCTTTCGGTGGGGGTCACTGGCCGTAGGCGTTGCGGTAGCGCTCGTGGAGCGCGTCGATGTGCTCCTGGGGTAGGCGCTCGACGGGCCCGGCCTGCCGGGCGATGTGCACGGTGCGGGCCGCGTCCTCGCACATCACCGCGGCCTTGACCGCGGCCGCGGCGGTGGGTCCGACGGTGAACACGCCGTGGCCGCGCATGAGGACGGCCGGGGAGCGGTGGCCCGCCAGGGTGTCGAGCACGCCGCGGCCGATGGCGTCGTCCCCGATGAGCGCGAAGGGCCCCACCGGGATGTCGCCGCCGAACTCGTCGGCCATCGCGGTGATCACGCAGGGGACGGCCTCGCCGCGGGCGGCCCACGCGGTGGCGTAGGGGCTGTGGGTGTGCGCCACCCCGCCGATGTCGGGGCGCTCCCGGTAGATGTGGGCGTGGGCGAAGGTGTCGCTGGAGGGCCGGTGCCGCCCCTCGACCGTGTTCCCGTGGAGGTCGCAGACGACGATGTCCCCGGGGGCCAGGTCGTCGTAGGACACTCCGCTGGGCTTGATGACCATGAGGTCGGCGCCGGGCACCCGGGCGGAGACGTTCCCGCTCGTCCAGGTGACCAGGTTCCAGCGGGGCAGCTCCGCGTGCAGGGCGCAGACCTGCGCGCGCAGGCGTTCCACCTCGTCGCGGTGGGCGGCCAGAGCGGCCGCGTGCGCGGGCGTCCGGGGGGCCGTCACCGCCGCCTCCCCTCGCCGGAGGCCGCCGTGCCGGAGGGGCCGGCGGCGCGGGTGCCGTTGCGCAGGGCGCGGAGCCGGTGCAGGGCGTCGCTGCCGCCCCGGCCGAAGTGGTCGTGGAGTTCGGTGTAGACGGCGAACAGCTCCTTGTAGGCGGCCGCCGCGGCGGGGTCGGGCTCGACGGAATCGGCGCGGACCCGGCCCATGGCGGCGGAGGCGGCGTGCAGGTCGGGGTACAGCCCGGCGGCGACGGCCCCGTGGACGGCCGCCCCGACGGCGCTGCCGTGCCCGGTGGCCGCGACCCGCAGCGGCCGGTCCAGGACGTCGGCGTAGACCTGGAGGACGAAGGGGTTGCGCACCATGCCCCCGGCGACGGTGAGGTCGCGGACCGGGACCCCGGCGCCGGTGAAGGCATCGACGATGGTGCGGGCGCCGAACGCGGTCGCCTCCACCAGGGCCCGGTAGACCTCCTCCGGCCGGGTGGCCAGCGTCATCCCGGCGAGCAGCCCGGAGAGCGAGTGGTCGACCAGGACCGAGCGGTTGCCGCTGTGCCAGTCCAGGGCGACCAGGCCGTGGGACCCGGCCGGGGCGTCGGCCGCCCTGCGCGAGAGCAGCTCGTGCACGGACACCCCGAGGGCGCGGGCCTCGTCGTGGTAGGCCGGGGGGACGTGGGTGCCGGCGAACCAGCCGAAGATGTCGCCGACCCCGCTCTGCCCGGCCTCGTACCCCCAGGCGCCGGGCGTGATGCCGTCCCTGACCAGGCCGCACATGCCCGGGACCTCGGCCCTGACGTCGGAGTTCATCACCAGGCAGGTGCTCGTGCCCATGATGGCGAGCATCCGGCCCGGGCCGGTGGTCCCCACGGCGGCGGCGGTCACGTGGGCGTCGATGGCGCCCACCGCGACCGGGGTGCCCTCGGGCAGGCCGGTCCACTCCGCGGCCTGCGCGGTGAGGCCGCCCGCGCGCGTCCCCGGCGGGGAGAGCGGGTGGTCGAGCCGGGTCGCTGCGAAGTCCGCCAGGCGCGGGTCGAGGGCGGCCTGGTACTCCCGGGAGGGCCAGCGCCCGTCCTGGTACAGGCCCTTGTAGCCGGCGCTGGAGGTGTTGCGGGTCTCGTGGCCGCACAGCCGCCAGACGATCCAGTCGGCTGCCTCGATCCAGCGGTCGGCGCGCTCGTACACCCCGGGGTCGTCGCGCAGGACCTGGAGGGCCTTGGCGAACTGCCACTCCGAGGAGATCCGGCCGCCGTAGCGCGGCAGCCAGGGCTCGCCGCGCTCGGCGGCCAGGGCGGTGATCTCGTCGGCCTCGGGCTGGGCGGCGTGGTGGCGCCAGAGTTTGGGCCAGGCGTGCGGGCGGTCCGCGAGTCCGGGCAGCAGGCACAGGGGGGTGCCGTCGGCGGTGACGGGCAGGAAGGTGCAGGAGGTGAAGTCCGTGCCGATCCCGGCGACCCGCCCGGGGTGGACCCCGGCCAGTTCCAGCGCTGCGGGGACGGCGGTGCGCAGCACCTCCTCGTAGTCGCCGGGGTGCTGGAGCGCGGTCTCCGGCTCCAGCTCCCCCTTTCCGCCGGGGAGGCGGTCGGTGATGACGCCGTGGGGGTAGGCGTGCTCGGCGGTGCCCAGTTCGGCGCCGTCGGAGACCCGGACCACGACGGCGCGGCCCGAGAGGGTGCCGAAGTCGATGCCGACGACCACGGGATCGTCCGGCGGGCTTTTGTGGGCGCTAACATTCCGTGGCAAGGGCGCTTCCTTCCGAGATGGGGAGATTGAGGGGTATCGGGTGGATGGTGCCCTGAAGTGGGGGAGTGTCGGTTTTCCTGAAGGGGGAGGGGTGGGAGCGGGAGCGCGAATGTGATCCAGACAATATTGTTCGCGCTAACATTTTGGAATGTCAACCCCCGCAGGACACGCGGACCGACCCCGCTGTTCTGACGCGGGACACCTGGCGGGCCCGCCGGTCGCAGGGGCACCCGCCGTGACGAACCGGCACGTGCCCGCTTCCGTGTCCGCCGGGCGCGGTGCGTCGCCCGCCCCGGGGCAGCGCGCCGCATCTGGCGGAGCGCTGGTCGGAGCTCTACTGGTCCGCCGGGTGTTCCGGGGCGGAACACCCGTCCGGGAACCGTTCCGCTCGCCTTCCGGGGCCCGGCGGCCGCAGAGTGGCCGCCTCGCCCCGACTCGTCCGGGGACAGGGCGTTCCGCCGGAGTGGGCGGGTGCCCGGACGGTGCCGTCCCCGCCAGGGGGACGGCACCGTCCGGTGGTCCGCTGTGGGCGGGCCGGTCAGGCGTCGCGGCGGGGCGCGGGGGGATCCCCCTCGTCGGGGGGCATGCGCATCTCACCGGTACTGCGGTTCCAGCCCGTCGGATAGCGCCGCCGCTCGCGGGCGGGCTTGTCGGGGAGCCTGCGGTCGTCGGCGGTGTTGCGCCGCAGCACGAACACCGCCGCCACGACGATCGCGACGACCATGACCACGGCCACGACCCACGCCCATTCCATGTCCTTCACCTCTCCGATTCGGGGTCCGTTCGGTCCACCGCGCCGTTCACGCCGTCCCCGCCAGGGAGAAGCGCAGGGCGGTGTGGTCCAGTGACGCCGGCAGGTCCGCCGCCGACAGCGGGGAGGCGTCGGTGCGCGCCGGCGGGTCCCCGCCGGTGACCGCCGCCAGGAACCGCGAGGCGCTCGACAGCACCACGTCCCGGCCCGGGCACCCGGCGGGCCCGTGGCTGAACGGCACCAGCCCCGGCTCCGCCCGGGCGCGCCCGTCCAGCCAGATCCCGGGGGTGAACGCGTCGGCGTACGGCAGCCGCGGATCGCGGTGGAAGTAGGAGCTCACCACCACGAACACCGTGCCTCGGGCGAACTCCCGGTCCCGCCATACCGTCTCCCGCACCGCCTCCCGCAGGATCACGAGCGTCGTCGGCCACAGCCGCACCGACTCCTGGACCGTCGCCTCCCACCGGGCCGCGTCGCCGGCCGCCGCGTCGGGGCCGGCCCCCTCCGCGGACAGCAGGGCCAGGGACCGGAAGGCGGCGATGGCCGCCGCGTCGAAGGCGAAGAGCCAGTGCGCCACCTGGTCCTCGGGCCGCACACGGCCGTCCCGGGGCAGCCGCGCGGCCAGGCTCCCCGGCTCGGCGCCCTCGACGCCCGCCCGCACCCGGTCCAGGAACTCCTCCCTGGTCCGCCGGTCCACCGGCAGCGCGTAGGACCAGTCGGCGCGCGAGCGCAGGTGCCGGAGCAGCTCGGTGGTGAGGTGGTCTTCGGCGGCGTGCGCCCCGAAGACCAGCCTGCGGGCCAGCGCGTCGAACGACGCGGAGAACCGCGGCCAGTCCAGCCCGCCCCCGGCCTCGCCCAGGGCGCGGCGCAGCACCGCCGCCTCCTCGTCGGCGTGGGCGTCCAGCACCCCGCTGTCGGGGTGGGGCCGCCCGGTGGCCAGCGCCTCCTCGTTGGCCTCCCGACGGGGCACGCGGTCGTCGGCGTCGGACACGAGCACCCCGTGCGGCTGGAAGTGCGCCAGAGCGCCCCGCTTCTCCCGGCCGCCCGGCGAGAACGGGTCCGGGGTGCGCTCCAGGATGCCGCGCACGTCCGCCGGGTCCAGGACGAGGGCGACGGGCCGGCCCGCCACCGTCAGCGGCAGGGGCCGGTCCCCGTACCGCTCCCGCAGCTCCCGCAGGAGCTCCGCGAGCCGGCGGTCGGCGCCGAGCGCCGCGGCCAGGCCCTCCCAGGCGGGGCGGCGCACGATCACCCCCCGGGCGACCTGTGCGGACAGCAGCGGGAGCAGGCGCGCCCGCTCCAGCAGGCCGGGGGCGGGTTCCGTGCCCATCATCGGCTTCACCGCCTTCCACGGTGTTCGACCACGGGTGTGCACGGGGCGACTACCCATGAACGCCGGGAGTGAACGCGGGCGCCCCCGCCCCCGGCCTCACCGGACCGGCGGGTCGCCGCCCTCCGGCGGAGACAGGTCGTCGTCCGCCGGACCCTCCTCCGGCTCCCGCCGGGCGCTCCCGGCCCCGGGGCTCTGGTCCCACCCCCCGGTCGGGTACCGGCGGCCGTCGGGCCGCTCCTTCCAGTAGTCCGGCGAGCGGACGGCCTTCTGCTTGCGGGCGACGTCCCGGCGCAGCACCCAGATCACGAACAGGATCACCAGCACCGGGACGGCCGCGGACGCGAGGACCACCAGCGGCCCCGCGGACACCGGGCCCTCCATCGGCCCCGCCCCCTCTCCTGCGCACGCGCCCCTCACACGTGGTCGCGTGCGATCGTCTCGTTCCACTGGCGGGAGAAGATGCGCTCCCCGTTCTCGTAGGCGTCGAGCGTCCCGTACACCCGGAACTCGGTCTCGGTGCACTCCAGCGAGGTGTGCGTCTCGGTGCGGGTGGCCCAGTCCCCCCGGGCGAAGCGCATCGTCCAGGAGGTCTCGCCGCGCACCGACGTGAAGTCGTTCGCCACCGACTCGTAGTGCTCGCGGGCGCGGCGGCCCACGTCCAGGTCGATGCCCTCCAGGTGCAGGATCCCGCCGTCCTTGACGATCTCCAGCGAGGACCGGGTGTCGACCAGGTCCCTGTGCACCTCCCAGCGGTGCTCGGGCAGCTCGTGCCGGGAGGTCGGGATCTCCGCCGTCGTCTCGGGTTCGCCGAAGGGCCGGGCGGAGGGGTCCTCCCCCTCGGGCACCGGGCGGACCGGCAGGTCCAGGGCGCTGCCGCCCGGGTGGACGGTCAGCAGGACCGGCCGGGGCGGGGGCCAGGCCAGCGGCCAGTACGAGGTGGACAGCGACAGCCGGATGCGGTGGCCCGCGGGGAAGACCTGGGCCACCCCGTTGAGGACGATCCGCACCCGCCGGGGCTCGCCCGGCGGCATCTCCTCCGGTTCCGCGTGCCCGTCGCGGTGGGTCAGGTTGAGCAGCCCGAACGTGACGCGGGTGGCGGACCCGTCGGGGGCGATGTCGCTCAGCCGCGCCGCGACCATCGCCACCGGCTCGTCGGAGGACACCTCCAGCTCCACCTCGGGGGCCCCGAGGATCTCCACCGGCTCCCGGAGGGCCTCGGTCTCGAAGACCAGCGAGCCGCCGTCCTCCTCGCGCTGGTCGTAGGGCAGGTCGGGCGGCGCGCTGTAGGAGGCCCACTTGCCCGCGAACTGGCCCACGGTCAGGGGTGAGGACACGGTCAGCGGGTCGCCGGGCTCCTCGTCCTCGGCCGGGGTGTACCCGTCGGAGGTGAACAGCCGGTGCGGGCCCAGGCCGAACCGCGTCCGCTCCACCCCCGGGGACGGCCACCGGTCCTCGCGCACCCACCGCCCGGGCCGGTCCTCGTAGGAGGTGGCGGGCGGGACGGACTCCTGCATCCAGGACCACAGCGCGGACCCCTCGTCCACCCCGTTGTCCACCCCCTTGAGCCAGTGGTCGAACCAGCGCACGACCTCCTGGAGGTAGCCGATGGCGGGCCCGGGGAGCCCCAGGTGGGGGTAGCGGTGCGACCAGGGGCCGATGAGCCCCAGCCGCGGCGACTCCAGGCACTCCAGGACGCGCAGGACCGCGTTGGAGTAGCCGTCGGCCCAGCCGCCGGCGGCCAGCACCGGGCAGTCCACCCGTTCGGGGGCCTCGATCACCGAGGCGTGCCGCCAGTAGTCGTCCCTGCGCTGGTGGTGCAGCCACGTGATGATCCAGGGGCGGTTGGCCTCCAGCCGCTCCAGCCACATGTCCCGCCACCGGTCGCCCACCGTCATCGGGTCGGGCGGGCAGGTGCCGAACGCGAAGGTGGTCCCGGACTCGGCGAGGTTGTCGGAGAGCAGGCAGCCGCCCATGTAGTGGAAGTCGTCGTTGTAGCGGTCGTCGGTGAAGGACGCGATGGCGATGGCGCCCAGGCTCGGCGGGCGCCGGGCCGCCACCTGGAGCGCGGCGAAGCCGCCCCAGGACAGGCCCATCATGGCGGTCGTGCCGTCGCACCAGGGCTGCTCGGCGAGCCAGGCCAGGACCTCCTCGGCGTCCTGCTGCTCGCGCTCCAGGTACTCGTCGGTGAGCACCCCCTCGGAGTCGCCGCTGCCGCGCATGTCCACGCGGACGCAGGCGTAGCCGTGCCCGGCGATGTAGGGGTGGTGGGTCGAGTCGCGTACCGCGGTGAGGTCGCGCCTGCGGTAGGGGATGTACTCCAGGACCGCCGGCACCGGGTCCATCTCGGCGGACACGGGGAGCCAGGCCCGCCCGGCCAGGCGCACTCCGTCGGAGAGGGGGATCCAGAAGTGGTCCTCGGTCCGGACCTCGTACGGCAGGGTCTCGATCACCCGCATGGGGTCTCCTTCCGTCAGTGGTCGTCGCCGGGGTCGTCCTCGATGTCGAAGGAGAGCTCCTCGGCGCAGCGCTCGTACTTGGCGCGCATCTCCGTCTCGTCGGCGCCGCCGATGACGATCTTGGCGAGCTCGAAGCTGTAGCTGTCCTGGGCCTGGAGCCCGGAGAGCCGCTGCCCCTCCTCCGGCACGATCGCGATCCGCACCCCCGGCACGGCCTCCTCCAGCCGGCGGACCTCCTCGGGGGTGGGCACCCGGTCGACCATGCCGTCGGAGAAGCGGCGCAGGTACCATTCGGCGGCGATGTCGTACTCCCCGCGGAGCCCGTCCGGGAGCACGGGCTCCCGCCCCAGGGCGAGCCTGAGCATCCGCTCGTGGTTGGCGGCGCCGTCGACCATCTCGAACAGCGACGCGTGCGCCTGGGAGTGGCGGGGGTTGACCTCCAGCACCCGGATGTCGTCCTCGACGGGGTCGTAGAAGAACTCGATGCTGAACGTCGAGTCGTCCAGCCCCAGCCTGCCCATCACCCGCGTGGCGATCGAGGCCAGCCGCCGCCGGACGTCCTCGGGCAGGGTGGAGGGGTACTGGTGGCGCAGGAAGACCGGGCTGGCCGGGTAGTCGACCGAGTCCAGCGTGGCGTAGACGACGCATTCGCCCCGGTGGACGTAGCCCTCGACGGCCACCTGGACCCCGTGCAGGGCGGCCTCGGCCAGGCAGGAGGTGCCGCCCGCCTCGGCGATCTCCGGCGGGAGGTCGACGCGCTTCAGGATCTCCTCGAAGGGGCGCCCGATCTTGCCGATCCCCTCGCGCAGGCGCTCGACGGCCTCGTAGAACTCCTCGTCGTTCTCCACGCGGAAGGCGAGCTCGGAGGAGGCCGACTTCACGGGCTTGAGCCACATCGGGTAGCCGGGTTCGGTCGGCGGGACCGGGTCGTGCAGGTCCACCAGGGCGAAGGCGGGGTACTCGTCGATGACCTCGCTCTGGAGCAGGCGGCTCCAGTACTTGTGCTCGCACCGGACGACCGATTCCAGGGTGGGGGAGGGCAGGCCCCGGGGGCCGGCCAGGATCGGCACCAGCAGGGTGATGGGAAAGTCCCAGAAGCCCGCGATGGCGTCGACGGACCCGTCGAACCCGTCCATCGCGGCCTGGGCCCCGGCGATGGTCTCCTCGATGTCCAGGTGCTCGGACCTGAGGTCGTCCAGGGTGGAAAGGGGGTGGAAGTCGCACTCCCGGCCGGTGGGCGTCCTCCTGAGGATCTCGTGGTTGCGTTCGTCCAGGCCGGGGATGAAGACGTTCTTCCGTGGCATCGGACCTCCCTCGTCCTCCGGTTCCGCCCCGTCCCCCGTCCGCGGTGCCCCACTGGGGGACCGGGGGGACGGGGGATGTGGGAGGGCGACTACCCGAAGAGGCACCCCTCAATCGGTGTGCGGGGAGTTGAGGGCCGACAGGAAGCGGACCAGCAGCGCCTCGCGGGTGGCCGGCGCGAGCCCGTCGAGGATCGTGTTCACCGCCGCCGTCGGGGAGCCGCCCGGGCCGCCCAGGGTGACGCCGACCGCCGACAGCAGCTCCACGAACGCGCGGTCGTCCACCGCCTCCAGGTCCAGGCCCTCCACGGTCCCGGCCAGGCCCCCGGGCAGGTCGGGGCGCAGGCCGCCCACCGCCGCGACCGCCCCGGCCAGCACCTCCAGCAGCGCGTCCACCCCCGCCAGCGACACCCCGGTCAGCGTCAGGTGCAGGTTGGGCGGGATGCCCGCGTACGACAGCTGCGCCTGGAGGAACCACCCGGACTTCGCGACCTCGTCGGCCAGGACGAACACGTCCACCGCCGGGTCGGCCGAGGCCAGCGCCACCAGCGGCGCGTCCGGCTCGCCCAGCACCCGCAGCTCCGGGATCCCCGCGACCCCCTCGCGCAGCCGTGCGGCCGCGGCCATCGCCTCGGCGGCCAGCTCGCGGTACCCCGACGCGCCCAGCGCGTTCAGGGTCGCCCACGCCCCGGCCAGCGGACCCGCGCCCTTGCTGCTCTGCACGGTGGAGTTGATGACCGTGTACCCCGGCCAGTCGGCGCTGGCGTAGTACGCCGCCCGCCGCAGTTCCTCCGTGGCGAACAGCACGACGGAGGCCCCCTTGGGCGCGTACCCGTACTTGTGCAGGTCGCACGAGAGGGAGGTGACGCCGGGGACGGACAGGTCGAACGGCGGCGCGTCCGCCAGCCACGGCAGCACCCAGCCGCCCACGCAGGCGTCCACGTGGCAGGGCACCCCGTGCCGGGCGGCGAGCGCCGCGATCTCCGGCACCGGGTCCACCACCCCGTGCGGGTACGACGGCGCCGACGCCACCACCAGCGCGGTGCCCGGCCCGATCGCGTCGGCGACCGCCGACGGCACCGCGCGCAGGGTCCCGGGGTCCACCGGCACCGTGACGGGCGTCAGCCCCAGGTAGTGGCAGGCCTTGCGGAACGCCGGGTGCGCCGTCACCGGCAGCACCACCTCGCGCCCGCTCCCGGTGTCGCGGGCCGCCTTGACCGCCAGCATGATGGACTCGGTCCCGCCGCTGGTGAAGACGCCCGGGGTGGACGCGTCCCCGCCCAGGACGGCCGCGACCGCGCCCACCACCCGCTTCTCCAGGGCGACGGTGCTGGGGAACGCCGTCGGGTCGAGGCCGTTGACCTCCAGCATCTCCAGGTAGGCCCGGTGCCCGGCCTCGCGCACGTGCGGCCGCCCGGGGTCGTACACGTAGGCGGCGACCCGGCCCTCCCGCACCGGCAGGTCGCCCTCCTTGAGGCGGGCCAGTTCGGCGAGCAGGTCCTCGGTGGAGCGTCCGTTCTCAGGCAGCACTTTTCTCTCCCACGGCGGTCAGTTTCCGAAAGGCCAGCAGCGGCACCAGGCTCACCAGGAACAGCGCGGCCGGCATCAGGGTGAACCCCCAGCTCAGGCCGAGCAGGGCGCTCCCGGGCTGGACGACGGCCGACGCCACGTCCGAGGAGCGGAACGCCGTCGCGGCCAGCACGGCCGAGAACAGCCCCGGCCCCAGCGCCATCGCCCCCGTCTCCAGGCCGGTCCACAGGCCGGTGAACGTGCCCGCCTGGGCCTGCCCGCTGCGGCCGGCGTCCTCGCGCACGGTCTCGGGCAGCAGGGTCAGCGGCAGCAGCTGCAGGCCGGTGTAGAAGAGGCCCACCAGCCCGGTCACCGCCAGCACCGCGGCGGCGTGTTCGGCGAGCACCGCCGGGAACAGCAGGGCGGTGGTGGCGGTCATCGCGACCAGCGCCACGAGGTAGCAGTTCACCGTGCCGAACCGCCGGGCCAGCGCCGACCAGGCCGGGACGGCCACCAGGCTCGGCCCCACCACGCACACGAACATGGCGGAGGTGAGCCCGTAGTCGCCCAGCCGGTAGGTGGCCACGTAGGGCGCGCCCGCCAGCATCACCGACACCGCCAGGGACTGGGTGGAGAACGCGGCGGCCAGCGCGAAGAACGGCCTGTTGCCGCGCGCCGCCCTGAACGCGGCGACGGGCCCGAGCGTGCCGGTACCGGCACGGCCGGGGATCCACCGGGTCCCCAGCGTGGCGGCCAGCAGCGCCGCGCACAGCACCGCCCCGATGGCGGCGCCCATGGCCAGGTGGCCGGGGCGTCCGCCGCCCGCGGCCTCCACGACGACGGGGGCGAGCCCGCCTGCGGCGAGGATGCCCAGGGTCAGGCACACCACCCGCCAGGACATGGCGCGGGCCCGCTGGTCGCGGCGCGGCGAGATCTCCGCGGGCAGCGCCACGTAGGGCACCTGGAAGAGGTTGAACGCGGTGGTGGCCAGCAGGAACGCCGCGCCCACCCACAGCGCCGACCAGGCCGGCGACTGCGTGGGGGCCGCGAACATGGCGGCGAACAGCAGCGGGAGGGCGAGCGCCCCGGCGAGCATCAGCCGGGAGCGGCCGCCGGTGCGCACGGCCTCCCGGTCGCTGGCCACGCCGATGGCGGGGTCGACGAGCATGTCCCAGACCTTGGGCAGGACCAGCACGAGCCCGGCGGCCCCGGCGGCGACGCCGAGCACGTCGGTCAGGTAGTAGAGCAGCAGCAGGCCGGGCAGGGCCGAGAAGACACCGGTGCCGACGGAGCCGATCCCGTAGGCGAGGAGTCGGGAGCGGGGGAGCGGGCCGGCGGTCACGGGCGGCCGCCGCAGGGGCGGCCCGGGGGACGGGGGAAGGGGGAGCCGGGGCGGTTGACAGGGGCGCGCCCGGTGTACAGGGGGGAGTCCACCCGCGCACGTTACCGCCGGCGGGCGGGCGCGGGCAATGGCCCGCGGGTCCGTGACCTCGGTTTTCGCGCAGGGTGACCCCGGGCCCGCCGTCCGCGGCCGTGGACGGCCGGTGTGCGGCGCCTTCGGGGCCGCCGGGCGGCCCGAGGCGGGCACACGTTCGTCCCACCCGCCGCCACGTGCGGGTTTCCCCGACGTCGCCCCGGGTAGCCGTGTACACACATCCCTCCGACCGACGATTCCGAGCCGGGACACGACCGGTGGGGGACGGCGGGCGGCGGTCCCCGCCCGCTTCGGGGCGGCGGCCCCGGCCGCGCGGTCCTCCCGACAGCACGGAGGAGACATGCACACCGTGCACCCGAACCGACAGCCCCGTTCACAGCACCGCCCGCGCCCGTCCGCGCACCGGCTGCGCTATCCCGACCCGGCGCCGGAGCCGCCGATGCCGCCGGACCCGTTCCCGCCCTCGCCGATGCCCGTGCCCCCGCCTCCGCCCGAGCCGGGGCCGGATCCCGAACCGCCGGGCCCCGGCCCCTTCCCCGAGCCGCCCCCGCCGGAGCCCCAGCCCGAGCCGGCCTGAACCGGGGGCGGGCCGGACCGGGCCGTTCCCGCCGGTGACGGCGGTGCCCGGCGGGGAGGGTGTCGCCCGGGGCGAATCCGTTCCGTAAGGGGGATTGACCCCAGCGTGACGGAGGCTTAGGTTTCGGACAGGAAGGACTCCTTCCGGTTCGGTGCGGCCCCGGCCCCGGCCGCATCGGACCGCCGCCCCCCGCCGGAGGAAGCCGTGCCCCACCCCTCGTCCCGCCGTGCCCGCAAGCCCCGCACCGCCCCCGGGCGCCTCGCCCGCGCCGGGTCCGCGCTCCTGGGCCTCGGCCTGGCCGCGACCGCCGCGTTCACCGTCCACGGCCAGGCCGCCGCGGACCCCGCCCCCGCCGCCGCGGACGCCGCCGCCACCCCGGTGGGCGAACACGGGCGGCTGCGCGTGTGCGGCATCAAACTCTGCGACGAGAACGGGCAGCGGGTCCAGCTCACCGGGATGAGCTCCCACGGCCTCCAGTGGTTCGACCACTGCCTCACCGACGCCTCGCTGGACACCCTGGCCCACGACTGGAACGCCGACGTGCTGCGCGTGTCCATGTACATCCAGGAGGGCGGCTACGAGACCGACCCGCGCGGCTTCACCGACCGGGTCCACGAGCTCATCGGGGAGGCCACCGAGCGCGGCATGTACGTCATCGTCGACTGGCACATGCTCAGCCCAGGGGACCCCAACCACAACCTCGACGCCGCCCGCACCTTCTTCGCCGAGATCGCCGACGTGCACGCCGACAAGGACAACGTGCTGTACGAGATCGCCAACGAGCCCAGCGGCGTGCCGTGGTCCTCCATCAAGGGCTACGCCGAGCAGGTCATCCCGGTCATCCGCGCCCGGGACCCCGAGGCGGTCGTGCTGGTGGGCACCCGCGGCTGGTCCTCGCTGGGCCTCTCCGAGAACGGGGACCACCGGGAGATCACCGCGGACCCTGTGGACGCGGACAACATCATGTACGTCTTCCACTTCTACGCGGCCTCGCACACGTCCTACCACCGCGAGGGCCTCCGCGCCGCCGCGCGGGAGCTGCCGCTGTTCGTGACCGAGTTCGGCACCCAGGAGTACACGGGCGACGGGCCCGACGACTTCGCCTCCGCCCAGGCCTACCTCGACCTGATGGAGCAGGAGCAGATCAGCTGGGTCAACTGGAACTTCTCCGACGACTTCCGCTCCGGCGCGGTCTTCCGGACCGGGTCGTGCTCCTCGGGCGACTGGGACTCGCTCAAGCCGGCGGGGGAGTGGATCAGGGACCGCATCCGCGAGAGCGGCACCTCCGCCTGACCCCCGCACGCGGGCGGGGCGCGCCGCGCGGACGCGCCCCGCCCACCGCCCCCGGGGCCTCCGGACACCGGCGGACCCGCCGCCGCGGCCCGGACGGCCGCGCGCCCGGGCCGCCGGGCCCGGACCGGATCAGGCCGAGGACGCGGTGGAGATCCGCAGGCCGTCCTCCCCGTCCGCGTCCACGACCACGTCGTCGCCCTCGACGAGCTGCCCGTCCAGCACCATCCGCGACAGCCGGTTGCCCACGTTGCGCTGGATGGTGCGGGCCAGCGGCCGCGCCCCGTACGCGGGCTGGTACCCCTGCCGGGACAGCCACCCCACCGCCTCGTCGGTGAAGCGGATCGTGATCCCCTGGGCCTTGAGCCGCCGTTCGGTCTCGGCCAGCATCAGCCGGGTGATGCGGTCCAGCTCCTCGCGGTCCAACTGCCGGAAGACCACGATCTCGTCGATCCGGTTGATGAACTCGGGCCGGAACTCCTCCCGCAGCCGCCGCATCACCCGCTGCTCGGTGTCGGGGTCCATCTGCCCGTCGCTCGTGAACCCCATCGGGGCCCCGCCGGTGATCGCCTCCGACCCCAGGTTGCTGGTCATGATCACCACCGTGTTGCGGAAGTCCACCGTCCGCCCCTGCCCGTCGGTGAGGCGCCCGTCGTCGAGCAGCTGCAGCAGCAGGTTGAACACGTCGGGGTGGGCCTTCTCGACCTCGTCCAGCAGCAGCACCGAGTACGGGTGGCGGCGCACCGCCTCGGTCAGCTGGCCCGCCTCCTCGTACCCGACGAACCCGGGCGGGGCGCCGGTCAGGCGGCTGGTGGTGTGCCGCTCCTGGAACTCGCTCATGTCGATCCGCACCAGCGCGTCCTCGGACCCGAACAGCGCCACCGCCAGCGCCTTGGCCAGCTCCGTCTTGCCGACCCCGGTCGGGCCCAGGAACAGGAAGCTGCCCACCGGCCGGTCGGGGTCGCCCAGCCCGGCACGGGAGCGGCGGATGGCCTCCGACACCGCGGTGACCGCCTCGTCCTGGCCGATCACCCGCTCGTGCAGCACCTCCTCCAGGCCGACCAGGCGCTCGCGCTCCTCCTGCGTGAGCCGGGCGACGGGGATCCCGGTGCTGCGCGAGACCACTTCGGCGATGTCGGCGGCGGTCACCTCCGGCACCGCCGATCCGGTGCCGCGCGCCTGGTGGACGGAGCTCCGGGCGGCGTTGATCTCGTCGCGCAGCGCCGAAGCCCGCTCGTAGTCCTCGTCCTGGACGGCCTTCTCCTTCTGCTCCTCCAGGTTCTCGAGCCGCTCCTCCAGCTCGCGCAGCGCGGAGCTGGAGGTCCTGAGCCGCAGCCGGACCCGGGCGCCCGCCTGGTCGACCAGGTCGATGGCCTTGTCGGGCAGGAACCGGTCGGTGACGTAGCGGTCGGACAGCTCGGCGGCCGCCACCAGGCTCTCGTCGCTGAAGCGCACCTGGTGGTGGGCCTCGTACCGGTCCTGGAGGCCGCGCAGGATCTCGATGGTGTCCTCGACCGAGGGCTCGGGCACCAGGATCGGCTGGAACCGGCGCTCCAGGGCGGCGTCCTTCTCGATGTTCTTGCGGTACTCGTCGACGGTGGTGGCGCCGATGATGTGCAGCTCGCCGCGGGCCAGCGCGGGCTTGAGCATGTTCCCGGCGTTCATCGACCCCTCGGCGGCCCCGGCGCCGACGATGGTGTGGATCTCGTCGATGAAGACCAGCAGCCGGTCGGACTGGGCGCGGATCTCGTCGATGAGCGTGGTGAGGCGCTCCTCGAAGTCGCCCCGGTAGCGCGTCCCGGCGACCAGCCCGGCCAGGTCGACCTGGACCAGGCGGCGGCCGCGCAGCGTCTCGGGCACGTCGTCGTCGGAGATGCGCTGGGCGATCCCCTCGACGATGGCGGTCTTGCCGACGCCGGGGTCGCCGATGAGGACGGGGTTGTTCTTGCGGCGCCGGGCCAGCACCTCGATGCACTGGTCGACCTCGTCGTCGCGGCCCACGACCGGGTCCAGGCGGCCCTCGCGGGCGAGCCCGGTCATGTCGGTGCCGAACTCGTCGAGGGTGGGCGTGGCGGACGGCTCCCCCTCGGCCTGTTCCGCCGCGGCGGGGGCCGGGCCCGCGGCCCGCTGGAGGCTCTGCGGGGTGACCCCGGAGTCGCGCAGCAGCCGCCCGACGGCGCTGTCGGGGTTGACGGCGAGCGCGAACAACAGGTGCTCGGGCGTGATGCTGGAGCTGCCGGTGGCGCGGGCGATCTGGAAGGCGTCCAGCAGGCCGCGCTTGGCGGAGGGGGTGAGCAGGGCCGAGGCGCGCACCGACCTGGGAGCGTGGGCGGCGGCCTGGTCGATCACCTCCTCCAGGCGGCCGGCGCCGCCCGCGGTGCGTTCGACGAGGTCGCGGGTGGGCTGGTACCGCAACAGGGCCCAGAGCAGGTGGACGCTGTCCACGTCGGCGCTGCCGTTCTCCAGGGCGCGGCGGACGGAGGCGTCGGCGACCTGGCGGGCCTCCGGGCTCATCAGCTTGGACAGGTCCACGCGGCGCACCTGGCCGCGCGAGGAGCCCAGGAACCGGGCCAGGAACTCGTCGAACGAGCGGTCGCCGTCGTCGGGAAGGTCGGTGGTCATCGTGTGCGTCCCCCGGGCGAGAATGTAATGACCCCATAACCCTAAGTGACGATGTGTCCGGTGTCCGGTAAGGGATTCCGTCGGAGGCCTGGTGTCAGGGTGGTCGCGGTGTTACGCTGCGATCAATTCCCTACTTTTCCTATCTGGATTAAAGGAACAGGTGCGCCGATGACCGTCCCCGAACACCGGTGGTCCTTCGAGACCCGGCAGATCCACGCCGGAGCGGCCCCCGACACCGCCACCAACGCCCGGGCCACGCCCATCTACCAGACGACCTCGTACACGTTCCGGGACACGCGGCACGGCGCCGACCTGTTCAGCCTCGCCGAGCCCGGCAACATCTACACCCGCATCGGCAACCCCACCCAGGAGGTGCTCGAACAGCGTCTGGCCGACCTGGAGGGGGGCGTCGCCGCCGTCGCGTTCGCCTCGGGCTCGGCGGCCGTCACCGCCGCCGTCCTCAACCTCGTCCAGGCGGGGGACCACATCGTCTCCAGCGCCCTGCTCTACGGCGGCACGTACAACCTGTTCCACTACACGCTGCCCAAGCTCGGCATCGAGGTGGACTTCGTCCGGGACCAGGACGACACCGACGCCTGGCGGGCCGCCACCCGGCCCGCCACCAAGCTCTACTTCGCCGAGACGCTGGCCAACCCCGGCGGCAACGTCCTGGACGTGCGAGCGGTCGCCGACGCCGCGCACGGGGAGGGCGTGCCCCTGGTCGTGGACAACACCGTGCCCACGCCCTACCTGCTGCGGCCCGCCGAGCACGGCGCGGACGTCGTCGTGCACTCGGCCACCAAGTACCTGGGCGGGCACGGCACCACCGTCGCGGGCGTGGTCGTGGACGCGGGGACCTTCGACTTCGGGGCCGACCCCGGGCGCTTCCCCGGATTCAACGAGCCCGACCCCAGCTATCACGGGCTGCGCTACTGGGAGGCGCTGGGCCCGGGCGCCTACGCCGCCAAGCTCCGGGTCCAGCTGCTCCGCGACACGGGCGCGGCCATCGCCCCGATCAACGCGTTCCTCATCCTCCAGGGCGTCGAGACGCTCTCCCTGCGCGTGGAGCGCCACGTCGACAACGCCCTGGCCCTGGCCGCCTGGCTGGAGGAGCGGGAGGAGGTCGAGAAGGTCTACTACGCGGGCCTCCCCTCCAGCCCCCACCACGGGCTCGCCGCCCGGTACCTGCCCCGGGGCGCGGGCGCGGTGGTCTCCTTCGACCTGCGCGGCGGCGTGGACGCGGGCAAGGCGTTCGTCGACGGCACCGAGCTGTTCAGCCAGCTCGTGAACATCGGCGACGTGCGCAGCCTCATCGTCCACCCCGCCAGCACCACCCACAGCCAGCTCACCCCCGAGGAACAGCTGAGCGCGGGCGTCACCCCCGGCCTGGTCCGCCTCGCCGTCGGACTGGAGGACGCCGACGACCTCAAGGCCGACCTGGAGCTCGGTTTCCGGGCGGCGCGGGCGCTGCGGTGACCTCCGCTCCCGGCCGTCCCGCCGCCCGGTGGTCCGGCCCCCTCAGGGAGGGTCCGGCCGGAGGATGGCGGGACGGCGACCCGGTCGGCGGGCGCCGCTGGGTGCACCTGCCCGCGCCCCTGGAACTCGAATCGGGGGAGGCCCTGCCCGGGGTGCGCATCGCCTACCAGACCTGGGGGCGGCCCAACGCGCGCCGCGACAACGCCGTCCTGGTCCTGCACGCGCTCACCGGCGACTCCCACGTCGCGGGCCCCGCCGGGCCCGGGCACCCCGAGCCGGGCTGGTGGGACGGACTGGTCGGCCCGGGCCTGGCCCTGGACACCGACCGGTTCCTGGTGGTGGCCCCCAACATCCTCGGCGGCTGCCAGGGCAGTACCGGGCCCTCCTCCACCGCGCCCGACCGGAGGCCCTGGGGGAGCCGGTTCCCGCACATCACCCTGCGCGACACCGTCCGCGCGGAGGCCGCGGTCGCCGACGCGCTGGGGGTCGAGCGCTGGGCCGCGGTCGTCGGCGGATCCATGGGCGGGATGCGCGCGCTGGAATGGGCGCTCACCCTCCCCGACCGGGTGGACCGGGCACTGGTCCTGGCCTGCCCGGTGGCCGCCACCGCCTGGCAGATCGCATGGACCTCGCCCCAGCTGCACGCCGTGCGCGCGGACCCGGACTGGTCGGGCGGCGACTACCACCTCACCGGCCGCGCCCCGGTCGACGGGCTCGGGGTGGCCCGGCGCATCGCCCACGTCACCTACCGGGGGCCGGGCGAGCTCGACACCCGGTTCGGCCGCCGGCCCCAGGACGGGGAGGAGCCGGGGCGCGGGGGCCGGTTCGCGGTGGAGTCCTACCTCGACCACCAGGCGTGGAAGCTGGCCCGGCGGTTCGACGCGGCCAGCTACGTGGTGCTGACCGAGGCCATGAACGGCCACGACGTCGGACGGGGCCGGGGAGGGGTCGAACGCGCTCTCAAGGACATGCCCGAACGCACCATCGTCGCGGGAGTGGACACCGACCACCTGTACCCGCTCGCCCGGCAGGAGGAGATCGCCCGGCACCTGCCGGTGCCGGGGCGGGCGCGGGTGATCTCCTCCCCCCACGGGCACGACGGGTTCCTGCTCGCGGTGGACCGGGTGGGGGAGCTGGTCCGGGAACTACTCGGCGACCTCCGCTGAGGCGGGTGCGGGGATCTCGTCCAGGGAGGCGGAGATCTCCCTCCGGCCCTGCCGGGCCAGGAGCAGGAGGTTGTGGGCGCAGCCCCACTCCTGGGACAGCCGCCCGTGCGACTCCTCCGCCTCCGCGAGCTCCTCCGGGTCCTCCCGGTCGAAGCCCTCGTACTCCAGCACGCCGTCCACGTCCCGCAGCTGCAGGGCGAGGGACTCGAAGTCGTCGGGACCGAACCCGTCCTCGGCCGGGTGCCGGCCGTGCCCGCAGGGCTCCTCGGCGAGCGGGGCCAGCAGGCGCACGGCCTCGGAGAACGCCCGGTGCACCTCGGTGCGCATCGTCCGGATGTCCGCCCACTGCCGATCGTCGTTGCCCTCGACCGTCGCGGCCCAGTAGACGACCGACAGGGTGGACAGCAGGGAGACCACGACGGGACGCTCCGCCGACAGGTCGGCGAGCAGCCCGGAGGCCGCCGCCTCGACGCGCCCGAACGGATCGTAGGAGGGGTAGCCCTGGAATATGTCCTCCAGGTCGGGGAGCCCGTCCTCGACGTACTCGCGCTGCTGCTCTTCGGTGAGGGGTCCGGTGATGCCGTTGCTCATGGGACGTGTGATGCACCCGGGACCGGAGTGGTTGCAGCCGGTACCCGGGTGCCCGTCCGCGGGGTCAGGGGGCGGACGCCTCGGTCAGCAGGTCGGCGGACTCGGCGTCCAGGACCAGCGTGTTGACCGGCAGCAGGTCGGCCAGCTGCTCGGGGCCGCGGGCGCTGGCCAGCACCGAGGACACCGTCGGCCGGTCGGCCAGCCAGGCCAGCGCCACGGCGGCCTGCGGGACGCCCAGCCGCCCGGCGACCGTGTCCAGGGCGTCGAGGACGCGCAGCGCCCGCTCGTCCTCCAGCAGCGCTCCGGCCGAACCCGCGCGCGGGCTGTCCACGCTCGGGCCGCCCGGCCGGTACTTCCCGGTGAGGAAGCCGCGCGCCAGCCCGAAGTACGGCAGCAGGCTCAGCCTGCGCTCCCGCGCCAGGGGCACCAGCGCGTCCTCCACGCCCCGCTCCACCAGGTTGTAGTGCGGCTGGACGCAGACCGGCGCGTGCAGGCCCTGGTCCGCGCAGATGTCCAGCCAGGCGCGGATGCGGTCGGGTGTGTGGTTGGACAGGCCGATGTAGCGCACCTTGCCCGCGTCCACCAGCTCGGAGAAGGCGCGGGCGCTCTCCTCCAGCGGGGTGTCGGGGTCGTCGAAGTGCGCGTAGTACAGGTCGATGGCGTCCACGCCCAGCCGTTCGAGCGAGGCGTCGGCGGCGGCGCGGACGTTGCCCGCGGACAGGCCCGGGAACTCCGGGTGCCTGCTCACCTTGGTGGCCAGCACCAGGTCCTCGGGGCGGCCCCGGTCGGCCAGCCAGCGCCCGATGAGGGTCTCGGACTCCCCGCCCCGGTGTCCCGGGGCCCAGGCGGAGTAGGAGTCGGCGGTGTCCACGAAGGTGCCGCCGCCCGCGACGTAGTCGTCCAGGACACGGAAGGAGGCCGACTCGTCCGCGGTCCACCCGAACACGTTCCCGCCCAGGCACAGCCGGGAGACGTACAGATCGGAGTCGCCGAGGGGACGGGGCTTGACGTCGTTCATGCTCACCACGGTTCTTACGGGGGCGGATGCTGCCGCGCACAGGCTAGGGCACCGCCGGCCCCGCTGCCAGTGTCGCGGCCCCGGCCGGGACCCCGGCCGAGAACGGTCACCCTCCAGGGCGGACGCGGGACCGTGCGGGACCGGATCGGTAGGCTGCCCCTACCCCGGCAGCGCGACACCCGTGAGGTGGCACCTTGAGCGACGAACGGCCCGAACCCGCCCGCACCGAGAACAGCGTCGGCGACGTCAGCGGCGGGACCACCATGATGGGGCGCGACATCACCGTGAACATGGTCGGGCCGCAGGGCGGCGGCGCGCCGCTCTACGCCGTCCCCGCCCCGCCCCTGTTCGTCAACCGAGACGGGGAGCTGGAGCGGGCCCGGGACTTCGCCCTGGACGGGGGCCCGCACGCCCGCGTGCTCGTCGTCCAGGCGACCCCGCGCGGCAGCGGGGCCACCGCGTTCGGGCTCAAGGTCCTGCACGAGGTCTTCGTCCGGGACCCGCGGCGCTTCTCCGGCGGTTACTTCTTCGCCGACGTCGAACGAGACGGGGTGGCCGAGTCCGTCAGCGAGATCCTGCGGCGGATGGGGGTCGAGGAGATCCCCGCCGGGCAGCGCAGGCGGCGCGACCGCCTCCAGGGGGAGTTCACCGGCCGGGGCGCCGTCGCCGTCCTGGTCGACTCCCCGGCCGGGGTCAACGACGTCCTGCCCTTCGTGTCCACCGCCCCCGGCAGCCTCACGGTCGTGGCGACCGCCCACGACTTCGAGTTCGACGAGGTGCTGCCGCACGTGCAGGACGAGTGGATCGGCATCGGCGCCCTGCCGGCCGAGCACGCGGTGGAGCTGCTGTGCGCCAAGGCCGGGGTGGAGCCGGAGACCGACGAGGACCGCCGCCTGGTCGAGGACCTGGCCGGCTACACCGGAGGCAGCCCGCACCTGCTGCTCCAGGTGGGCCGCAACATCCGGCGGCTGCGCCGCCGGGCCGACGGCGCCCTGGCCGCCGTGCACCGGAGCCTCATCGTCCCCGCCCCGGCCGGGCCGCGGGACGGGGACGGCGAGGGCGCGGGCCTGCCCGCGCCGGTGCACGCGGCGGCCGTGGCGCTGTCCTGCCACCCCGAGACCGACTTCGGGGCGGGGGTGGCCGCCCGCGTCCTCCCCGGCGAGGACGCCGGAGCCCTGCTGGCGGCCCTGGTGGAGGGGGACGTGCTCACCGCCGTACCGGGGGGCAGGTACCGGTTCCGGACCGCCCGCGCCCAGCGCGAGCTGGGGGCGTCGGCCCACGACCGGGCCGCCGTGTTCGGACGGGTCCTGGAGTACTACTTCGGGCTCGCCGCGGCCGCTCACCGGGCGCTGCTGCCCGGCCGCTGGCTCCAGGCCGACCTCGACCACGACTCGGCGTTCCCCGACACGGCGGGCCCCCGCTTCGAGGACGGCGGGGCGGCCCGCCTGGCCCTGGCCCCCGACCGGGCGGCCCTGCGCGCCGCCGTCATGCACGCGGCGGTGCGCGGCGAGCACCGGCGGGCCGCCGAGCTGTGCGAGCACCTGTGGGCGTACTGGTTCACCTCGGGCCTCTTCGCGGACGTGGTCGACACCCACACCGAGGTGCTCCGGCACGCCCTGGGCGCCCACCGCCTGTCGCCCGCCCGGCTGTCCCGCCTGTGCGTGCAGCGTTCCATCGCCTACCGGCGCGACGGCTCCCTGGAACAGGCGCGCGAGGACGCCGAACTCGCCCTGGAGCTGGCCCGGGAGGCCGAGCCGGTACAGCCGCCGGTGCTGCTCACCGCCCTGGAGGCCGTCGGCGACGTGGAGCGGGAGGAGGGGCGTCCGGAGCCGGCCGCCGAACGGTTCGCGGAGGCGCTGGCCGTCGCCGAGGCCGCCGAGCCGCTCGACCCGCGTGCCGTGCTCAACGCCTCCCGCAAGCTCGCCCAGGTCCGCCTGGAGCAGGGGGACCGCGACGCCGCCCGCGGTCTGCTGGTCCGGGCCCGCGACCTGGTGCTCCTCAAGCGCCCCGACGACCTGCACAACCGGGCGCGGGTCGGCGCCGCCCTGGGCGACCTGCTGCTGGCGTGCGGCGACCGGGAACGGGCGCTGGAGCAGTGGGACGTCGCGGCCGAACTGCACACCCGGCTCGGCGACGACCGCCGGACCGGCGACATGTACGTCAAGCGCGCCGACGCCCTGGAGCCGACGGACCCCGCCGCCGCGCGGGCGGCGCTGGAGACCGCGCTGGAGCACTATTCCCGGGCCGGGGCCCGCCACCTGGTGGCGCGGGTGCGGTCCCGGATCACCGAACCGGGCTGACCGGTCGGGGCCGATCAGGGCCCCAAGCGCTCCACCCCGACGCGGACCGCCCGGTCGCCGATCCTCACGGTGCACACCAGGCCGTCCGGTTCGGCGACGGTGCGGCGCAGCCGCAGGAACGCCGACGCGTACGCGGTCGGGTCCGGGGCGGCGGCGCCGCGCGGGACCAACCGGTGGCGGACGCCGTCGCGGTCCAGCACCAGGCAGGCGTCCCCGTCGGCCTCGGCGGCCAGCCGAGTGCCGGGCAGGGCGGCCAGGGCGTCGGCGAGCCGCCGCCACGGGTCGCCGGGCGCGGGCCCGCACAGCACCGCGTCGGCGGCGTCGCGCCACCGCGTCTGGGGCTCGTCGGCGTGCACGACCGTGTGCGGGCGGCGCAGCGACAGCCGCCCGGCGGCGACGGGCTCCGCCGGGCGCCGGGTCACCCGGACGGCGGTCGGGTCGGCGGGGTCGGGCTCGGCCGTGGCGATCAGCGGCGGGACGCCCGCGGTGTCGGGCCACCCCCGCCGGTACGCGGCCGGCGGCTCGGGCGGGACGACGCGCACCGGCCGGTCCGGTTCGGCCAGGTCCAGGATCTTGTAGAAGGCGGACCGCAGCACCGCCGCCGACCCGCCCGGGACCGAGGTCAGCAGGCGCGTGGTGGCGGCGAACCGGTCCGGGGTGTGCCGGGCGGCGTCCGCGGCCAGCTGGGGGAGCAGGGGCGCGTCCGGGTCGAGCCGGGTCGCCGCGCGGCCGAACCGGGCGATGGGGGAGGAGGTCGCCAGTTCGTGGTCGGGGAAGGCGCCGAGCACGGTGTGGGTCCCCAGCGCGGCGCCGTAGAACGTCACCGACCCGTGGTCGCCGATGACGTGGTCGGCCGCCACGAGGGCGGCCTGCCAGCCGCTGCGGGGAGGCAGGACGCGCAGCCCCGCCCGTTCGGCGTCGGCCAGCCAGGCGCGCACCTGCCAGGGGCCGTGGCCGTGCCAGACGTTGGGGTGCAGGGCCAGGGCGACGCGGTACTCGTCGACCGGAAGTTCCTCCAGCAGGCGCAGGGGCAGGTCGGGCCGGGCGCCGAGGAGGGAGGTGGGACCCCAGGTGGAGCTGATCAGGACCAGGCGGCGGCCGCCGGTCTCCAGGTGGTCGCGGTAGCGGGCGCGCCAGGGGAGCCCGGCGAGGATGCGGTCGTAGGTCGGGTCGCCCGCGACGACGGCGGAGTCCAGGGCCTCGGGGCAGGCGGCGGCGAGGCGGTCGCGCTGCTCGGTGTGGGAGAGGACGAGCGTCCGGGGGATGAGGGCGCCGTCGCGCAGGAGGGTCTCACGGGAGAGGCCGAAGACGGCGTCGGGGCCGGGAATGGAATCGGGATCGGAATCCGCGGGAAAGGCCCGGTCGGATTCCGGCTTTCCGGCTTTCCGGCTTTCCGGCTTTCCGGCTTTCCGGCTTTCCGGCTTTCCGGCTTTCCGGCTTTCCGGCTTTCCGGCTTTCCGGCTTCATCAGCTTATTATAACCGGCCCCGTGGGAGAAGACGACCATCGGGGCCTTGATCAGGTGCAGATCGTCCCCGTAGCTGGCCGAGACGGCGAGGTCGAATTCCTCTTCCACCGCCTGTTCCCAGGGGGCCACCGCCGCGCCGATGTCGGCGAGGAATTCGGTGACCCCCTCGCGGAAGTTCGAGGTTCGCGCCCGGGTGAAGACGAGCTGCACCCGGGGGTCGGATTCCAGGAGCGGGATGATGTCGAGAAGGCGGGTCAGCGCGGTGACCGTGTGCGCCACCACCAGGACCCGCCGGGCGTCCGGGGCGGTCGACCACCCCGGTGCGGCCCCGATGGGGACCCGGAGCCGCTCTCCGACCGACATGCGCCCTCCCGCGGCCCTCGTGTTCCTCGCCCGTGTTCCGTCCGGCGACGGAACAGCGTACCGAAGGCGCCTCCCCGCGGGGAACGCGGAGGGGCGGCCGCCTCCGGCACCGGATCAGTGGACGCCGGGGTTGGCGGGGGTCTGGATGGTGATCTCGTCCTCCTGGCCCGGCAGGTAGTGGACGGTGACCACCCGGCCGACCTGGAGGGACGTCGACAGGCGGGCGGGCAGCCGCTTGACCGTGCGGGTGTGGAAGACGCCGCCGTCGGGGCGGGTCACCGCGACCTCCACGTCCATCTCCGGGTTACCGTTGACCAGGTTCCCGGTCGGGCGGACCTCGGTGATGACGCCCTGAGCGGGGATCCCGTGCGCGGCGATCTCCAGCGCCCGCGGAGTGGTCAGCCCCGCCCGCAGCATCACCGCGTCGAAGGCCGCCTGCGCCGCCGCCTGGTCGCCGCTGCGGTCGATGGCGACCACGCCCGGGCGGTCGGGGCGGTAGCGCACCGGCAGCAGGACGCCCGGCTCCAGCAGGCCCACCTCGGCCGGGTCGAGCAGTTCCTTGGCCACGGCGGTGAACCGGTGCCCCTCCGGGGTCTCCACGTCCAGGGTGACGGCGATCTGCGGGGCGTCGTTGACGGTCAGCCCGGTGCGCCGCCAGTCGGTGACGGTGCCGACCGCGATCGGGGCGCCCGCCATCGCCTTCGCGCCGCCCAGGCCCCGGAGCGACGACTCGATCCTCAGCGTGAAGAGCGACGTCAGCAGCACGACGCCGCCGCCGATCGCCATCCCCAGGTACGACTCCCAGGGGCTGGGGAACCCGCCGGCCGGGGCGTTCAGCCCCAGCCACAGGTACCCGCCGAGCAGGCCCAGCCCGATCAGCACCTCGACGGCGAACACCAGACGCAACACCGTTCTCACCACGGACATGGGACGCCTCCTCGGCGGTCGGTCTCTCTCGGTCTCTCTGCCGTCCACAGTCCACACCGCGGCCCCCGCCTACCGATCCCAGGTTCCGGGCGGGCCGGCCGCCGACGGGCCGGGTATCGTCGTTCCGTGCCGGAGATCCCCGACGAACGACTCCGCCCCCGGTCGCAGGTCATCGACCGGGCCTGGCGCGCGCTCGGCCCCGGCCTGGAACCGCTGAGCGGCCCCGACGGCGCCCCGCTCACCCGCTCGGTGAAGCTGGTCGTCCTGCCCCTGGTGCTGCGGCCGGTGCTGCGCCCGGACCTGGCCGGGGACCTGCTCACCGCGCGGGCCGCCGACCTGGCTGCCGGGCTGCTGCGCGCCGACGGGCCCCGCCTGGTGGCCACCGCCCGCTGGTTCGCGCTGCTCAAGCGGGTGCGCCGGGCACTGAAGGTGGTCGGGGGCAACCCCCAGGACCTGTACTTCCAGCGGTGCTACGAACTCGCGACCGAGCACGGCGCCCCCGACGGCCCCGACGCCGAGGAGGTCGCCCGCGCCGCCGTCCTGGAGGCGGCCGACCAGGGCGACCGCACGGTGTCCGCCCTGCGCGGCCACCTGGCCGACCCCGCGCGCGCCCGCGCCGTCGCCTCCGCCCTGGCCGCAGCCTGGGAGTCCCGCACCCCGCCGCCGCCCGCGGGTCCGGTGCCGAAAGAGGGGACGCGGGCGCTGGCGGACGCGGTGCTGGACGGCTGCCCGGACGGCGGGGGAGGGGAGGCCTTCACCGCGCTGGTCGACGGGGGCCACGGCGGCGCCCTGGGCTCGGCGCTGTGGGGAGGTGCCGCCTCCGGGTGGGGCCGGCCCGGAGCGCCCGCGCACCTGGGCCTGACCGCGGAACCCGTCCCGCCGCCGCCCGCGGTGGGCGCGGGGGCCTCCACCACATCCCTGCCCGCCCCGCTGGACCGCAGCGTCTACGAGAGGGTGTTCACGCTGCTGCGGGCTCCCGGACACGACGGCCTGCCGCCGGTGCCCGAACTGGTGGACGCGGAGACGGCGCGCGCCTGCGCGCCGCTCGGGCTGACCGAGGAGTCCCTGCGCGTCGCGCTCCTGGTGGGCGGCCGCCTGGCCGTGGGCCTGGACCCGCTGGGTACGGGCACCGGACCCACCGCCGCGCACCGGGCCGTGGACCGGCGCTGGCGGCGCGAGTCCTCGGTGTCCCGGGCCCGCCGCGCCACCGTCGACCCCGCGGCCGACCAGGGTCCCTTCGCCGACCTGGCCCGCGCCCTGCGCGACCCGTGGACCGCCTACGTGCGCCGCCTGTGGGCGCGCCTGCACGGTCGCGACGCCCACGCGGTGCCGGTGTCCGACACCGCGGAGCTGTGGGCGCTGCTGGACGGCATCGCCTACTCGGTGCTGCGCGACCACCGCGCCCGCGTCCGCGCGGTGCTGCGGTCCCTGACCGCCCCCGCGAACGACACCGCCGACGCCTCCGGGAGTGCCGCATGAACGCGGTCCCGCCCCGCGCCCACCGGTCCCGTCCCGGAACGCCCGCCGCCCGCGGCCGGGGGAGCGGCGCATGACCGACGTGGAGATCACCGCGGTCGAGGGCGGCGTCACCGTCGCCGTCGCGGGCCGGGGAGCCGCCCCGCCGCTGTTCGCCTCCTCAGTGGTCGACGCCGACGGCGGGCTGCTGACCTGGCCGGACATCACCGCGTCCGGCCTGCCCGACGCGCACCTGGACGACGTGTCCGCCGCCCAGGGGTGGCTGTGGGACCTCTACGGCCCCGACACCGCCCGCGCGGTCGGCGCCGCCGCCCCCGGCACGGCCGTCCGGGTCCCCGCCGGGCCGGGCGCCCTGGAGCGGCCCCTGGCCGCCCTGGCCCTGGGCCACTGGGCGGCCCGCTGGTGGCCCGCCTCCCGCCTGGACGGCGTCCCGGCCCTGGACACCGACCTGCTGGGACTGGAACTGGCCGTTCTCGCCCACCGCGCCCACCGCGCACTGCCCCCGGACGCGGCCGCCGACCTGCTGCTGGAGCACCGCGCCGGGATCGGAGCGCTGCTCGACGAGGGCCCGCCCGGACTCGCCGCCGGACTCGCCGCGGTCGCCGACGCGGCCGGGATCGACGGCGGCGACATCGACGCCCTCACGGGCGCGGCGGCGCCCCCGGCCGCCCCGCCCCGTGCCGACGGCTACGCCCTCGCGGCGGGCCCCGGAACCCCCGGGCGCGCCCGGACCCTGGCCCGCGGCCACGGCGCCAACGACTGGTGCCGCCACCCCGCCGGGTTCCTGGACGCGGCGGAGACCGCCGTCTCCTGGACGGTCCTGGCCCACGGCGCCGCCCGCTCCGTCGAGGTGCGCGCGGTCATGGGCCCCCTCGGGCCGCGCGCGTCCGCCCACCCCGTCGCCGAGGTCGTCCCCGCCCCCGGCGCGGCCCCCGTCCGGATCCCCCTCGCACCCGAAGGTGACGCCTGGGTGGGCGGCGCCGGTCTGGACCTCCCCGCCACCGCCGTGCCCGCTCCGGACGTCGCGGTGCTGCTGCCCGGGTTCGACCCCGGCCCGAGCGGTCCCGGCGCCGCGGTCTTCCGGGACCGGCTGCGCTCCCTGGCCGCCCGCCGCCTCGACCTGGCCCGCGGTGCCCCCGCCGCCCCCGGCGAGCCGCCCCCGTTCGCCGCCGAGGTCCGCGCCGCCCGCGCGGACGAGGACTTCTGATGGCCGGCGGACCCCCCGACGAGATCCCCGTCGAGTACGGCGTCTTCTTCGGCGAGCCCTACGACGAGTGGCTGGCCAAGGCCGGGACCCTCCTCGAACTCCACCGCTTCCGCGAGGCCCGCGACATCCTCGACCGGCTCCTCGAAGCGACCGGCGGCCTCGACCCCTCACCCGTGGTCGACCTGCTGCGCGGCACCCTGCTCTCCGACCTCGGCCGCGCCCGCGTCGGCCTGGCCGACCTCACCGGCGGGGCCGCCGACCTGGACCGCGCCCTGGCCCTCCTGCGCCCCCTGGGACCGCACGTCACCGGCCCCACCGCCCGCCCCGTCTGGACCGGCATCCTCGTCCACACCCTCATCGAACGCGCCGAGAACGCCCGCCGCCTGGGCGACACCGGCCAGGCCGAGGCCCTGCTGGACGAGGCCGGGGTCCGCGCCGACGACAGCGTCACCCCCGAGGTCCACCGCGCCGAGACCGCGGGCGGCCGCGCCCTCCTCCTGGTCACCCGGGGCGAGTGGGGCGCCGCCGAAGAGCTGTACCGCTCCGCCCTGGCGGCCACCGACCCCGGCCTGCACCCCGTTCCCTACCTGCTCTCCGGCCTCGCGGACCTGCTCGCCGAGACCGGCCGCCTCGACGAGGCCGAGGACCTCCTCGCCCGGGCCGCGGAGCGCTTCCGCGCCCACGGCGGGGAGCCGCCCTCCCTGGACGGCGGCCGCGCCCACCTGGCCCTGCTCCGCGGGGACGTGGCCGAGGCCGAACGCCTCTACCTGCGCGCCTCGGTCGCGTTCGAGCGCGGGGGCGACCCCGTCTCCCTGGCCGCCTGCGAACAGGTGCGCGCGGCCCTGGCGCGCGTGCGCGGCTCCACCGACACCGCCCGGGCCCTGGCCGCGGCCTCCCGCGCCCGGTTCGAGGAGCACGGGGTGCGCGCCGCCCTGGGCGAGGGCCTGCTGGAGGACGCCCACCGCGCCCTGGCCGCCGGAGACCTGCCCGCCGTGCAGGAGCACGCCTCCCGGGCCCGCGCCCTCTTCGAGGAGCAGGGGGCGTTCGAGCGCTGCGCCCAGGTGGACCTGCTCATGGCCACGAGCGCCGCCGCCCTCGCGGAGACGGGGGCCTTCCCGGGCCGCGAACACGAGCTGCTGCGCACGGCCCTGGCCACGGCGGTGCCGGTCGCGCTGGCGCTGGCGGCGGTGCGCGCGGACTTCGCCACCGGGCACGCCCGCGCCCGCTGGGGCGAGCTCTCCCGCGCCGCCGCCGACCTGGCCTTCCGCCTGGCCTGGAGCACCGGGGACCAGGGGCTGCTGTTCGAGCTCGTGGAGGTGGCCTGCGCGGGCGCACCACTGGCGGTGGACCGCGCACCCGGCCCCGCCGACCCGGTCGCCGCGCTCTTCCCGCCTCCGGCCGCCCACGCCCCGGGCCTGCGGGTGGGGCCGGTGCCCCGGGTGGAGGTGTCGCCGGGGCGCTTCGCCCTCCAGGAGCACATCGCCGCGGCCGAGGCCCGCTACCGCCGCCCGGTGGTCTCCGACGGGTCCGTCGCCCCGGTCGCGGGGGCCGACCGCGCCTACCCGGAGCCGATGCCGACGGTGCTGGTCCGCCTGGCCGACGCCGGGGGGCTCTACATGTCCTGGCGCTGGACGGCGGGAGCCCAGGGGTTCGGCACCGGCTACGCGCCGGGCCCGGACACCGACGCCGTGCTGGCGGAGCTGTCCGCCGCCCTGCCGGGGCCGGAGGGGATCGCCGCGGCCCTGGGCGGCGCGCTCGCCGACCCGGCGGCCGAGCACGCCCTGGCCTCCCGCCTGTCCGAGGTGCTCTGGCCCGCCGAGCTCACCGACCAGATCCGCACCGTCGCCCGGGGGCTGGGCATGCGTCCCCTGGTACGGGTCCAGCCGTCCCCGCGCACCGGCCGCGTCCCCTGGGAACTGCTGGCGGCGGGCCCCGACGGCACCCGCCTGCTCGACCTCGCCGACGTGTCCCTGGCGGCCCCGGCCGCCCTCACCGCCGGCCCCCGCCCGGAGCCCGCGCCCGAAGGGCTGGCGGTGCTGGTCCTGGACCCACGCGTACCGGGCTTTCGCGCCGACGCGGAACTCGGCTCGGTGCTGGGGCGGCCGGGCACCGACCCGGACGTGCTCGCCCTGGTCGAGGCCCACCGCGCCGCCGACGACATGCTGCCCCGGGTGGCCGCGCCGCACGAGGCGCTACGGCGCACCGACCAGGACCGCCACTGGCTGAGCGGAGCCCTGCGCGCGGGCGCGCGCCGCCTGCTCTACGTCGGCCACGCCACCTCCGCCCCGGTGGAGGAGGGCCAGAGCGAGGACACCCTGCTCCACCTGTGCTGCACCGCCGACACCGGGGGCCACGCCGAACCGGTGCGCGGGCACCGCCCGCTCAGCGCCAAGGACCTGCTGCTGGGCACCCCGGACGGCCGGCCCGGGCACGAGGTGTGGCCGTCCCCGGCGCGGGTGGCGCTCATCGCCTGCGACAGCGGCGCCGACACCCGGTTCGCCGAACCCTTCGGCCCCGCCTCGGCGCTGCTGCGCAACGGCGCCGACCTGGTCACCGCGGCCCGGTGGGCGCTGCCGACCAACGCCGCCTTCCACCGCTTCGGCGGGGTCCCGGCCGGGGAGCGGCCGCTCACGGAGCTGATCGCCGCCGTGGACGCCGCCCACGACGCCCCCGCGCCGGTGCGCGTGCTGGCCGACTGGCAGCGCACCCGCCTGGACCGCTGGCGCGCCACCGGCGACCCGGCCGCCGCCCCCCTGCTGTGGGCGGCCCCGGCCACCGCCACCGCGGGCCCCCGCTGAGGGTCCCCGACGGTCAGACCCCGTGGACGGCGCGGCGGACCTCGGCGTAGCGGGCGCGCACCTGCGGGGCGGGGGAGGCCCCGACCTCCTCCGCGATGCCCCCGGCGTTCCACTCCGGCGGGGCGTCGGTGCCCGCCAGCGCCCAGGCGGCCTGGCGGGCGGCGCCCAGCGCCACGTACTCGGCGGGCTCGGGCACCGCCACCGGCGCGTCCAGCACGGTCGCCGCCACCCGGCGCACCGCCTCCGAACGCGCGGCCCCGCCCACCAGCAGCACCCGGCGCACCGGCACGCCCCGGTCGGTCAACGCGGACAGCCCGTCGGCCAGCCCGCAGAGCATCCCCTCGACCGCGGCCCGCGCCAGGTGGGCGGCCGTCATGTTGTCCCGGCGCATCCCGTGCAGCGATCCGGCGGCCGCGGGCAGCGCCGGGGTGCGCTCGCCGTCCAGGTAGGGCAGCATCACCAGCCCGCCCGCCCCCGGCTCGGCGGCCAGCGCCAGCGCGTCCAGCCCGGCCGGGTCGGTGCCCAGCAGCCCCGCGGTCGCGGTCAGCACCCGGGCTGCGTTGAGGGTGCACACCAGCGGCAGGTAGCGCCCGGTCGCGTCGGCGAACCCGCACACGGTGCCGGAGGCGTCGCGGACCGGGGTCTCGCTCACCGCGAACACCGTCCCGCTCGTCCCCAGCGACACCACCGCGTCGCCCGGCCGCAGCCCCAGACCCAGGGCCGCGCCCATGTTGTCCCCGGTGCCGGGGGCGACCACCGCCCCGCCCGGGGTGTATCCGACCGTCTCGGCGGGCGCCGCCACCCGCGGGGTGTCCAGCTCCCGCCCGAACGCCCGCACCAGCAGGTCCGTCCGGTACCCGCCGCCGCTCGCCGACCAGTACCCGGTCCCGGAGGCGTCGCCCCGGTCCGTGGCCGGGGCGCCCTCCCGGCCGGTCAGCCGCCAGGTCAGCCAGTCGTGCGGCAGCATCACCCCGGTCGCGCGGGCGGCGGCCTCCGGCTCGTTCTCGGCGAACCAGCGGAGCTTGGACACCGTCAGCGAGGCGCCGGGGACGTTGTCCACCGCCTCCGCCCACGCCCGGGGCCCGCCCAGCTCGGCGATGAGGTCCTCGGCGGCCCCGGCCGAACGGGTGTCGTTCCACAGCAGGGCCTCGCGCACCACCTCGCCGTCCCCGTCCACGGTCACCATGCCGTGCTGCTGGCCGGCCACCGCGACGGCCGCGACCCCGTCCAGCAGGCCCGCCGAGGCCTCCTCCAGCGCCGCCCACCAGGCGCGCGGGTGGACCTCGGTGCCGTCCGGGTGCGGGGCGCGCGCCTCGCGCACCACGCTCCCGTCACCGGCGTCGCAGACCACGATCTTGCAGGACTGGGTCGAACTGTCGATTCCGGCGACGAGGGGCATCGGGACTCCGCGGTGAAGGAATTAGTCGGGGTTCCCAACGAATTTAGCCCGCGCCGTCCGTTCTGTCACGGGCGAGGGGCGCCCGCGGGCGCCCCTCCCCTCGCGTCCCGCGGAGTGCTTCAGGCCAGCGGTGCCACGCCGCCGAACGCCCCGCGGTGGTAGACCAGCGGCGGCCGCGGGTCCTCCAGCACCAGCGTGTGCGTCACCCGGCCGACCACCAGCCAGTGGTCGCCGATCAGCCGGGTGTCGAAGCGGTCGCACACCAGGTACGCCACCGCCCCGTCCAGCAGCGGGACCTCCGACGGGCCGGGCCGCCAGGCCGTCGGCGGGGCGAACCGGTCCGCCCCCCTGCTCGCGAACCGGGTGGCCAGCTCCGACTGCTCCTCGCCCAGCAGCTGCACACCGAACTGTCCGGCCAGCCGCAGCGCCGGCCAGGTGGTCGAGGAGTCGGCGATGTAGAACGACACCAGCGGCGGGTCCAGGCTCACGCTGGTGAAGGAGGTGGCGGTCAGCCCCACGGGCCGCCCCTCCACGGCGGCGGTGATGATGACGACCCCGGCCGGGTGGTTGCGCAGCGTCGCGCGGAAACGGCCGGCCTCGGTCGAGGGCGGGGGGACGGTCTCGGTGGCACTCAACGGACTCTCCCGGGGTGGTGGGACGGCGGGTTCAGGACGCGGTGGCCCGGGCGGTCGCGCGCAGCGCCGGCGCGGCGGCCCCGGCCCAGGGGGCGAGCACCTCGTCCAGCAGCGGGGCGGGGACGTCCGGGCCCCCGGCGGGGACGGTGTCCTGGAGCAGCGCCACTCCGGCGGCGGGCACCGTCGCGCCCAGCTCCAGCAGCAGCGGCCGCAGGTGCACGTCCACCGCGAGGGTGTGCGCGGGCGAGGCCATCACCAGCACCGGGACCGCGGTGACCCCGGCCAGGCCGCCCGGGGGCAGCAGGTCCAGGAACACCTTGAGCAGTCCGGTGTAGGTGGCCTTGTAGGTGGGGCTGGCCACGACCAGCAGCTCGGCGGCGCGCACCTGCTCCAGGGCCGCGGCCACGTCCAGCGGCGGGCCGGGGGTGAGCAGCAGGGGTTGCAGGCCGGCGAGTTCGAGCAGGTCGGCCCGCTCGGGGAGCCCGGCGGCCCGGGCGGCGTGGCGGGCCACGGCCAGCCCGGCGGTGGCGGTGCGCGAGTGCGGTCGGGGGTTGCCGACGAGGACGGTGGTGGTCATGGCGGGCCTTCGGGTTCGGTGTGTCGGTCGGTCGGACGCGGTCGGGACGGGGCGGTCGTCGCGGGTCAGATCTGCCCGTGCCGCGGGGGGCGGCGCCGGTTGAGGGAGTACTCGCCCAGGTGCTGGACCTTCCAGCGCTCCGGGTCGTGGACGGTGTGGGTGCGGGCGTCGCGCCAGAACCGGTGCAGGTTCTCGCTCTGGGCGGTGGCGCGGGTCCCGGCCACCTCGAACAGCGCCGAGGACACCTCCACGGCGGTCCGGCCGCCGGCGACCTTGGCGGCGGCCACCGCCAGGGAGGCCTCGGCGGTGGCGTCCCCGGCCTCGGGTGAGTCCTGGGCCAGGACCGCGTCGGCGGTGTCCACCCGGGCGGCGGCGGTGGCCAGCAGCGCCTCGGCGGCGCGGACCCGGACCTCCAGCTCGCCGAACCGGTGGACGAGCAGGGGGTCCTCCGCCGCGGTGTCCGCCCCGCTCTCGAACCAGGGGCGGCTCTTGGTGCGGACGAACTCTGCGGCCGCGTCCAGGGCCCCGCGCGCCGCGCCGACGTCGATGGCGGTGTGCAGCAGCTGGGCGAACGCGCCGAACGTGGTGGGGGCCTCGAACGTGCGGTACTGCTCCAGCACCAGCGCGCCGGGCACCCGCACCCCGGACAGGTGCACGGTGCCGCTGGCGGTGGTGCGCTGGCCCATCCCGTTCCAGTCGTCCTCGATCCGGACCCCGGGGGCGGAGGCGGGCACGAGGGCGATGTGCGGGCGCGGGCCGCCGGGGGTCTCGGCGGGGGCGACGACCGCGAGCCAGTCGGCGAACAGCGAGCCGGTGGCGTAGTACTTGGTGCCCTCCAGACACCACTCCTCGCCGTCGCGCTCCAGCCGGGTGGCGTGCGTGTGCGCGGTCCTCCCCGAGCGCTCGGCCTGGGCGTTGCCGAGCAGTGCCCCGGCCAGGACGTCGCCGAACACCCGCTCGCGGGCGGCGGGGCCGCCGCGCAGGCGCACGGCGTTGAGGAAGGCGAAGTGCGGCTGGGGGATCTGGGCGAGGCTGAGGTCGGCGGTGCCGAGCAGGCGCAGCACCTCGGCGACGGTGGCGGCGCGCACGCCGGCGCCGCCCAGGGAGCGCGGCACGGTGATGCCCAGCAGGCCGGAGCGCGACAGCGCGAGCACCTGCTCACGGGGGAGCGTGCGGTCCCGGTCGCGGGCGGCGGCGCCCTCGGCCAGGCGGGGGAGCAGGTCGCGTACGGCGTCCAGGGCCTCGGCGTCGGTGGCCAGGACCCGGGCGGGCGCCCGGTCGTCGGCCGTGCCTCGGGCGGGGCCGGTGATCGTCTCGGACACGGGGAACCTCCTGCTTGTGGCGCACACTGACCTGTGAATACCTACCGGAATTGTGTGGAATTACAGCACGGGTCGGCCTGCGACGGGCGGTGGTGCCCGATCTTCGGCGTGGCGTTCGGTGCGGAGGTCTCGGGCGGCGGGGGTGTGCACGCCCCGGGCCGGGGTGGCGGGCCGCTCCGCGCACGGCGGCCCTCCCGGCCCGGGGCGTGGGGACCGGCCTCGCGGCGTCCGCCCGGCGGGGTGGTCCGGGCGGACGCCGCGGGTGCGGCGGGTCCTGGCCGGCGGCTCCGCGATTCCGTCGGCCCCCTCTCCAGGCTGGAGCGCTAATCACATTTTGTCAACCAGAAAAGTAGGAAATCTTCGGCGGGGCGCCCTCGGGCGAGGTCGGGGGGTGTGTCCGGTGCGGGTGCGACGCGCGTGGCGCGGGAGTATGCCGACTAAACCTGTAGGGAATGTGGTTTACTGCGGTGCATGGCAGTCAGCACTCCGGTACACCCGCCGCGGACCTGGCGGAGGTCGCTCACCTTCGACGAACGCTGTCGGTGAGCGGCCGGCGCGCCGCGCCGCCCGCACCCGACCCCGTCCGCCGCAGCAGTGAGAAGAAGACGAAGCCCATGACCGCCGACATCGCCACCGCACCCACACCGCTCACCCTGGACCGCCTGGCGGCGCTGACCGCCGAAGTGGCCGAAGAGGTCCGCCGGGGTCTGCACGAGATCCGCTTCGACGCCGAGAACCGCTGGTCGGTGCGCCTGCACGCGGACGACCACACCGACGTCTGGCTCATCTCCTGGACCCCCGACCAGTCCACCCGGCTGCACGACCACGCGGGCTCCCTGGGCGCCCTGACCGTCGTCGCCGGCGAGCTGGTCGAGCGCTACTGGGCCGGCGGGCTGCGCGAGCGCACCCTCGCCGACGGCGGGGGCGGCCGCTTCCCGCTGGGCCACGTCCACGACGTCGTCAACGCCTCCGATGCGCCCGCCGTCAGCGTGCACGCCTACTCCCCGCCGCTGACGGCCATGCACTACTACGAGGTGGGCGGCGACGGCGCCCTGCGCCGCACCGACAGCGTCCTCACCACCGACCCCGAGCCCGGCGCACCGACCCTGGACGGCGTCCCGGCCCGCGAGGGGGTCCGGTGAGCGCGGTCGACCGTCTCCTCCACGGCAGGCGCGCCCGCCTGGAGCGCCTCTCGCCCGCCGAGGCCCTGGCCGCCCAGTGCGCGGGCGCGCTGCTGGTCGACACCCGGCCCGCCGTCAACCGCGAGACCGAGGGGGAGATCCCCGGCGCCCTGGTCATCGACCGCAACGTCCTGGAGTGGCGCCTGGACCCGACCAGTCCGGACCGGGTGCCCGAGGCGGACTCCGCCGACCGGCACATCGTGCTGTTCTGCAACGAGGGCTACGCCTCCAGCCTGGCCGCCGCCCAGCTCCAGGAGCTGGGCCTGAGCCGGGCCACCGACCTCGTCGGGGGCTTCCGCGCCTGGCGGGCCCAGGGGCTCCCGGTCCTCGAACCCCGGCCCTGACCCGGTCCGGAGCGCGGTGAGACCCGGGCGGACGGGTGTCCGCCCGGGTCTGGCGCTCCGCGCGGCCCTTAATTACACTAAATCAGTAGGTTTTGTAGAGAACTGGCGGCGCCCCCGCCGCGTCCCCCACCCCAGGGCGCCCCGACACCGGCACCCGGAGAAACAGAGAAGGACCATGAGCGAGACACCCCCCACCGGCCCCGAACGCCCCCGTCGCCGCCTCGGCGAGGACTGGGCCGCCACCATCACCGGACTCGTCCTGCTCGGCCTCGCCCTGGTCGGCGCCATCCCGGCGGGGCTGATCCCGTGAGCGACGCGACCCCCGCCCCCGGCGACGAGACCCCCGAGCAGGCCACCGGGGCCGCCGGGGCCGAGACGGTGCGGACCGAGGCGGACCCGGGCCCGCCGGAGGCGGCAGGGCAGGGCGCCACCGCCACCGAGGACACCACCGGAAGCGGCGGCGCGGACGCCCCGGCGGTCCGCGGCGGCGCCTCCCCGGCCTGGGCCGCCGTCGGCCTGGCCGTTGTCCTGGCGCTGGCCGCCACCACCCGGTTCCTCACCTCCTGGGTCCCCGAGGCCGCGGCGGGAACGGCCCTGGCCGGGTTCGCCGAGGCCGTCGAGTACCCGGTCTACGCCATCCTGCTGGGCCTGCTCGGCAACCTGGTGCTCACCCTGGCCGGCGTGCGCGACCGCCTGGCCCCGGCCTTCCGCACCGAGTTCTTCATCAAGACCGGCCTGGTCCTGCTGGGCTCCACCGTCCTGCTCGACGTCATCGTCCGGGCCGCGGGCCCCGCGATCCTCCAAGCGCTGTTCCTGGTCACCGCGGTGTTCCTGTTCACCTGGTGGCTCGGCGGCCGGTTCGGCCTGGACGACCGGCTGCGCGCGCTGCTGGCCTCCTCGGTCTCCATCTGCGGCGTCAGCGCCGCGATCGCCGCCGCCGGCGCCGTGCAGGCCCGCCGCGAGCAGCTCGCCTACACCGCGAGCCTGGTCATCCTGTTCGCCGTCCCGTCGATCTTCCTGCTGCCCTGGCTGGTCGGCGTGCTGGGCCTCGACGACGCCCAGGCCGGCGCCTGGATCGGCGGCAACATCGACACCACCGCGGCGGTCGCCGCGGCCGGCGCGATCGTCGGCGAGGACGCGCTCCAGATCGCGTCCATCGTCAAGTCCACCCAGAACGTCCTGATGGGCGTGGTGGCGGTGCTGCTCACCGCCTACTTCGCCGTCAAGGCCGCCCCCGCCGGGGAGGGCGCCGCCGCCCGCCCGGGCCTGACGACCCTCTGGGAGCGGTTCCCCAAGTTCGTACTGGGCTTCCTGGCCGCCTCGGTCATCGCCACGGTCTGGGCCAACACCGGGGGCGACGGCGCCCAGGACGGCCTGGACACAGCCAAGGCGCTGCGCGACTGGTTCCTCATCGCGGCGTTCACCAGCATCGGCCTGGAGTTCAGGGCGGGCTCGCTGCGCGAGGCCGGCTGGCGGCCGATCGGCGTCTTCGCCCTGGCCACCGTGTTCAACCTGCTGGTGGGCCTGGTGCTGGCGTTCCTGCTGTTCCGCGGCTTCTCCTTCTGAGCCGGAGCGCGGACGCGCGAGGGGGCGGGCCGGTGCCCGCCCCCTCGCCCTGTCCCGGGGTCAGGCGGCCGCCGAGGCGCGCAGCCCGGACAGTGCCCGCTCCAGGCCGCCCAGCTCGCGCAGCATCGCGTCGGCCGCGGAGTCCAGGGCCGCGCCGGGCCGGAACACCCCGGCCCCGTCCAGGTCGTCGCGCAGCCCGACCGTGACGACCGGGGCCGCCGGGACCATGCCCAGGGCCGCCGCCACCGGCTGGAACGCCTCCACCGCGCGCATCCCCCGCGAGGACATCCCGTAGCCGACGAAGCCCACGGGCTTGCGCCGCCACTCGTGGAAGAGGAAATCGACCGCGTTCTTGAGCGGGGCGGTGTACGAGTGGTTGTACTCGTTCACCACGAACACGAAGGCGTCGGCGGAGTCGACCGTCGCGCTCCACGCCCTGGTGTGCGGGTGCACGGGCGCGTCCTGGGAGGGGGAGCCCGGCTCGTCCAGGAAGGGCAGCGCCAGCTCGGCGAGGTCCACGGTGAAGGGGGTGAACACGCCGTCGCGTACCGCGCGCCCGGTCACCCAGGAGGCGATCGAGGGGCCGGGGCTGGTGGGTCGGGTGCTGGCGGAGAGGATCATCAGGCGGGGCATGGGAGTGCCTCCTCAGTTCTTCGAGGGCGAGCGGACGGGAGCGGGGGCGGGGAGGGGTTCCCCGGTGCGGAGCACGGACAGGAACGCCTGGGTGAGCGGGCCGACGGCGAGGGCGAAGAGCACGGTGCCGACGCCCACCGAGCCGCCGAACAGCCAGCCCAGGGCGAGGACGGACAGTTCGATCGCGGTGCGCGCCCGGGCGATGCTCAGGCCGCGCGCGGCCAGGCCGGTCATCAGCCCGTCCCGGGGGCCCGGGCCCAGTCCCGCGCCGACGTAGAGGGCGGTGGCCGCGGCGGTGAGCACGACGCCCGCCGCCAGCAGGGCCCAGCGCCAGAGCAGGGACTGCGGATCGGGGAGCAGGACCAGGGAGACCTCCACGGCCGGGCCGACCAGCAGCACGTTGGCGACGGTGCCGGGACCCGGCCGCTGGCGCAGGGGGAGCCAGAGCAGCAGTACCAGCGCGCCGACCCCGATCACGACCCCGCCCAACGGCAGGCCGGTGCGGTGGGCCAGGCCCTGGTGGAGCACGTCCCAGGAGGACATCCCCAGGTCCGCGCGGACCATCAGGGCGACCCCGAGGCCGAAGAGCGCGAGGCCGGCGGTGAGGGCGGTGTACCGGAGGGGGAGGGAGGACATGGCTTTCCTTTGGTGATGTGTCACCAAGAAGCCGATATCCCGGTGACGTGTCACCAATGTAGGGGGAGTCTTGGTGACATGTCAACGCTAGGGTGGGGGCATGGAACCACCACGCTGGCTCACCGCCCCCGAGGCCCGCGCCTGGCGCGGCTACCGGCGCATGCGCGCCCTGCTCGACCTGCGGATCACTCGCGACTTCGCCGAGGACGGGCTCTCGGACGCGGACTACGACGTGCTGTCCAACCTGGGCGAGGCCGCCGGGAACCGGCTGCGCACCCGTGAGATGGCCGCCCGCATGCTCTGGTCCACCTCCCGGCTCTCCCACCACGTCTCCCGGATGGAGAAGCGCGGCCTGGTCCGGCGCCTGGAGGCGGAGGAGGACGCCCGCGGCAGCGAGATCGCGCTCACCGGTCACGGGCGGGAGGTCCTGGAGGCCGCCGCGCCCGCCCATGTGGCGACGGTGCGGGAGCACTTCATCGACCTGCTCACCCCGGAGGAGGTCCGCGTGCTGGGCGACATCGCAGAGAAGGTGGTGGAGCGCCTGGCGCGGGACACGCCCACGCGCAGCCCGGAGCGCCGGGTGCGCGGGCGGGCCTGACGCGCGGCCGGGTGCGCCGTGCCGCGTCGGGGCCCGCCCGCCGCGCCGGCGGTCAGGCCTCGGCGGAGGGCGCGCCCGGCCCCCGGTAGATGTAGCCGACCCTGCGCACGGTGGCGATGAGGTCCCCGGCCGGGCCGAGTTTGCGGCGCAGCCGGTGGATGTGCACGTCGATGGTGCGCGAGTGCATCCCCTCCGCGGCGCCCCACACCCGCTCCATCAGCTCGGTGCGGGTGATCGCGCGGCCGGGGGAGCCGGTCAGGCACTCCAGCAGCTCGTACTCCTGGTAGGTCAGCTCCACCTCGCGCCCGTCCGACCACACCCGGCGGGCGTTGCGGTCCAGGAGCAGGCCGCCGGCGGGCGGCAGGGGGCGGACCCGGGTGTGGGGCTCGTCCACGACGACCCCGTACACCAGCATGTACTTGCCGCTCTCGGGAAGGGGCAGCACGCCCAGGAGCGAGTGCTCGCCCGAGTCGGCGCCAGGGGTCTCCCGGGGGCCGGGAACGGCGGTCAGGGCCGGGCGTGCGGGCCGGGCCTCGGTCTCGGCTGTGGCGGTGTGTGCGGTGGGCATGACTCCATGATGCGGCCTATTCTCGATATTAGCTACCGTATTAGTTGGTAATCTTGTCCCCCTGTGGCCGATGCCACGCGGCGCGGGGGGTGGCCGGGAGATTTCCTACCAAGGAGGTGGGATAGTCTTCCATTGGGTCATCGGATGTCCCATCGGACCCTCCGGTCCCACCCGAGCGCCGGTCGCGCACCGGTGCGGCGGAACCCCCCGCGATCCCCACCCTCACGATCACGAAGGAGCGCACATGCGCACGACCTCAGCCGTCATCGGTGCCGCCGCCGCTGTCACCCTGGCGCTCACCGCCTGCGGCGCCCCCAGTGAGCAGGCCGCGGAGGACAACGGGGGAGAGGGCGCGGCGGAGGTGCTGCGCGTGGGCGTCAGCCCCGTCCCGCACGGCGACATCCTCGCCTTCATCGACGAGAACCTCGCCGAGGAGGCCGGGCTGGACCTGGAGATCGTGGAGATCTCCGACTACAACACCCCCAACACCCTCCTGGTCGAGGGCGAGCTGGACGCGAACTACTTCCAGCACCGCACCTACCTGGAGGAGTGGGCGGCCAACGGCCCCGACGCCGACTTCACCTACATCACCGACGTGCACATCGAGCGCCTCGGCCTGTACTCCGAGAGCGTCGAGAGCGTCGCCGACCTGCCCGAGGGCGCCGAGATCGCCGTGCCCAACGACCCGGCCAACCTCAACCGCGCCCTGGGCATCCTCCAGACCGAGGGCCTCATCGAGGTGGACCCGGAGGCCGGCGAGCTGGCCACCGAGAACGACATCACCGACAACCCCAAGGACATCACCGTCACGCCGCTGGAGGCCGCGCAGCTGCCGCGCGCCATCGCCGACGTGGACGCCGCGGTCGTCAACGGCAACTACGCCATCGAGGCGAACCTGCCCGAGGAGAGCAACGTCCTGGCCTGGGAGCCCGAGGGCGACGACTACGTGCAGGCCTACGCCAACGGCCTGGTGGCCCTGGAGGAGAACGCCGAGGACGAGCGCGTTCGGCTCCTGGCCGACCTGCTGCACGACGAGCGCGTCCTGGAGTTCGTGAAGGAGTCCTGGCAGGGCGTCGTCCTGGCCGTGGACGCCGAGGGCAACGTCATCGAGACCGCCGAGTAGCACCCGGCGACGACACCGAGAGGGGCCCGGCGGGCCCCGCTCACACCAGGGCTCCGCGCCGCCCCCGGCTCGTCTCTCCGGCGGGCGGCGCGGGACCCCGCACACCGTGAGGGGCGGTGGGGCCGTGCGCCCCGCCGCCCCTCACGGCGTTCCCGGCCCGGACCCTCTGCGCAAGCTTTTGTGAGCTGGATCACCGTCGATTGAGTTCCTACTAATCCTACTAATTAAGTATGGTTTTTCCTGGTCGCTCCGGCCTCCCCCTACGTCGTGAAGAGGAATCCCGAGATGAGCAAGCGCACCACCGTGCTCTCCGCCGCCGCGGCGGCCCTGGCGCTCAGCCTGGCCGCGACCGCGTGCGGGGGAGCGGAGGACGGCGGCGGGTCCGGCGACGGCGCCCCGGCCGACTCCCTGACCCTCGGCTACTTCCCCAACCTCACCCACGCCCCGGCCCTGGTCGGCGTGGAGAACGGGACCCTCGCCGAGGCGCTGGGCGACGTCGAGTTGCAGACCCAGACCTTCAACGCCGGCCCCGACGCGATCAACGCCCTGTTCGCCGGGGAGATCGACGCGACGTTCATCGGCCCCAATCCGGCCATCAACGGCTGGTCGCAGTCGGACGGCACGGCCCTGCGCATCATCGCCGGGTCCACCTCGCGCGGCGCCGGGCTGGTCGTCCGCGAGGGCATCGACAGCGTCGAGGACCTGCCCGGCACCACCCTCTCCACGCCGCAGCTGGGCAACACCCAGGACGTGGCGCTGCGCTGGTTCGTCCGGGAGCAGGGCTGGGAGGTCGACACCGAGGGCGGCGGCGACCTGTCGATCCTGCCCCAGGACAACGCGGAGATCATCGACACCTTCCTGCTCGGCGAGATCGACGGCGCGTGGGTCCCCGAGCCCCACCTGAGCCGCCTGGTCGAGGAGGGCGGCGGCCACCTGCTGGTCGACGAGGCCGACCTGTGGCCCGAGACCGGCGGCGAGTTCGTCACCACCCACCTCATCGTCAACGCCGACTTCCTGGAGGCGAACCCCGAGGTCGTCGAGGGCCTGCTGCGCGGGCACGTCGAGACGGTCGACTGGATCAATGACAACCCCGAGGAGGCCCGGGCCGCGGCCATCGCCCACCTGGAGTCGCTGACCGGCGGCGAGCTGGACGCCGAGGTGGTCGCCTCCGCGTTCGGCAACATGACCTTCACCGTCGACCCGGTCGCGGAGTCGCTGCGCGGCGGCGCCGAGCACGCGGAGGGGGTCGGCCTGCTGGACCCGGTCGACCTGGAGGGCATCTACGCGCTCGACCTGCTCAACGGGGTGCTGACCGGGCTCGACCGGGAAGAGGTCGCCGGGTTCTGACCCGGCGGGGCGCCGCCACAGAAAGTGACCTGGATCACTTTCTGTGGCGGCCGCCGGTGGCGGCGCGGCCCCCACGAGGGGATTCGTGTCGGCGCACCGCTCTGAGCTGCGCTTTCTCTGCGGGACTCGGCGTGGTCGGGGCGGGGAGGGCGTCCGGGCCTCGGGCCCCGGGAATCCCGTGCTCCGGCCGGGGTGCGCGGTGACTTTCACAAATCCTACTTATTAAGTAGAGTTTTGTCCGTTGCCAGACCGCACCCGAAAAGGACTCCTCATGCGTGTGCCCTCCCCGCCCCTGCGGACCGCGGCCGCGGTCCTGCTGGTCCTGGGCGCGGCCGCCACCGGATGCGCCGCGGACCCCGAGCGGGACGACACGCTGACCCTGGGCTACTTCCCCAACCTCACCCACGCCCCCGCGCTGGTCGGGGTGGAGGACGGGATCTTCGCCCGGGCCCTGGGCGACACCGCCTTCGACACCCGCACCTTCAACAGCGGCCCCGACGCCGTCAACGCCCTCTTCTCCGGCGAGATCGACGCCGCCTACCTGGGGCCCAGCCCGGCCGTCAACGGCTGGCACCAGTCCGAGGGGCAGGCCCTGCGCATCGTCGCCGGTGCCGCCACCCGCGGCACCGGCCTCGTGGTCCGGGAGGGCATCGACGACGTCGAGGACCTGCGCGGCACCACCCTGGCCACGCCCCAGCTCGGCGGGACCCAGGACGTGGCGCTGCGCTGGTTCGCCCGCGAACAGGGCTGGGACACCGACACCGCCGGTGGCGGCGACCTGTCCATCGTCCCCCAGAGCAACCCCGAGACCGTCGACGCCTTCGCGCTCGGCGAGATCGACGGGGCCTGGCTCCCCGAGCCCTTCCTCGGCCGCGTCCTCGCCGAGGACGACGCGCACCTGCTCGTCGACGAGGCCGACCTGTGGCCCGGCGGGGAGTTCGTCACCACCCACCTCGTCGTCTCCGCCGACCTGCTCCGGGAGCACCCCGAACGGGTCGAGGACCTGCTGCGCGGACACGTCGAGGCGGTCGACCTGGTCAACGACGACCCGGACGCCACCCTGCGGGCCGTCTCCGCCCACCTGGAGGAGATCACCGGGAGCACGCCCGATCCCGACCTCACCGCCGCGGCGCTCGACAACATCGCCTTCACCGTCGACCCCGCCGCGGACTCACTGCTCACCGGAGCCGAGAGGGCCGAGGCCGTCGGCCTGCTCGACCCCGTCGACCTGACCGGAATCTACGCCCTGGACCCGCTCAACGCCCTCCTCGCCGAGGACGGCCGAGAGCCGGTCGCCGGGCTGGAAGGGGAGGCGCCCTGATGACCGCCGTCACCGACACGCCCCCGCGTACCGCCGCCGTCGAGATCGACGGCATCTCCAAGGTGTTCGGCCACGGCAGCGGTGCCGTGACCGCCATCGACGGGATGTCGATCACCGTCGGCACCGGGGAGTTCCTGTCCATCGTGGGGGCCTCCGGCTGCGGCAAGAGCACGCTGCTCTCCCTCGTCGCCGGACTCGACCGCCCCACCACCGGCACCGTGGACGTCGGGGACCACCGGGTCTCCATGATGTTCCAGGAGGCCGCGCTGTTCCCGTGGCTGAGCGTCGGGGCCAACATCGAGGTGCCGATGAAGGTCAACAAGGTGCCCCGGGCCGAGCGCCGGCGGCGGGTCGCCGAACTCCTGGACCTGGTGCGCCTGACCGGGTTCGAGCGCAAGCAGCCCCACGAGCTGTCCGGCGGCATGCGCCAGCGCGTCGCCCTGGCCCGCGCCCTGGCCCAGGACGCCGACGTGCTGCTCATGGACGAGCCCTTCGGCGCCCTGGACGCCATGACGCGCGACATCCTCCACGACGAGCTGGAGCGGATCTGGCAGGAGAAGGGGCTGACCGTCCTCTTCGTCACCCACAACGTGCGCGAGGCGGTGCGCCTGGGCGACCGGGTCGTGCTGCTGTCCAGCCGCCCGGGCCGGGTCATCTCCGAGTTCCCCGTGGAGGGCGAGCGGCCCCGCCGCATCGACTCCGCGCCCATCGCGGCCCAGGCCGCCGCCATCACCGACCGGCTCCGCGAGGAGGTCTCCCGCCATGCCTGACGCCGACGTGAGGGACCGGGACCGCGAGGTCCACGGGCTGGACGCCCTCGAACTCCAGCCCGCGCGCGGCACCGGTGCGACCGGGCTCGGCGCGAGGGCCCGCGTGCTGTGGTCGGCGACCTGGCCCAAGCTGGTCGCCGTGGTCCTGGTACTGGCCGCCTGGCAGGCCGTGGTGTGGTCGGGGTGGCGGACCGAGTTCGTGTTCCCCGGCCCGGACAGGGTGCTGCCCGCCCTGTTCGGCGAGATCACCACGCCGGAGTTCTGGACGGCGGTGCAGGTGACCATGCGCCGGGCCCTCACGGGGTTCGCGCTGGCGCTGGCCGTGGGCGTGGTCATCGGGCTGGCGGTGTCGCAGTTCAAGCCGCTGCGGGCGGCCATCGGGTCGCTCATCACCGGGCTCCAGACCATGCCGTCGATCGTGTGGTTCCCCTTCGCGATGCTGCTGTACGGCATCAGCGAGTCGGCGATCATGTTCGTCATCGTGCTGGGCGCCGCCCCCTCCATCGCGGGCGGGCTCGTGTCCGGCATCGACTACGTGCCGCCGACGCTGCTGCGCGCCGGGCAGGTCATGGGGCTGCGCGGGGCGCAGCGGTACACGGTGCTCATCATCCCGGCGGCGCTGCCGATGTTCGTCACGGGGCTCAAGCAGGGCTGGGCGTTCGCCTGGCGGTCCCTGATGGCGGGCGAGCTGCTGGTGATCATCAACCAGCAGAACTCCATCGGCTGGGCGCTCAGCCAGGCCCGCCAGCTCAACGACGCCGACCGGCTGCTGAGCTACATCATCATCGTCCTGGTCATCGGCATCGTGATCGACGTGTTCTTCAACTGGGCCGACCGCGCCCTGCGCCGGCGCTGGGGCATCACCGCCTGAGCGCGCGGACGGGCCGCCCCGGGACCCCGGGGCGGCCCGTTCCTGCGCCCCGGAGCGGATCAGGTGAGCAGGCCGGCGAGGTAGACCGCGCCGGTGAGGCAGACGAGGGCGCCCAGCAGGAGGCGCAGGGGCCGCTCGCCCATCCGGCGCGACAGGGCGATGCCCGCCAGGGAGCCCAGCGCACCGCCCGTGCCCAGGGCCAGGCCGGTCTCCCAGTCCGGGGCGGCCGGGGCCGCGCCGAAGCCGACCCGGTCGAAGACCGCGTAGGCGGTCAGCCCCACGACCGAGGTCGCGAAGGTGGTCGTCAGCGCCACCACCGCGGCCCGCGCGGTGACCCAGCCCGCCACCCCGATCAGCAGCGGCGACAGCAGGGACCCGCCGCCGATGCCCACCGCCGCGCCCACCAGTGAGGCGCCGCCCGCCGCGGCCGCGAGCAGCCGGCGGCCGCCGCGTTCGCGTCCCGGACGCGGGGGAGCGTCCCGCCGGGAGGGGGACAGCAGCCGCACGCCCGTGCCGAGCAGGAGCACGCCGAGCAGGCCGCGGAACAGCAGCGGGTCCGACAGCCACGTGACCCGCACCGCCGCCCCCGCGACCGCGCAGGGCACGGCGGCCGCCGTCACCACGAGCATCTCCGCGCCGTTCCCGCGCGCCGACCGGGCGAGCCGGGCGATGCCCAGCGGGGTGGCCACCACGTTGTAGAGCAGGTTGGTGGCGCTGACCTGGGGGCCGTGCATGCCCAGGGCGCTGAGCTGCACGGGCAGCAGCAGGACGGCCCCGGAGACGCCGACGGGGGCGGTCAGCGCGGCGACGGCGAATCCGGCCAGGGCGGCCACGAGGAGTTCCACCCGGCAAAGCCTATCGATTGAGTGGGGAATTTGGGAGGGCGTTCCGGGGCCGCCCTGTGGTTCAGTGGTGCGTGGTCCGGTAGGCCGGGGCGTCCCGCGGTGGGGGCCCGGAGCGCGAGGAGAGGCGAACGATGGAGGAGGAGTCCCGGCCCGCCGGGTCGCAGGCGGTGGTCCGGGCGCTGCGGGTGCTGCACTGCTTCCGCGACCACGGCCCCGAACTGGGTGCCACCGACATCGCCCGGCTGCTGGACCTGCGCACCAGCACGGCCCACCGGCTGGCCCGCACCCTGGTCTCCGAGGGCTTCCTGGAGCAGGACGCCGCCACCTCCCGCTACCGGCTCGGCGCCGCCGTCGCCGAACTGGGCCGCGCCCTGTACCGGCACCGCGGCCTGTACCGGATCGAACCCCTCATGGAGAGCCTGGCCGAGGCCACCGGCACGTCGCCGGGCCTGGCCGTCCGCAGCGGTTCGCGCGCGGTGGTCATCGCCGGGGAGGCGGTGGACCCCGAGTCGGGGCTGAGCGTCTACATCCCGCTGCACGCCTCGGCGATGGGCAAGGTCCTGATGGCCTGGGACACCTCGGTCGACCCCTCCCGGCTGGAGCTGGAACGACTGACCGCGAACACCATCACCGACCCCGACCGGCTCAGAGCCGTGCTGGAGGAGGTGCGCGCCCGGGGATACGCGGTCAACGACCGGGAGATCACCGACCGCAAGCGCACCGTGGCCGTGCCGCTGACGGACGCGGCCGGCCGGGTGCGGATGGCGCTGGCGCTGCGCGCCGACGCCGAGGACCTGCCGGTGGAGCGGTTCCCCGAGCTGGCCCGGATCGCCCGGGAGTTCGCGCCCGCGTTCCAGAGGCTGCTGCTGCACCCCGCCGAGTAGGGAATCCCAGGTCGGAGCACGTGTCGGCGTGAGCCGCGACCCTATTACCCAGAAAACCTACTGGAAAGGTTGACTTTGCCACGATGTGGCAAATACGGTGTGGACGTCCACCGGCCCACCCCAGGGCCCCGTCCCGAAAGCGACCGCCATGCCCCTTCGCCGCATCCCGGTGCTCACCCTGGCCGCCGCGCTCCTGGTCACGACCGCCGCCTGCACCGCCACCGGCGGGGCCGCCGAGGAGGGCGGCGAGGGCGCGGTCCTGCGCCTCATCGACCCCGGGAACGCCGGCCCCCTCGCCTACGCCAAGCGCGAGGGCATCTTCGAGGAGCGCCTCGCCGAGGTCGGCGCCACCATCGAATGGGGCGGCTCCTACGCCTCCTTCACCGCCGCGAGCGAGGCGCTGCGTACCGGCGACATCAACATCCAGCAGGGCGCCCTCTCACCCGCCGTGGGAGCCCTGACCACCAGCGACGACCTGCGCGTGTTCATGGTCGCCGACACCGCCGACCCCGAGGCGCCCCTGGCCGACGGCCTGGTCGTCCCGGCCGACAGCGACGCCGACTCGCTCCACGACCTCGTCGGCGCGCGCATCGCCGTCAACCGGGCGGGCAAGGGCGAGTACCTGCTGCTGCGCGCCCTGGAGGCCGAGGGCCTGGAGCCCGACGACGTCGAACGCGTCCACCTCGACCCGCAGGAGGGCGCCGCCGCGTTCGCCTCCGGCGACATCGACGCCTGGTGGGCCATCGTCGACGCCTACCCCGAGGCCGTCGCCAACGGCGCGCGGACCATCCTGACCGGCCAGGACGTGGACGACGCCGACCTGGGCATGTTCGCCGCCCGCGTCGAACTGCTGGAGGAGCACCCCGAGGCCGTGGAGGTGTTCTTCGAGGTCTACAACGAGCTGGTCCGCCAGGGCAACGAGGACCCCGAGGCCTTCCAGAACGTGTTCCTGGACGAGGGCCCCACCGCCCGCACCGGCGACCGCCTGGACGACGCGATCGAGACCACGCGCCTGGCCCACGAGTTCCGGTACCCGACCGGGGAGGACCTGGCGGCCATCGAGACCGTCGGCGGGGTCTTCCACGAGCACGGGATCCTCGCCGAGGCCGTCACCGCCTCCGAGGTCGTCTTCGACCTGTCCGCCGCCACCGGCTGAAGCCGCACCACCTCCGAGCGGAGCCCACCATGAGCGTGCTGTCCAACGCCCCCGCCGTCCCGGACACCGACCCCGGCCACGACCTGGAGCGCCCCGCCCACCTGGGGACGCGCCGCCGCCCGCCCGCGCTGTCGCTGGCGCTGCGGCTGAGCGTCCCGGCGGCCGCCCTGCTGCTGTGGTGGTGGGGCGTTCGCTCCGGGGCGGTGGACCCGGCCGTCCTGTCCACCCCGCCGGACGTGCTCCAGGCCCTGCGCGAACTGGTCGCCACCGGCCAGCTCACCGAATTCCTGGCCGCCTCCTTCACCCGCGCCGCCCTGGGCGTCGCGGTGGGGGCGTCGGCGGGGCTGGTCCTGGGCGTGGCCGCGGGGCTGTCCGCCCTGGGCGAGGAACTGGTCGACCCGTCCATGCAGATCCTGCGGGCGGTGCCGTTCCTGGCCCTGGTGCCGCTGTTCATCTCCTGGTTCGGAGTGGACGAGACCTTCAAGGTCGTGCTCATCGCGGTGTCCGCGGTGGCGCCCATGTACGCCTACACCTACCTGGGCGTACGCGGGGTCGACCGCAGGCTCGTGGAGGCGGCGCGAGGGCTCGGGCTGGGCCGGGCACGCCTGGTCGCCGAGGTGATCGTGCCGACCGCGCTGCCCAGCATCCTCATGGCGCTGCGCATCTGCCTGAGCGTGAGCCTGACCGGCCTCATCGCCGCCGAGCAGATCGGCACCACCGCCGGCATCGGCTACCTGGTCACCCTCGCCCAGCAGTACTACCGCACCGACTACATGGTGCTGTGCGTCCTGCTCTACGCCGTCATCGGCATCGCCATCGACCTCGCCATCCGCCTGGCGGAACGGCTGCTCATGCCCTGGCGCGGACATGTCGCCGCCCGCTGAGACCCCGGAAGGGACCGCCATGACCACGGCCGTGCGGCTGCGCGGACTGCGCAAGGCCTTCAGAGCCAAGACCGTCCTGGACGGCGTCGACCTGGACATCCCGCGCGGGGCGTTCACGGTGCTGCTGGGGCCCAGCGGCACCGGCAAGACCACCCTGCTGCGCATCCTCGCCGGGCTGGAGGAGCCCGACGCCGGCGAGGTCCTCGTGCCCCGCCGGCGCACCACCGTCTACCAGGAGCCGCGGCTGATCCCGGCCCGCCGGGTACTGGCCAACGTCACCCTGGGGCGGCGGCGCGGCCCGGCCACCCGGGCCGCCGGGGAGCGGGCGCTGGACGAGGTGGGCCTGGCCGACAAGGCGCGGGCCTGGCCCGCGACCCTGTCGGGCGGGGAGGCCCAGCGGGTCGCCCTGGCCCGGGCGCTGGTCCGCGAACCGGAACTGCTGCTGCTGGACGAGCCCTTCGCCGCCCTGGACGCCCTCACCCGCCTCCGGACCCAGGACCTGGTGGCCGAACTGTGCGCCCGGCACCGCCCGGCGGTGCTGCTGGTCACCCACGACGTGGACGAGGCGGTCCGGCTGGCCGACCGCGTGCTGATCCTGCGCGGGGGCCGCATCGCCCTGGACCGGGAGCTGGCGGAGGACCACCCCCGCCACCGCGACGACCCCGACGTGCTGGCCCTGCGCCGCGACCTCCTCGCCGAACTCGGCGTCCCCGCCGCCCACTGACCACCCGCCGACCCCGTCCGCCCACACCCACCACCCGTGCCCGCCGACCCCGGCCGCCGCTTCCGTCCGCCTGCCTCGATCGCTCGGCCTTCGCGGTCCGTTGGCCCCGGATCGTCCGACCGCCACCGCCACCGCCGCCGCCAGTGCCACCGCTACTGCCGTTCGCCCGCCCCGTCCGCTCGGCTTTCGCCGTCCGCCGGTTCCGGGTCGTCCGACCGTCACCGACCGCCACTGCCCGCCGTCCGTCACCGCCTGCCCCGGCCATCACCTCGGCCCCGGGCGGGGTCGGCCGCCCCGAAGCCGGCGCCACCCACCACCCGTCCCATCACCGCTCAGGAGCATCCATGACCACCTCCGTCACCGACGCCTCCGCGGTCGCCGGAGTCACACCGCCGCCCGGTGTGGACCGCGTCTGGTACACCCGCTGCCCCGTCCCCACCGCCAGCGGGCTGGCCCTCAACCTCGGCTGGCTCGCCTCCGGCTTCGCCGCACACGGCCTGGACGTCGGCGTCCTCCAGGACGCCCCGCCCGAGATCGCCGCCCACCACTTCGACCACCGCCTGCGCGGCCTGTTCCGCGAGGGCGGCAGCGTCCCGGCCCTGGCCGCCAGGTCCGAGGGCGCCCCCACCCGCCTCATCGGCCTCACCTGGATCGACGAGGGACAGGCCGTCCTCACCCGCCCCGACACCGGCATCACCGGACCCGCCGACCTGGTCGGCCGGCGCGTCGCCGTCCCTGGCCGCGCCGCGACCCCGGGCCGCGGCTTCCCCCGGGCCATGGCACTGCACGGCTTCGCGGGGGCCCTCGCCCTGGCCGGGCTCACCCTCGACGACGTCCGACAGGTCGAGGTCCCGGCCGCGTTCGAGCCCACCGTCGGAGCCGACTCCCGGGTCGGGAACTGGCCCGGCCTGTCCGCCCTCGCGGCGGGCGAGGTCGACGCCGTCTACGTCAAGGGCGCCCGCGCCGCCGAGGAGGGCGCGGCGATCGGCGCGGTCGTCGCCGTGGACCTGGACGCCGTGCCCGACCGGCGCTCACGCGTCAACAACGGCACCCCGCGGCCCATCACCGTGCACGAGCGCACCCTGGCCGAGAACCCCGGGCTGGTCACCGAGTTCCTCGTCCAGACCCTGCGCGCGGCCGCCTGGGCCGCCACCCGGCCCGACGAGGTGCGCGCCGTCCTGGCCGCCGAGACGCACTCGGGGGCGGCGGGCGTGGACCGCGCCTACGCCGACGGGTTCCACACCGACCTGGCCCCGGACCTGTCCGCCGAGCGCCTGGACCTGCTCGACCGCCAGCAGCGGTTCCTGCACGACCACGGCTTCCTGGCCGAGCCGGTGGACGTGCACGCCTGGGCCGCCCACGAACCGCTGGCCGAGGCGCACCGCCTCCTGGCCGCCGAACACGCCGTCCTGCCCGAGAACCCCACCGGCTGAGCCGCCGCACCACCACAAGGAGCACCGCCATGACCAAGGTCGGGTACTTCCCGCACAACAACTCGCTGTTCGTCCTGCGCCACCGCGGCATCCTGGAACGGACGCTGCCCGACGTGGAGTGGGTGGACCTGCGCGACCTGCCCCAGGGTGCGCGCCCCGCCCCCACCGACGGGCTGCCCACCGTCCACGCCGACCACCTCTTCGACGGCGGCTACGACTTCATCGGCACCGGCTTCACCCCGCCCATCACCGCCCAGGGCCACGGGCTGGACATCGTCTACGCGGCGATCTCCGAGCCCCGGGTGGAGAACGGGCGGCTCATCGTCAGGGCCGACTCCGACATCCGGGGCCTGGACGGCCTCCGGGGGCGCAGGGTCGGCATCGCCCACGGGTCCTGGCAGACCGCCCTGCTGCTGTTCGCCCTCGAACGCGCGGGGCTGACCTGGAAGGACATCGTCCCGGTCGACACCGGCGTCAACGCGGGGGGACAGTTCCTGGGCGGGGAGATCGACGCCTGGGTGGGCGCCTACCCGGGGCTGAAGGCGGTCGAGGAGCGGGTGGAGACCCGCGACCTGGTCGCCACCGACGGGCTGTTCAGCCATCGCTCGCTGTGGTTCACCCGGCGCGACTTCGCCGAGGAACGCACCGGCGAGCTGGCCGCGATCGTCGGGGCGCTCCAGGAGTCCGACGCCTGGATCCGGGAGAACCCGCGCGAGGCGGCGGAGATCTTCGTGGCCGACGCCCGCGAGCGCGGCAACCCGGACACCGACCCCGACGCCTGGGAGCACGCGCTGCGCACCCGGCCGTTCGGCCTGCACCCGGTGACGGAGGAGTTCGTCGCCGAGCAGCAGCACGCCGCCGACCTGCTGTACGCGGGCGGTCTGCTGCCGACCCGGCCCACCGTGGCCGACGCGGTGTCGGAGAAGGCCGGCGCCCTGGTCCCGCCGGTCCCCGGGGCCGCGCGATGACCGAGGTGATCCTGCGCCTGCCCACCAGGCCCGCCCCTGCACGGGGACTGGGCGCGGTGGCCACGGACGTGCGCGGCGACCTGTACGGGCCGCTGGAGGAGGCGTTCCAGACCTGGCGGGCCGCCGAGATCGCCGGGCTGGACGGCGTGCTCGCCCCGGACGACCCGGACGGGGAGGAGCCCTGGACGGTCGCCGCGGGGGTGCTGCGGGCCGGCCGCCACCTGCGGGCCGTCGCGGAGTTCCCACCCTCGTTCGCGACACCGGTGTACGCGGCCAAGCTGTCGGCCACGTTGCAGCGGGCCGCCCACGGGCGCCTGGGGTGGAAGGTGGCGGTGGGCGGCGACCCGGCCGTGCGCGCCGCCCAGGGCGACCCGGTGACGGGGGAGGACGCGCTGCGCCGGGCGCACGAGTTCCTCACCGTCGCGAAGGGCGTGTGGCACGAGAGGCCGTACACCTTCGAGGGGGACTTCTACCGGGTGCTGGGAGGCGGGTTCGGGCACCCGCTGGCGGGGCGGCCCTTCCCGACGGTGTACCTGTCGGGGACCACGCCGGGGGAGCTGGACCTGTCGGCGGCCCACGCCGACGTCCACCTGCTGCGGCTCGGCGACGACGTCGGGGCCGTCCGGGCCGAACTGGACCGCCGTGCCCCGGGGCGCGCGGTCCGGCTGGGCGTGGAGCTGTCGGTGTCCGTGCGCCATGTGGGGCAGGACGACGGGCCGCCCGAGGGCGTGGCCGGCCGCTGGGACGGATTCGCGTCCCTGGGGCACACGGTCCCGGAAGGGCTGGTGGGGACCCCCGCCGAACTGGCCGCCGAGCTGGACGCCCTGCGCCGCCGCGGCGTCACCACGTTCGTCGTCGAGGCCCGCCCGGCCCTGGCGGAGGCGTACCGCCTGGGCGAACACCTGCTGCCGGCCCTCGCCGGCCTCGCGGAGGAGGCGGTCGCCGGTGCCCGCTGACGCCGCCCGCCGCGCCTCCGGCCCCCGCCTGTGGGTGGTGCGCGTGCGGCGCGCCGCCCCCCGGGCGCCGGGCGCGACGCGGGTCCTGACCCGCCTCCGACACACGAACAGAAGGGAGCCCGACCGTGTCCGTTGACTTCTACTGGCGCATCGGCATGCACGGGGACCAGAGGTCCCTCACCGAACGCGCCGCCACCCGCGGCGACTGGGAGCCCGACGGGCCGGGCCGCATCGCCCCCGCCCTGCGCGGCGGCGTCCCCGACGGGCACGCCTACATCGAGCACATGGCCGACGTGGCGCGCGCCGCCGAGGCGGCCGGGTTCTACGGCGGGCTGATGCCGTCGTTCCCGTTCACCGACGACCCGTGGGCCGCCGCGGGGCTGCTGGCGCGCGAGACCCGGGGGTTCCGGTTCATGATCGCGTTCCAGCCGGGGTTCCTGAACCCGGTGCACGCGGCCCGCATGGCGGCGAGCCTCCAGCGGGCGACGAACGGGCGCGTGGTCTACAACGTCATCACCGGCGGGGGCGGACCCGCGCAGCTGTGGTGGG